>CAZVHU010000293.1:0-1528 GCA_964627075.1 uncultured Enterobacteriaceae bacterium | reverse complement strand
CCGGTGCCGGTGCCGCCGCCCATGCCGGCGGTGATGAACACCATGTGCGCGCCGGCGATCATCTCCTCCAGCCGCGCGCGCTCGGCGACCGCCACCGCCTTCGCCTCCTCGGGCTTGGCGCCCGCGCCCAGGCCGCTGGTGCCGAGCTGGATCTGGTTGCGCGCCTTGTTGCGCGACAGCACCTGCGCGTCGGTGTTGACGGCGTAGAACTCCACCTTGGCGACGCCCTGCTCGATCATGTGATCGACTGCGTTGCCGCCGGCGCCGCCCACGCCGATCACCTTGATCACTGGCCCTGCCGGTTGGTCATTCACGATTTCGAACATGTCTTCTTCTCCTTGCCGGTTAGTGCTGCGACTCCACGAAAAAAGCAATTCACCTCAGAAATTCTTCTGGAACCAGTCGCGCATGCGGCCGACCACCGCGCGCACCGATCCGTTCTGGCGCGCGATGCGGCCCTGCTGCAGCTGCTGCGCGCCCTCGAACAGCAGCCCCATGGCGGTGGCGTAGCGCGGGTTGCCGACCACCTCGGCCAGCCCCCCGCGGTAGCGCGGCGTGCCCACGCGCACCGGCATGTGGAAGATCTCCTCGCCCAGCTCCACCATGCCGCGCATCACCGAGCTGCCGCCGGTGAGCACGATTCCCGAGGACAGCAGCTCCTCGTAGCCCGACTCGCGCAGCACCTGCTGCACCAGGCCGAACAACTCCTCGACGCGCGGCTCGATCACCTCGGCGAGCGTCTGGCGCGACATCACGCGCGGCGGCCGGTCGCCGATGCCCGGCACCTCGATCATCTCGCCGGCGTCGGCGAGCTGCCTGAGCGCCACGCCGTGGCGCAGCTTGATCGCCTCGGCCTCCGCGGTCGGCGTCCGCAGCGCCATGGCGATGTCGTTGGTGATCTGGTCGCCCGCCACCGGCAGCACCGCGGTGTGGCGGATCGCGCCCTGGGTGAATACCGCGAGGTCGGTGGTGCCGCCGCCGATGTCGACCAGGCACACCCCGAGGTCGCGCTCGTCGTCCGAGAGCACCGCGCGCGCCGAGGCGAGCGGCTGCAGGATCAGGTCGTTCACCTCCAGCCCGCAGCGGCGCACGCACTTGACGATGTTCTGCGCCGCCGACACCGCGCCGGTGACGATGTGCACCTTCACCTCCAGGCGCACGCCGCTCATGCCGAGCGGCTCGCGCACGCCCTCCTGGCCGTCGATGATGTATTCCTGCGGCAACACGTGCAGGATCTGCTGATCGGTCGAGAGCGACGCGTGGCTTTGCTCGTGAACCGGCACGGGGGGAGGGGCGTTGCGCTGGAGATCGTCGGGTTGGCCGCCACGCCGCTGCTCAAGAAAACGGCGCGCCTCGGATTCGTAGAACTTCCGCTGCGCGCTGCGCTGCGCGTGGGTGATCGAGGCGTCGTGCAGACGGTAGAGATAGGCGCAACGCGGTTCGAACGCGATACGCGTGACTTCAGCCAGGCGGTATTGCAGGTCGGCGTCTTCGCTGGTGACGAACCACTCGCGGCATCCACCGATCT
>CAZVHU010000292.1:0-1560 GCA_964627075.1 uncultured Enterobacteriaceae bacterium | reverse complement strand
ATCAAGGCCGCCAAGCGCCTGGTGGAGCAGGAAGTGCCCGAGGTGTGGGACATCCTCGAGGAGGTGATCCGCGAGCACCCGGTGATGCTCAACCGCGCGCCGACGCTGCACCGCCTCGGCATCCAGGCCTTCGAGCCGGTGCTGATCGAGGGCAAGGCGATCCAGCTGCACCCGCTGGTGTGCGCGGCGTTCAACGCCGACTTCGACGGCGACCAGATGGCGGTGCACGTGCCGCTGTCGCTGGAAGCCCAGATGGAGGCGAGGACGCTGATGCTCGCCTCCAACAACGTGCTCTCGCCCGCGAACGGCGAGCCGATCATCGTGCCCTCGCAGGACATCGTGCTGGGCCTTTATTACGCCACCCGCGAGCGCATCAACGCCAAGGGCGAGGGCATGAGCTTTGCCGACCTCGCCGAGGTTTCGCGCGCCTACGAGTCGCGCCAGGTGGACCTGCACGCCCGCATCTGGGTGCGCATCAGGGAGGTCGAGGTCGCCGACGACGGCGAGCGCAAGGACAAGGTGACGCGCTACGAGACCACGGTGGGCCGCGCGCTGCTGTCGGAGATCCTGCCGGCGGGGCTGCCCTACGAGCTGCTCAACCGGCCGCTGAAGAAGAAGGAGATCTCGCGCCTGATCAACGCCGGCTTCCGCCGCTGCGGGCTGCGCGAGACCGTGATCTTCGCCGACAAGCTGATGCAGGCCGGCTTCACCATGGCGACGCGCGGCGGCATCTCGTTCGGCGTGCACGACATGCGCATTCCGGCCGCCAAGCAGGAGCTGATCCAGGCGGCGGAATCGGAGGTCAAGGAGATCGAGACGCAGTACACCTCGGGACTGGTGACCGTCGGCGAGCGCTACAACAAGGTGGTGGACATCTGGTCGCGCTGCGGCGAGCAGGTCGGCAAGGTGATGATGGAGCAGCTCGGCACCGAGGAGGTCGAGAGCCGCCAGGGCAAGGCGGTGCGCCAGGAGGCGTTCAACTCGATCTACATGATGGCCGACTCGGGCGCCCGGGGCTCGGCGGCGCAGATCCGGCAGCTCGCCGGAATGCGCGGCCTGATGGCCAAGCCCGACGGCTCGATCATCGAGACCCCGATCACGGCGAACTTCCGCGAGGGTCTCAACGTGCTGCAGTACTTCATCTCGACGCACGGTGCGCGCAAGGGCCTCGCGGACACCGCGCTCAAGACCGCGAACTCGGGCTACCTGACGCGGCGTCTGGTGGACGTCACCCAGGACCTGGTGGTAACCGAGGACGACTGCAGCACGCAGAACGGCGTCTCGATGAAGGCGCTGGTCGAGGGTGGCGAGGTGGTCGAGGCGCTCAGGGAGCGCATCCTCGGCCGTGTGCTGGCCGCCGACCTGCTGCATCCCGAGACGCAGGACGCGCTCTACCCGGCGGGCACGCTGCTCGACGAGGAGGCGGTGGACACGATCGACAACGTCGGCATCGACGAGGTGAAGGTGCGCACGCCGCTCACCTGCGACACGCGCTGGGGCGTGTGCGCCAAGTGCTACGGCCGTGACCTCGGCCGTGGCACGCTCGTCAATGTCGGCGAG
>CAZVHU010000291.1:0-1565 GCA_964627075.1 uncultured Enterobacteriaceae bacterium | reverse complement strand
AGGCGCGCGACGTCGTTCAGCAGGAAGCCGAAGTTGCGCGACAGGTCCTCGCGGAGCATGCCCGAATAATAGTTGCCTGGCTTACGATGAGCAAGGCAAAAGTCCGCGCGCCGGTCGCGCTGCGGCGCAGCAGCGCCAGAGACAGACCCCATCGGGGACAGACCCCGATTTTTCCTGGTTCTCGATCCCCGGGGTGTGTCCCCGATCCTGCTTTACCCCCGCGCCGGCAGCCTCGGCCGCTTGGCGAGGACAAAGAACAGCGACCCCACCCCGGCGAGCAGCGCCACCACGGTGAACCCGGCGCGGTAGTTGCCGGTGAGGTCTGCGAGCACGCCCGCGATCATGCCGCCGCCGATCTGCCCGATGACGATGATGGCGAAGGAGAGCCCGAGGATCAGGCCGATCGCGCTGCGGCCGAAGTAGTCGGCGCGCAACGCCTGCATGAACGGCCCGCGCAGGCCCCAGGCGGTGCCGTGCAGCACGGCGAACGCGACCACCATCGCCGTATTGAGGGCGTAGGTGAGGAAAAGCAGCCCTGCCATGTGCAGCACCATGCAGGTCGCGGCGATCATGCGCTTGTCGTAGCGGTCGCCGACCAGCCAGCCGATGGCGATGCCGCCCAGCTGGCAAGCCGTCTGCAGCATGATGAACAGCGCCGCGGTCTCGATCGAATAGCCGAGGCCCTCCTTCATGTGCGTGACCGCGTGCACGTTCACGGCGCTCACCACGAACAGCGCCGAGCCGTGGCCGAAGGAGAGCAGCCAGAACGCGGGCGTGCGGATCGCCTCGCGGGCGGTGAAGTCGCGCTCGGGGCCGGGCGCGCCTGGGCGCCGTTCGGCATCCTTCGCAGGCGGCGGCCCGCCGTCCACCACCTCGCCGTAGTCCTCCGGACGGCGGCGGATGACGAACGAGAGCGGCAGGCCCGTGGCGATGATGATGAGGCCCGAGGCGAAGGCGGTCGCGCGCCAGCCGTAGGCGCCGAGCGCCCACGCCACCGCCGGCACCGCCAGGCCCCCGAGCGCAAGCCCGAACTGCATGGAAGAAAGCGCCCGCGCGCGCTTCCTCTCGAACCAGTGAATCAGCGCGACGTTGAGCGGAAAGAAGCCGCACAGGCTCGCGCCGAGCGCGAGCACGAGGAACGCTGCATAGAACCCGAGCAGGCTCTCGGTGTAGCTGAGCAGCATGAAGCCCGCGCCGAAAGTGAGCACGCCGGCGCGGATCACGCCCTGGGGCCCGAAGCGGTCGATGAACCAGCCGAGCACCGGCCCGAGGATCGCCGCCTCGACCTGGTGCAGCGCGGCGGCGCCGGCGAGCTCGGTCTTGGACCAGCCGCGGTCGTCGCGCAGCACCGCGACGTAGGCGCCGAAGGACTGCAGCAGCATGCTCGACTGCACGAACTGCATCGCGCAGCCTGCGGCAACCATCCACCAGCCGTGGAAGACCCGCCTCATGTCCTGGCGCAGGGTACCGCACGGTGCGGCGGCGGGTGCCGGGCGGTTCGAGCGATCAGCACCTGCCGCGCAGGTAGGAGGATTGTCATGGGCCTCTGGGCGTTGACGGCATGC
>CAZVHU010000290.1:0-1596 GCA_964627075.1 uncultured Enterobacteriaceae bacterium | reverse complement strand
AGCGGCGCAACATCGTTGTGATCGCCGACGAGGCGCACCGCAGCCAGTACGACTTCATCGATGGCTTCGCGCGTCACATGCGCGACGCGCTACCGCACGCCTCATTCATCGGCTTCACCGGCACGCCAATCGAGCTTGCCGACGCGAACACGCGGGCGGTGTTCGGCGATTACATCAGCGTGTACGACATCCAGCGCGCGGTGCAGGACGGCGCCACCGTGCCCATCTATTACGAGAGCCGGCTGGCCAAGCTCGCGCTGGACGAGGCCGAGCGGCCGAAGATCGACCCGGATTTCGAGGAGGCCACCGAGGGCGAGGAACTCGAGCGCAAGGAGAAGCTCAAGACCAAGTGGGCGCAGCTCGAAACCGTGGTCGGTGCGCAGAAGCGGCTGGCGCTCATCGTCAAGGACATCATCGAGCACTTCGAGAAGCGGCTGGAGGCGATGGACGGCAAGGCCATGGTCGTGTGCATGAGCCGGCGCATCTGCGTCGAGCTCTATCGCGAGATCGTGAAGCTGCGGCCCGGGTGGGCGAGCGAGGCGGACGACCGGGGCACGATCAAGGTGGTGATGACCGGCTCGGCGTCAGACCCAGCGGACTGGCAGGCGCACATCCGCAACAAGCCGCGGCGCGAGGCGCTCGCGGCCCGCTTCCGCGATCCGGCCGATCCGCTGCGCATGGTGCTCGTGCGCGACATGTGGCTGACTGGCTTCGACGCGCCGAGCCTGCACACCATGTACATCGACAAGCCGATGCGCGGCCATGGCCTCATGCAGGCCATCGCGCGCGTGAACCGGGTGTTCAAGGACAAGCCCGGCGGGCTGGTCGTGGACTACCTGGGGCTCGCTCACGAACTGAAAGCCGCGCTGGCGACGTACACGGAGAGCGGCGGCACAGGCCGCACCGCGTTGGATCAGGAGGAAGCCGTGGCGGTGATGCTGGAGAAATACGAAATCTGCTGCGGCCTGTTCGGGTCGTACACGACGCCCGCGGGCGTCGTGGGGGGCTTCGACCGGGCGAAGTGGGTGAGCGGCACGCCCCAGGAGCGGCTGGCGCTCCTCCCCGCCGCGCAGGAACACATCCTTCGCCAGGACAACGGCAAGGATCGGTGCGTGCGTGCGGTGCGCGAGCTGTCGCAGGCGTTCGCGCTCGCCGTGCCGCACGAGGAGGCGCTGTGCATTCGCGACGACGTCGCCTTCTTCCAAGCCGTGCAGGCCGTGCTTGCCAAGCGCGCCCCAAGTGATGCGCGCCCGGAAGAGGAGCTCGACCACGCGGTGCGTCAAATCATCTCGCGGGCGGTGGCCCCGGAAGGCGTGGTGGACATCTTCGCCGCGGCGGGACTCGCGAAGCCAGACCTCTCGATCCTCTCCGACGAGTTCCTCGCCGAGGTGCGCGGCATGCCCCAGCGGAATCTCGCGGTGGAGCTGCTGCAGAAGCTGCTCAAGGGAGAGATCGGCACCCGCTGGCGCAAGAACGTCGTGCAGGCCCGCTCGTTCGCCGAAATGCTGGAACAGACCATTCGTCGCTACCAGAACCGGGCCATCGAGGCGGCGCAGGTGATCGAGGAACTGATCGGCCTCGCGAAGCAGATGCGCG
>CAZVHU010000289.1:0-1598 GCA_964627075.1 uncultured Enterobacteriaceae bacterium | reverse complement strand
TACATCCACGCCGCGAGCGCCACCGCGAAAGCCCCGAGGACCGCCAGCAACAGCCAGCGCAGGTACCACGGAACGTGCGTGCGCACCGCCACCTTCGGCGCCGCGATGCCGAAGCGCTGCCGCAGCTTCGCCAGCCGCGCGCTCACCGCCACCGGAACCGTGCTCCCAGAAAGCAAACAGCCGCCCGCAGGCGGCTGTCGTGGGTTCTGTTGCGCTGGGTCGTTCGAATCAACGCTTCGAGTACTGCTTGCGCCGCCGCGCCTTGTGCAGGCCGACCTTCTTGCGCTCGACTTCGCGCGCGTCGCGGGTCACGAGGCCCGCCGCGCTCAGCGCGGGCTTGAGCGCCGCGTCGAACTCGACCAGCGCGCGCGCCAGGCCGTGCCGCACGGCGCCCGCCTGCCCGCTCTCGCCGCCGCCGTGCACGTTGACGAGGATGTCGAAGCTCGCGCCGCTCTTGGTGAGCTCGAGCGGCTGGCGCACCACCATGCGCCCGGTCTCGCGCGAGAAGAACTCGTCCACCGGCTTGCCGTTCACGATGAACTGGCCCTTGCCCTGCTTGAGGAACACTCGCGCCACCGAGCTCTTGCGCCGCCCGGTGCCGTAGTAGTAGTCGCCGACCATCGTCCTAGATCTCCAGTGCCTTGGGTTGCTGCGAGGCGTGCGGGTGCGTCGCCTCGGCGTAGATCTTGAGCTTGCGCAGCATCGCGTTGCCCAAGGGGCCCCTGGGAAGCATGCCCTTCACCGCCTTTTGCAGCACGCGCCCGGGGTAGCGCGCGTGGAGCTTCGCGAAGCTGGTCTCCCGCACCCCGCCCGGGTGGCCGGTGTGGCGGTAATATTTCTTGGTTTCGGCCTTGCGGCCGGTGACGCGAAGCTTGGCGGCGTTGACGACGACGATGAAATCGCCCGTGTCGACGTGCGGCGTGTACTCGGGCTTGTGCTTGCCGCGCAGCCGCGAGGCGATCTGCGAGGCGAGCCGGCCGAGCACCTTGCCCTGGGCGTCCACCACGTACCAGCCGCGCTGGACGGTGGCGGGCTTGGCGCTGAAGGTAGTCATGATCCGGTGCCGGGAAAAGGGCCGAATTTTATCATAAGGAAGACGATGGACTGCACAGTCAGATGGACCGGCGACGGGATGTCGTTCCTCGCCGAGACCGGGAGCAATCACCTGATCGCGATGGACGGCTCACCCGATGGCGGCGGACGCAACCTCGCGCCGCGCCCCATGGAGACGGTGCTCGCCGGCGCCGGGGGCTGCTCGGCCTACGACGTGGTGTTGATCCTCAAGCGCAGCCGCCAGGAAATCACCGGCTGCGAGGTGAAGCTCACGGCGCAACGCGCGGCCACCGACCCCAAGGTTTTCACGAAGATCCACATGCACTTCGTGGTGCGCGGCAGGAACCTGAAGCCGTCGCTGGTGGAGCAGGCGGTGCGCCTGTCGCACGAGAAGTACTGTTCCGCGACCGCGATGCTCGGCAAGACCGCCGAGATCACCAAGGACTTCGAGATCGTCGAGCAATAGGGGTCCGAGCAATAGGGGTCAGAGCCCACTAGTGTCCGGTAAAGATTCCCCGCACCGATCGTAAGTTATTGATCGGCGA
>CAZVHU010000288.1:0-1610 GCA_964627075.1 uncultured Enterobacteriaceae bacterium | reverse complement strand
GCCTCGTACAGGTCGAACAGCGCCTGGTCGAAGGTCTGCATGCCCAGCTCGCGGGACTTCTTCATGATCTCCTTGATCTCGTGGATCTCGCCCTTGAATATCAGGTCGCTGATCAGCGGCGAGTTGAGCATCACCTCGACCGCCGCCACGCGCCCCCTGCCCTCCTTGTTCGGGATCAGGCGCTGCGAGATCACCGCCTTGAGGTTGAGCGACAGGTCCATCAGCAGCTGCTGGCGCCGCTCCTCGGGGAAGAAGTTGATGATCCGGTCCATCGCCTGGTTGGAGTTGTTGGCGTGCAGCGTGCCGAGCGCCAGGTGGCCGGTCTCGGAGAACGCGATCGCGTGCTCCATCACCTCGCGGTCGCGGATCTCGCCGATCAGGATCACGTCCGGCGCCTGGCGCAGCGTGTTCTTGAGCGCCGCTTCCCACGAGTCGGTGTCCACGCCCACCTCGCGCTGCGTCAGGATGCAGTTCTTGTGCGGGTGCACGTACTCCACCGGGTCCTCGATGGTGACGATGTGGCCGTAGGAGTTCTCGTTGCGGTAGCCGATCATCGCCGCGAGCGAGGTGGACTTGCCCGAGCCGGTGCCGCCGACGAACAGCACCATGCCGCGCTTGGTCATGGCGATGTCCTTGAGCACCGGCGGCAGCTTGAGGTCCTCGAAGTTCGGGATGGTGGTGGTGATCACGCGCAGCACCATGCCGACCTGGCCCTGCTGCACGAAGCAGTTGACGCGGAAGCGCCCGATGCTCGCCGGGCTGATGGCGAAGTTGCACTCCTTCTTCGCCTCGAACTCGGCGGCCTGCTTGTCGTTCATGATCGAGCGCGCCAGCATCGCGGTGTGCTGCGGGCTGAGCGCCTGCTGCGACACCGGCGTCATGCGGTTGTCGATCTTCATCGCCGGCGGGAAGCCCGCGGTGATGAAGAGGTCCGAGCCCTTCTTCGCCATCAGGGCGCGCAGAAGGTCGTACATGAACTTGGTTGCCTGTTCGCGTTCCATGGGGTCCTCGCTTCCGCTCTGGGGTGCCGTCGCGCCGCGCTCAGCCGACGAAGGATTCCTTGTTCTGCGCCCGGGAGCGCGCCTCGACCACCGAAACGACGTTGCGCTTGACGAGGTCGTGCAGGGCCTGGTCGAGCGTCTGCATGCCGACCTGCGCCCCGGTCTGGATCGCCGAGTACATCTGCGCGATCTTGTTCTCGCGGATCAGGTTCCGGATCGCCGGCGTGCCGATCATGATCTCGTGCGCCGCCACCCGCCCCGAGCCGTCCTTGGTCTTGAGCAGCGTCTGCGAGATCACCGCGCGCAGGGACTCCGAGAGCATCGCGCGCACCATCTCCTTCTCGGCGGCCGGAAACACGTCGACGATGCGGTCAACGGTCTTGGCGGCCGAAGAGGTGTGCAGCGTGCCGAACACCAGGTGCCCGGTCTCGGCCGCGGTCAGCGCAAGGCGGATCGTTTCCAGGTCGCGCATCTCGCCCACCAGCACCGTGTCCGGGTCCTCCCGCGTGCAGGCCCTGAGGGCGTTGGCGAACGAAAGGGTGTGCGGCCCGACTTCGCGCTGGTTGACGAGGCATTTCTTCGACTCGTGCACGAACTCGATCGGGTCCT
>CAZVHU010000287.1:0-1640 GCA_964627075.1 uncultured Enterobacteriaceae bacterium | reverse complement strand
ACACCATCGGCGCGGGCGGCGGCTCGATCGCGTTCCTCGGCGAGGACGGCATGCTCAAAGTCGGCCCGCGCTCGGCGGGCGCGCAGCCCGGCCCGATCTGCTACGGGCGCGGCGGCAGCGAGCCGACCATCACCGACGCCGATTTGCTCCTCGGGCGGCTCAACCCTGAGAGGCTCCTCGGCGTCTCCGGCAAGGCGGATCTCAAGGCGATCGCGCGCGTTTTCGTGGAAAAGCTCGGCAAGCCGCTGGGGCTGGACGCGACGCAGACCGCCGCAGCCATCGTGCGCATCGCCAACGACAGGATGGCGGGCGCGATCCGCATGGTGTCGCTCGCGCGCGGCCACGACCCGCGCGACTTCGTGCTGTTTCCCTTCGGCGGCGCAGGCCCCTTGCACGCCGCTGCGCTCGCGCGCGAGCTGGGGATTCCGAGGCTCCTCATCCCCGCGCGCCCCGGCATCACCAACGCGCTCGGCTGCGTGGTCGCGGACCTGAGAACCGACTACGTCAACACGGTGAACAAACCGCTGCCCGACGCCGACCCGGTGGAAGTGCGGCGCATCCTCGAAACGCAGATCGCGAGCGGCCGGCAGTTGCTCGCGCGCCAGGGCGTGGCGATCGAGGGCGTGCGGCTGCTGCACTCGGCCGACATGCAGTTCCAGGGCCAGAGCCACATCCTCTCGGTGCCCCTGCCCGGCCCGGACGTTGGCCGGGAGCAATTGCAGAAGCTTTTCGACAAGGCCTACTGGGACCGCTTCGGCGTCGAGTTGCCCGAGATCCGAGCAGTGCTCGTCAACCTGCACACCGCGGTGATCGGCCTGCGGCCGCGCTTCGATCTCGCGATCCTCGGGGGCAAGCGCGGCGCGGCGCCCGCCGCCACGCGCGAAGTGTGGTTCGAAGGCGGCTGGCGCGAAACGCCCATCTACCGGCGCGAGAGCCTGCCCGCGAAGCTCGAGGGGCCGGCCATCATCGAGCAACTGGACTGCACCACGGTGCTCGAGCCCGGCAACCGGGCCTCGGTGGACGCCATGGGGAACCTGCTGGTCGAAGTGTAAAGTCTGACTTTACACTCCGGCCGCGTGCGCCCGGCCCGGTCCGTGGGAGCTCGAGCAGGATGTCCGTTGCGCGCCGGCCATCGGCCTCGAAGCGCTCGCCCGGCCCCGCGACCTGAAGCTCGTGGTGCGCGCCTGCCTCATCGAGTTCCATCTCCGCTTCGCGGCGGAACTCGAGCTGCATCGTTCCGGGCGCGAGCGGGGCGAAGCCGGCAAGGGTCGGTGTAGATGCGGCGGTCAAGCGGCAACGCGCGTTTCATCGTGCGGCCGCTGCCGGGTTGAGGATGCGCCGGTAGGTCCGCACCGCGAGCCACGCCGGAACGAGGATTGCAGCCGCCACACCGGCCGCCCATACGGCACCGGCAAGTGGCCCGGATAACACGCCGGTGTGCGCGCCGGCCAGATACATGACCGGAAAGAACAGCAATGCGGCGATGGCGGGGACTCCAACAATGAACACCGCGACGGCTAGCACGACTGCGACAAACCGACGCTTGGAGTCTGCCGGCATTGCGGGAGACCTCGATAACGCCCCTTAGACAGAATGGCTTGAGCTGAGGCGGCCTGCCTCCGGCGTATCGTGGTTTACGT
>CAZVHU010000286.1:0-1646 GCA_964627075.1 uncultured Enterobacteriaceae bacterium | reverse complement strand
GCTGCGCGAGCAGCAGGCCGAGGCTTTGAGGCTCGATGCCGCGATCGCCGAGAATCTCCGCGCGCTCGGCTTCTGGAACGAATCGCGATGACGGGCGAAGAGCTCGCGTGCTTGATCGCCGCTGGCGAATCGCTGGCGGTCGAATTCAAGGGTGAGGAGCGTGCTGCCCTCAACGACCGCGAACTCGTCGAGGCCGTGGCCTGCCTCGCCAACCGGCAGGGCGCCGAGCGCGCGTGGTTGCGCATCGGTGTCGAGGACCACGGCCGCATCTCGGGCGCGCGTCCGCGTCATGGAGGCGGCACGGATATCCACAGGCTGGCGGCCCTGATCGCGAATCGCGCGCGGCCTTCCATCGCAGCGAAGGTCGAGGTCATCACGCTCCACGACCAAGCCGTCATCGCCATCGAAGTCCCCCACCAGCGCCAGCCGGTGGGAACGAGCGAGGGCGTCTATCTGCGCCGCGTTCTGGGCGGCGATGGGCGGCCCGCGTGTGCGCCCATGGACGTGTACGCGATGCAGTCCCTGCAATCGGATCGGGGATTGCTCGACCCCTCCGCCCAGCGTGTCGCGGGCGCACGCTGGGAGGACCTGGACCCGCTCGAGCTCGAGCGTTTCCGCCGCAGCGTGCGCGAGCGTCGCGGGCGCAGCGATGAATCCCTGCTCGACCTGCCCGATCTGGAGCTGGCCAAGGCCCTCGGGGTGGTCGAGGCCAACGGCGCCGTGCGCGATGTACGCCTCGCCGCGCTGTTGCTGTTCGGCAAGGTCGAGGCGCTGCAGCGCTTCGTCCCCAGCCACGAAGTGGCGTTTCAGGTGCTGCGCGGCCTCGACGTGGAGGTCAACGACTTCTTCCGCTGGCCGCTGCTGCGCACGATGGAGGAAATCGAATCACGCATCCGCGCCCGCAACCGCGAGCAGGAGTTGATGGTCGGTCTGCTGCGGGTCGGCGTTCCGGACTATCCCGAGCGCGCGCTGCGCGAGGCGGTGGCCAATGCCCTCATCCACCGCGACTACCAGCGTCTCGGCGCGGTGCATTTCCAGTGGCACGCCGACCGTATCGAGATCAGCAGCCCCGGCGGTTTTCCCGAAGGCGTGCGGCTCGACAACCTGCTCGTCACCGCTCCGCGCCCGCGCAACCCGCTGTTGGCCGATGCCTTCAAGCGCGCCGGCATCGTCGAGCGCACCGCGCGCGGCATCGACACCATCTTCTACGAGCAGCTGCGCAACGGCCGCCCCGCGCCTTCCTACGAGCGCAGCGACAGCGCCGGCGTGGTCGTGGTCATCCCCGGCGGCGAGGCTAACCTCGACTTCGTGCGCCTGCTGATCACCGAGGCCCAGGGCGGGCGCGTGCTGGGTCTCGACGAGCTGCTCGTTCTCAATCGCCTCTGGCAGGAGCGCAGTCTGACGACGGACGATGCGGCGCGGCTCACCCAGAAGCCTGAATCCGAAACCCGCGCCACGCTCCACCGCCTGGTGGAGGCAGGGCTCATCGAAGAGCGCGGCCAGAAGAAGGGCCGCACCTGGCACCTGTCGGCCGCCGCCTACCGGGCGCTGGGCGACAAGGCCGCCTACGTCCGCCAGCGCGGCTTCGAGCCGCTGCAGCAGGAACAGATGGTGCTGCAATACGTGGAAAAGCACGGGCGGATCAC
>CAZVHU010000285.1:0-1651 GCA_964627075.1 uncultured Enterobacteriaceae bacterium | reverse complement strand
GATCGCCTCGGCCTGCTCGACCGCGGCGCGGCGCGAGTCGAGGTTCGCCGACACGATCCCGGCGAGGTCGTCCACGGTGTAGAGGAACACGTCGTCGAGCTCGCCCACTTCCTGCTCGATGTCGCGCGGCACCGCGAGGTCCACCATGAACATCGGCCGGCGGCGGCGCGCCCTGAGCGCGCGCTCCACCAGCCCCTTGCCCAGGATCGGCAGCGAGCTCGCGGTGCAGGAGACGACGATGTCGTGCTCCTCGAGGTGCGCAGCGAGCTCGCGCAGCTCGATGGCGCGCGCGTTGAAGCGGTGCGCGAGCGCCTGCGCGCGCTCGAGCGTGCGGTTGGCCACCGTGATGCGCTCGGGCGCCTGCGCCGCGAAGTGCGTGGCGCAAAGCTCGATCATCTCGCCCGCGCCGATGAACAGCACCTTCTGCTCCGCAAGCGACGGGAAGATGCGCGCCGCGAGCTTCACCGCCGCGGCCGCCATCGAGACGCTGCTCGCGCCGACCTGCGTGGTCGAGCGCACCTCCTTCGCCACGGCGAACGAGCGCTGGAAGAGCTTGCTGAGCACCGTGCCCAGCGTGCCCGCGGCCTCGGCCGAGCGCACCGCGTCCTTGAGCTGCCCCAGGATCTGCGGCTCGCCGAGCACCATCGAGTCCAGACCCGCGGCGACGCGGAAGGCGTGGCGCACCGCCTGCTCGCGCGGCAGCGTGTAGAGGTAGGGCGAAAGCTCCCCCGGCTTGAAACGGTGGTAGTGCGCCAGCCACTCGGCGGCGAGCGCCGGCTCGCCCGCCGAGAGGTACAGCTCGGTGCGGTTGCACGTGGAAAGGATCGCCGCTTCCTGCGCGCCGCGCTCGCGCGCGAGCTCCGCCAGCGCGCCTTCCAGCGATTGCGCGGCGAACGCCACCCGCTCGCGGACTTCGAGCGGCGCGGTCTGGTGGTTCAGGCCCAGGGCGAACAGGGTCACGGCGTTTCCTGACGCAAGCGCTTGTTTCGCCGCCATTTTACCCACGGCGCGGCGGGGCGGGCATTTGATCTGCGTCTAATGCCTCCGACTATAATCCGCCACCGACACCCTCAGGGGCCGCATGGACACGCTCAGCCGCATCAAGGCGCTCGCCGTCAAGGAGCTCGCGCTCGATCCCGCCAAAATGGACCCGGCCGCGCCGCTCGAGACGCTGGGCATCGATTCGCTCACCTTCATCGAGTTCATGTTCAAGGTGGAGGACGAGTTCGGCGTCAAGGTCTCCGACGAGGACCTGCGCGCGATCAAGTGCCTCGCCGACCTGGAGCGGCACGTCGCGTCGTCCCTGGCGGGCGCCGCCAAGGCCTAGACGCATACGGTGAGATGTCCGCTGCACACCGCGCATGGGGGGCGCGGGGGGGCCGGGAAGGCCCCGAGCGAATCAACCGGTAGGGGCCCGGTCCCCGCGCTATGACTTGGCGCCGAGTCGCGATCACCGGGCTCGGCGTCGTCTCCCCGCTCGGCAACAGCGTCGCGCAGTTCCACGCTGCGCTCAGCGAAGCGCGTCCGGGCGTGCGCGCGCTGCCGCCCGAGGTTGCCGCCAAGACGGGCGTGCAGGTCTCGGCGCCGGTGGACTGGGACCCGGCGGCGCATTTCAAGGGGCCGGAGGCGCTGACGCTCGATCGCGTGTCGC
>CAZVHU010000284.1:0-1711 GCA_964627075.1 uncultured Enterobacteriaceae bacterium | reverse complement strand
CCTATGGCCAACCACCTGGTTCTTGTGCCATAGCCGCATATCACCTGTCGAGGGCATCATGTTGGTGTGCCGCTTCAGGCGTAAAGAGACAGCATCGCCCGCCAAACGCACGCCCAAGGCGCTCTTGCCACCCTCCGCGCGATACACGTCCACCTCACCACGATCCTCCGGCAATTCCCGCATCATGCGGTGGCCTCGCCGCGGTCAGCCTCGCCCGCCCCGCCCACAACCTTCTCCAACCTCTGCATGAAATTGCGCTTGGCCTTGTGTTTCACCCGGACCGCGTCCAGCCAGGCGGCGAAACCGCGCTCGTCGTTCGTGCGCTGCATGAGATTGCGGATCTTTTTCACGAGAGCCGCCGCTTCATCGTAGCCGCGATGGCTCTTCTGCCCGACGATGTCATCGAGGCGTGCCCGGTAGATTTCAGCGGCATCGGCGGGGTGGGTGTTCTCACGCGCCTTTGCGATCTCGAGCCATTGCCCGGTGCTGCAGCCGCCAGCGCGCGCCGCGGCGAGCGCGGCGTCGCTGTCGCCTTCCCAGAGAAGAATTTCGATCAGCAGGGATTGACCGCCAGGCCCCCACGCCAGACGGCGCGACCCGCGCTGGGGCGCCGCCTGCGCCCTCTCGCGCAGCCAGGCCAGCGCCTTGCTGCGCCACACATCCCAGACGCGGGCCGGGGTGGCAGCCTTGTGGATCTGCCGATAGGAGGCGAGCGACGGGGCGTGCGTGAATTGCTCCCAGACAAGCGCGACAGCTTTTTGGTACCGGCCCCGGCGGGCGTATTCGCAGGCAAGAAATTCGACGAGACGGGAATCGGGCTGCCCCGGAAAAGTCCTGTGCCCACGCTCGGCCCAGTCGAGCGCCTCGTAGCGACGGCCGGCCTCTGCCAGAGTCTGGGCAATGTCCAGGAACCGATAGGGGCAGCTGAGGTTGCGACTCTTGATGGCCACGAGGGCATCGGTGTCGCGGACCTCGCGAGCGAGCGCTTCCATGATGGCGGTGACCTGCTGGCGGGATGAATCGCAGGCCATCCTGCTCTCACCGGGGCCGAGCGCAGCAACCTTCTGCCACTTCTTCTCAGCGAGCGCGCGAAAGACACGCAGGCCCTCCGTGCCCAGAAACTGCGCGTAATCCTCGAAAGCGAGGAGACTCCACTCATCGAGCAGAAGCAAGTCAAACAACTGTTTGCCGAAGGCTGCGGGGTCCGGCGGGGCTACCCGACAGGTCTCGAGATGGAGCGCAGCGATATCTCGGAGCAGATCGCCGAAGCCGCCGCCCGAGTCATCGGTTCGGGTGTAGGTCGCGATCCCGCGCATCAGGGCATGGTGTGCCAGCTCGCGCGCGGTCGCGGCATGACCCTCCTCGATCAGACCGGCGATCAGATCTGCGGCCGTGCGGGCACGCTCGAGGAGGCGGCGCATGCCGCCATAGTCCACGAAACCACGGACGGCGAGCGCCGTGCCCACCGTCTCCTCGAGCGCCTTGAGATCAGGGCCCTTCGGCCCCGGCGACCGTACGGCCTGTGCGTCGAGGCGGCTGCGAAATCCGGGGTCGCCGAGCGCCTGTTCGATCAGCAGCTCTTCGAGCCAGGCGCGCGGGGCGGCCGTGATCCACGCCCGGATGCGGGCAAGATGTTCGTTTTCCCGCCCGGAGCCCGGTGTCTCCTGCTCGCGGGCCAGCATTGCCAGGCCCGCGGCGACAGCATGCTTGC
>CAZVHU010000283.1:0-1740 GCA_964627075.1 uncultured Enterobacteriaceae bacterium | reverse complement strand
GGATCACCAGCGCCGTGTAGCGGGGCGGCGTGATGTCGTGGCCCTCGGTGGCGCGCGCGAACGCGCCGAAGGCGGCCAGCTGCGCGCGCTTCAGCGCGTAGCCGAAGTGCGCATCCAGCTTGCCGTAGTCGATGCCGGCGACCCGCGCCACGCTGCTCGGCCGCGGGCCGCGGTGTGCTCGGGTGCGGCGGCGCATTGACCGGCAGATTGTAATGGACTATAACAATCAGCACCACGCGCACGAACCGCGTGCTGCAGTGCACCGCGGCACGCGCGGTAGAATCAACGCTCCAGCCCTCGAGGAGGAACCATGACGCAGCACAACAGCATGAACCGGCGCCGCTTCAACCAGGCGGTCGCCGTGCTCGGCGCGGCCATCGCGCTCGCGCCGTTCGGCATCGTTCGCGCGCAGGCGCAAAAGCTCAAGGTGGGCGTGCTGCTGCCGCGCTCGGGCTTCCAGGGCTTCATCGGCCAGTCCTGCCAGAAGGGCGCCGACCTCGCGCCCGGCGTGATCAAGGAGATGCTCGGCGTGGACATCGAGCTGATGAACGCCGACACCGAGACCAACGTGGACACCGCGCGCACCCGCGCCGAGCGCCTCATCCAGGAGGGCGCCCATGTGCTGGTGGGCGCATTCGACTCGGGCCAGTCCTCGGCGATCGCGCAGGTCGCCGAGCAGCGCGGCATCCCCTACGTCATCAACATCGCCGCCGCCCCGCCGATCACCGAGCAGGGCTACAAGTTCGTGTTCCGCAACTTCCAGACCGCGGGCGACATCGTGAGGAACGGCCTGTCGCTGATCGGCGACCTGTTCCGCGCCACCAACGTCGCGCCGAGGACGGCGGTGTTCATGCACGTCAACGACACCTTCGGCCAGGCGATGGCCAAGGGCATCGGCGCCGTGATGCCGACCCAGACCCAGCTGCCGTTCAGGATCGTGGACACCATCTCCTACGACCCGGCGGCGAAGGACCTCACCGTCGAGGTCGGCAAGGCGAAGGCGACCAACGCGGACTTCCTGCTGCTGGTGTGCCGGCTCAACGACGCCATCATCCTGCGCCGCGAGATGGTGAAGCAGCGCTGGTATCCCATGGGGGTGGTGAGCCCCGGCTCGCCCGGCATGTACGAGGAGCAGTTCTACAAGACCCTCGGCAAGCTCTCCGAGTACTGCGTCTCGAACGTGCCGTGGTACAACCCGAATGCGCCGCTCACCAAGGTGGTGGAAAAGGCGTTCCTCAAGCAAAACCCCAAGGACAGGCTGGTGTTCCACGGCCTGAACGCCGGCTTCACCTTCGAGGCGATCCTGATCGCGGCCGACTCGTTCAAGCGCGCGCGCTCGACCGATCCGAAGACGCTCGCCGACGCGATCCGCCAGACCAACATCGCCGACAAGATGATGCTCGGCGCGCCGATCAGGTTCAACGCCAAGGGCCAGGTCGAGGGCATCGGCTCGGCCTGCGTGCAGAACCTGAACCTGCTGCCCACCGTGGTGCTGCCGGCGTCGGCGGCCACGGCGAAACCGGTGTTCCCCGCGCCCGACTACAAGCGCGCCTGAGGCGCGCCGGGCGGAACCCCGAGGGCCGGCACCGCCGGCCCTTTTTTCTCGCGCCATGAACGCCGCCAACGTCGCCAACCTGGTGATCTCGGGCGTGCTCACCGGGCTGGTCTACGGCCTGATGGCGCTGGGACTCTCGGTGATCTTCGGCGTGGTGCGGGTGGTCAACTTCGCCCACGGCGAGA
>CAZVHU010000282.1:0-1850 GCA_964627075.1 uncultured Enterobacteriaceae bacterium | reverse complement strand
GGGCGGCTCGGGCGCCGTCATGGCGCTCGCCGAGGACCAGTTCCTCGCCGCCTAGGCGGCGAGCTGCAGCGCAATCCGCGTGAGCGTGGGTTCCCCGGGCACGCGCCCGAGGGCGAAGCCGAGCTTGCGCGCGAGCGCCAGCATCGAGGCGTTGGTGGCGAGCACGTCGCCGTACATGCGCCGGATGCCGCGGGCGCGCGCCACCGCGATCAGCTTTTCCAGCAGCCTGCGGCCGATGCCGCGCCCCTGCCAGGCGTCGGCGATCACGATCGCGAACTCGCAGCCGGCACCGTCGGCGTCGAGCACGTAGCGCGCCACGCCGATCAGCGTCTCGCGCCCCTCGAGCATCTCGGTGGCCGCGATCGCCATGTCGCGGCGGTAGTCCACGTTGGTGAGCTGCGCGATGTACTCGCGCGTGATCTTGATGGTGCCGCCGAGCAGGCGGCTGGAGCGCGTCTCGGGCGAAAGCCCGGTGAGGAACGCGGTCTCGATGTCGGCGTCCTCCGGCCGCAGCGGCCGCAGCGTCACCGCCTGGCCGACGATCGGCTCGAACGACTCGGCCAGCTCCTCGGGGATCAGAAGCGGATCTTCCCGGTTAGGATCTCTTTCCACATCGCCCAGTCGCCCATGAAGGACCAGAGCGGATAGGTGAAGGTCGCGGGGCGGTTCTTCTCGAACACGTAATGACCGACCCACGCCCAGGCGTAGCCCTGCACGACGCCCGCGAGCAGCCACCAGAAATTGAGGGTGGCGAAGGCGTGCGCGAGGAACGCGATGCCGAGCGTGGTGCCGATGAAGTGCAGCCGCCGGCAGGTGCGGTTCGAATGTTCGCTCAGGTAAAAGGGATAGAACTCCGCAAACGTCGCATAGCGCTTTGCCTGCGCGGTCATGTTGCGCCTCCCGGTCGCCGCAACTCCGTCATCGATCCTTCGTCAGCACCGCCTGCCCGGTGTCCAGGATGAGGAAGCGCGCGCCGCGTCGCTCGCAGAAGCCGTCCCATGCGCGCATCGTCCCGGGGTAGAGCGGCGTGATGTAATCGTCGCATACGATGCTGCCGCCCGGCAGCATGCGGTCGTAGAAATAGTCCAGCCCGGCGAGCGTCGCCTCGTACAGGTCCACGTCCAGGTGCACGAACGCCCAGCGCTGCTCGGGGAGCTGCTCGAAGGCGGCGGGAATCCATCCCTTGCAAAGGGTCGCCCCGGGGAACCCGGCGAGCACCCGCCTGACGCGGTCCACCGACGTGGTGGTGAATCTGCGCTCGGGCCTGGACACGCGCAGCTTGCCCGCCGCCTCGTCGACCTCCACGATCGTGTCCTCGTCGCTCGATTCCGCAAGCCCCTCGAAGCTGTCGATCAGGAACATGCCCGAGCCATCGAACCCGGTTTGCATCTCGCGGGCCGCGCTTGCGAGCATGCGCGCGCTGAAACCCCGGAACACGCCACATTCGGCGACGGCGCCGCCGGGGTGAATCCGCCACGCCCGCTCGAAGCAGCGCACCAGCATCAGCGCCTTGAGCGGCCGCGCAAGGTACTTGTCCGGCGTAGCGGGCGGCAGCTCGGTGCTGCCAATGGCGCTCCGGTACAGCTCCAGGAAATCGAGGCGTCCGACGCGGATGCCGCCCAGCAACGCCGCCTGTTCGGCTTCGAGGTCGAGTCCCGCATGCTGCAGCTGCATCTTGCCCCGCACCGACGAAGGGTGCGCGAGGCTCAACTGCCGCAGCGCGGCCTTGGTGTCCACGGGCGTGCAGCTCCCTCTACATGTTGGGATAGGTCGGCCCGCCGCCGCCCTCGGGCGTCACCCAGACGATGTTCTGCGTCGGGTCCTTGATGTCGCAGGTCTTGCAGTGCACG
>CAZVHU010000281.1:0-1869 GCA_964627075.1 uncultured Enterobacteriaceae bacterium | reverse complement strand
ACTCTCCCTCGGCGACGATCACCTTGAGGCCCTTGTAGTCCGCGGTCATCGCCTCGCGGTAGGTCTTCGCCATGGCGGCGACGTCGTAGTTGTCCACCGTGCGCTGCCACTTGACGCCGAGCCCTTCGAGCGTGCTCTCGATCGTCCTGTCGGCGTGCGCCGCGCTCGCGCCGGCCGCTAGGCTGCGCGCATCTTCCGGCGGCGTCGAAATCAGCTCCTGCGTGCCGGTCGCCGAGGCGTAGCCGTTCTTCATCACGATCAGCACGCCGTCGCCCTTGTTCATGAGGTTGGAGGCGACCCCCGAGAGCAGGCCGTTGTGCCAGAAGCCGCCGTCACCCATCACGGCAACCGGCCGCCGCGCCTGCATCGGCGCGACGCCCGCCGCGCTCGCGAGGCTCATGCCGTAGCCGAGCAGGGTATTGCCCTGCGAGAAGGGCTCGAAGGAGGCGAAGGCATGGCAGCCGACGTCCATCGCGACGTGCGGCCGGCCGATCTCCTGCGCCACGAGCTTCATCGCCGAGAACACCGGCCGCTCGGGGCAGCCGATGCAGAAGCCCGGCGGCCGCTGCGGCAGCGCGCCCAGCAGCTCGGCCGCCCTCGCCTTCGTCGCCGCGACGCCGGAGAGCCACTCGGCGCCGCGCGAGGTGTCGAGCTGCGGTGCGTGCTCGCCGAGGAACTTCGCGAGCCCCCGCACCATGACCTCCACGCTGTACTCGCCCGCCATCTGCAGCAGGTCCTTGCCGTGCAGGCGCGCGTTGACGTCGGCGCGGCGCAGCATCGCGGCGATCTCCTGCTCGATGAACTCGGGCTGGCCTTCCTCCAGCACGAGCACCGCCTTCCTGCCGGCGCAGAACGCCGTGATCTCCTCGGGCACCAGCGGATAGACGACGTTCAGCGCGAGGATCGGGACGCGGGCCTGCCCGAAGCGGTCCGCGAGCCCGAGCATCTCCAGCGCGCGCTGCAGGCCGTTGTAGAGGCCGCCCTGCACGATGAGCCCGACCGAGGTTTCAGGGCCTTCGAACACCTCGTTGAGCTTTCTCTCGGCGATGTACTTGCGGGCCGCGGGCAGGCGCACCTCCGACTTGAGCTTTTCCTGGCGGAAGGTCGCCGGCGGGTGCGCCAGGCGATCGTAGATGAACTCCCTGGGCGGGCCATCGAGCCGCGCGCGGGTGGAAACCGCCGGCGCGCGGTTGTCGCGCGCGGTGAAGCTGCCGCGCACGTGGCAGGCGCGGATGCGCAGCTCCATCATCACCGGGGTGCTGGAAGCCTCCGAGAGCTCGAAGCCGCGCTCGACCATCCCGGCGATGGTGGCGAGGTTGGGCCGCGGATCGAGCAGCCACATGAGCGACTTCATGGCGAAGGCATGGCTGCGCTCCTGGGCGACTACGCCCCCCTCGCCGTAGTCCTCGCCAAGGACGATCAACGTGCCGCCCATCACGCCCGCGCTCGCAAGGTACGAAAGCGCGTCGGCCGCGACGTTGGTGCCGACGATGGATTTCCAGGTCACCGCGCCGCGCGCGGGGTAGTTGATCGAGGCGCCCAGCATCGCCGCGGCGGAAGCCTCGCTGGTGCAGGCTTCCACGTGCACCCCCAGCTCGTCCATGTAGTCGCGCGCCTGAACCATGACATCCAGCAGGTGCGAAACGGGCGCGCCCTGGTAGCCGCCGACGTAGGACACGCCCGACTGCAGCAGCGCCTTGGTGACCGCAAGGATGCCTTCGCCGTGGAAGGTCTCGCCCGCGCCCAGCCGCAGCGCCCGGATTTCCTCCGTGAACTGGCGTTCCATGGGTTAAGGCAGGTTCACCACGAGAGGTACAGAGGGCACGGAGAAAGGCAAGAGCGAGATGCTTTTCTCTGTGCCTCTGTGCT
>CAZVHU010000280.1:0-1879 GCA_964627075.1 uncultured Enterobacteriaceae bacterium | reverse complement strand
CCGCTTCGGCATCGCTGAACTCATGAAAAACGTTCGTTCTTCAACGAACTGCTAGGCTGCCGCCATGCTTGCGGCGCGCGCGGGCGCTCGAGCGCTCGAGTGCATGCAGGCGGTCGTCGCAGTATGCAAACAGCCGTTCTCCGTCGGACAGCAGGAAATTGAACTAGCCGAAGGTGGCCACGGCGCCCGCAGCGTGAGCCAACGCGTTCAGGTAGTCCGGGCGTTGCATTGCGTCGCTGCCGGCGTGGCAGGACGAAAGCGCCTCCAGCGCTAGGCAGAAGGCATGCTCCGAGCCGGTATCGCCGTCGGCTTGGCAAACGACTGGCGCGACCAACTTGCAGCGGCGGATGGCGCCGCCAGCGAGGAAGGCAAGGCCCCGGCCGTCCACGTGGTCCGCCGTCTCTCCCCCGCGCGCCCGGAACGCCCGCACGTAAGGCCCAGGCCGCCGCGGGACATTGCTCGACCGGCCGCAAATTCGCATACCGCGCCGCGCTTGCGCAGGCCCCTAGAACCGGCTCCAGAGCCAGTACTTTTCGTACAGCACCTTGGCGCCGTGCCACAGCAGGCCCGGCTGGCGAAGATTCACTTCGGGCAGCGGCTCGGCGTAGAAGTTGCCGCTGCCCATGCCGGCGCGGCCGCCGCCGGTCTCGATGAAGCACATGCCTTCGCCGTTGAAGCGCCCGGGCGCGCCGCTGCCCGTCCAGGCATGCGCGATCGTGTGCGCCACGGCCTCGGCCTGGCCGTGCGCGAATACGCCTGCCTTGGGAAGCGGCCGGCCCATCTTGAGCGGGATCACGGTGATGTCGCCCACCGCGTAGACGTCCGCGAATCGCGTCGCCAGCGTGTGCCGGTCCACCGGGATCCAGCCGCTATCGTTGGTGAGGCCGGCCGCTCTTGCCGCCTCGGGCGCGCGGTGCGGCGGCACGTAAAGCAGCAGATCGAACTCGGCGCTCGCGCCGTTCGCGAACTCGATGCGCCGCGCTCGCGGATCGACGGACTTCACCTGGTGCTCGGGGTGGTAGCCGATGCCGTGCGACTCGACCATTGCGCGCACCCCGGCGGACACCGCTGCGCCCGCGACCATCATCGGCCCGGGCTCGGCGGCGTAGAAGTCGATCGTCGTGCGCTCGCGCCGACCATGGCGGCGCAGGTAATCGTCCACCAGCAGTGCCGCCTCGTACGGCCCTGCCGGGCACTTGTACTGCGGCGCGGCGGTGAGCACCGCGAGCCGGCCGCCGGCGAAACGCCCGAGCGCCTCGCGGATCGCGCTCGCGCCCTCGAGGGTGTAGAGGCAAAGCCCCGCTTCGGCGAGTCCGGGGATCGACTGCGGGGCGTATTCCGCGCCGAGCGCGATCACCAAAACGTCGCCGCGCAGCGTTTGCTCGCCTACTTGCGCCGTCTTCGCCGCCGGATCGATCGCGCGCACCTCGCCGCGCACGAGCTCGATGCCGCTGCGCGCCGCGTGCGCGCAGGGTCGCGAGATCGCTTCCGCGCTGCGCTCGCCGACCATCAGCCAGAGCAGCGACGGCGGGAACACGTGGCGCTCGGCGCGCTCCACCATCGCCACGCGATGCTCGCGCGGCAGCAGCCGGCGCAGCGTCTGCGCGGCGACCATGCCACCCAGGCCGGCCCCCAGCACGAGCGCGGTCTTGCTCATGCGGCGCTCAGAACACCAGCACCCTGTCGGCGGCGGCGGTCCAGTCGGTGACCTGGTCGAGCGTGCCGCGCCGCGCCCCCGGCACGAGGTCGGCGTCGCCGATGCCGCGCGCGTCCATGCAGGTGCCGCATACGCCCACTTCGCCACCCTTGCGCAGCACCGAGCCCAGCATGTCGCCGATGTTGTAGTAGCCCTGCGGCACCTTCTGTCCGGCCTTGGCGC
>CAZVHU010000279.1:0-1879 GCA_964627075.1 uncultured Enterobacteriaceae bacterium | reverse complement strand
GTGAGCGAGGGCATGCCGCGTGTGCTCGCACCGCCCGGGTTGATGATCACCACGTCGAAGGTGCCGATCATGCGCTTAAAGCGGCGCAGGGTCTCCTGCTTGGTGGACTCACCCACGGAGGCGAGTGCAGTCAGCGAGGCGATGCCGATGGTGACGCCCAGCATCATCAGAAAACTGCGCAGGCGGTTGCGGGACACCGTGCGCAGCGCCAGCGATATGGTTTTCAGGATATTCATGGCAACACCCTCAGGCCAGCCGCGCTGTCGCGGCCGGCGCTTCGCCCTGCGGCCGGTCATAGGCGATCACCCCGTCACGGATCAGGATCTCGCGCTTCGCGTAGGCCGCCACGGCCTCGTCATGCGTGACGAGCACGATGGTGCGCCCCTCCCGGTGCAGTTCGGCCAGCAGCCGCATCACCGACTCGCCGGCCGCGGAGTCGAGGTTGCCGGTCGGCTCATCGGCGAGAATCAGCGGCGGGTCGTTCATCAGCGCCCGCGCAATCGCCACGCGCTGCTGCTCGCCGCCGGACAGCTCCGATACGTAGTGCTCGCCTCGTTCACCGAGCCCCACCCGCTGCAGGATTGCCCGCGCGCGGCCGCGGTCGATCGCACCGCCGGAGTACAGCGCCGGGATTTCCACGTTCTCCACCGCGGTGGTGCGCGGCAGCAGATTGAAGGACTGGAACACGAAGCCGATCTTGCGGTTGCGGATGTGCGAGCGGCGCTCGTCGGTGTAGTGCGACACGTCCTCGCCGTCAAGCTTGTAGGTGCCGCTCGTCGGCGTGTCGAGGCAACCGAGGATGTTGAGCAGCGAGGACTTGCCCGAGCCCGATGCGCCGCGGATGGTGACGAACTCGTTTTTTCGGATCTCAAAAGAGATATCTTTTAACGCCGCTACGGGCGTGCCGTCGCCGCGCTGGTAGGTCTTGACGATATGACTGACTTCGATCATGTCGCTCCTGCCCCGCCGCCTGCCGCGGCGCCTGGTTGCGGGCCCAGCAGGACCCGGTCGCCGGGCGCAAGGCCCTGGCGGATTTCGGTGTAACTGGCATCGCGAGTGCCGACGATCACGGTGCGCCGGGCAAGTTGGCCGTCCTTCTCGACCCATACGTAGCGGTCTGAGGCCTCGCGCTGGATGGCGGGGCTCGCCACCACGAGCGCCTCGCGCTCGGCGGTGCGGATGGTGACGTTCGCCGTCATGTCCGGCTTCAGCACCTCGGCCGGCGAGTCGATGCGGACCATCACCTCAAAATTCACGACGCCGGAAATGATCGTGCCCTTCGGCGCAATGCGCGCCACGCGACCCTGGAATTCCATCGCCGGGTAGGCCTCGACCGTGAACGTCACGGGATTGCCGACCGCCACGTTGCCGATGTCGGTCTCGTCCACCATCGCGATGAGTTCGAGCGCGCCGTCCTCGATCACCGTGGCGAAAGTCGGCGTGGTGAACGAGGCCGCCACGGTCTCTCCTTCCTGCGTGGTCACCGAGGCGACCGTGCCGGTGATCGGCGAGCGAATGATGGCGTAGTTGAGCTCGGTCTCGACAACCGCCACGTCACGGCGCGCCTTCTCGAGGCGCGCTCTCGCCTCGTCCAGATCCAGCATGCGGTCTTCCACGTCGCTGCGGGCTACCAGCTTCTTCTCGTCGAGCTCCTTCGCGCGCGCCAGCTCCACCTCCGCGCGGCGCACTTCCTGCTCGATCACCTTGACCTGCGCGCGCTGCTGGGCGAGCTGCGCCTCGATCCCGCGCGAGTCGATCTTGGCAATGACATCGCCGCGATTAATGTGCGAGCCCACCTCGACGTTGAGCTTCTCGACGATGCCGGAGAGCTGCGCGCCGACGCGCACCTCCCCGCCCACGCGCAGCCGCACGACGCCGG
>CAZVHU010000278.1:0-1883 GCA_964627075.1 uncultured Enterobacteriaceae bacterium | reverse complement strand
GCACGCAGGCGGCCATGGCGCGCTCGGTCCCGATCATCACGGGCAGGAAGTCGGTCGCGCCGCCGATCGGGGCCGAGCCGTGCTTGGGGCCCGCCTGGCCGAAGCGCGCCAGGTCCTGCGCCACCGAGAAGTCGCACGCCATGCCGATCTCCTGGCCGCCGCCGATGCGCATGCCGTTGACGCGGCAGATCACCGGCTTGTCGCAGGCGAGGATGGCGCTCACCATGTCGTTGAACAGGCGCATGTACTGCCGGTACTCCTGCGGCTGGCCGGCGTAGTACTCGGCGTATTCCTTGGTGTTGCCGCCGGTGCAGAAGGCCTTGTCGCCCGTGCCGGTGAACACCACGCAATTCACGTCGCGCGCGTTGGACGCGGCGCGGAAGGCGAGGATCAGGCCCTTCACCATGTCGGTGGTGTAGGAGTTGAACTGGCCCGGGTTGTCGAGCCAGATCCAGGCGTCATACAGGCCCGCGGCGACCTTGCCCTCGGGGGTCCTCGCGGGGCGCTTCTCCACCTTCACCCCGGGGACCGCGATCTCGGCGAGGTCGTGGCCCTTGAACGCGAGCGCGGCGTCAGTCATGGCCGCCCCCCGCTTGCGCCGCCGGCGCATTCCGGCTTAAATAGGCATTCAAGTACTCTTTTACCATTTTGGGCCCCCGATCACCCCTTCGAACGCCGTAATCGTAACCGGCATGCTGCCTCAATATCACGCGCGATCCGGCGCGCTCTTGATCTGGCTCAAAGGCGCCCGGGCGCAGGCGCGAGACAAATAGCGCGCCGCCCGAGCGCCGCCCAGGCAACCGCGAACATGAACGCTTCCCTGCCCGCCACCGTCCGCACCGCCAGCGTCTCGGTGGCGCTCGCCGGCAGCGGCGGCGCCGGCGTCATGACCGCCGGCAACATGCTGCTGGAGGCGGTCGCGCAGGCCGGCTACTACGGCCTGATGACCCGCACCAGCGGCGCGCAGATCCGCGGCGGCGAGGCCGCTGCCATGGTGCGCGCCTCGAGCTTCGCCTCCGACGGCCAGGACGACCGCTTCCACGCGCTCGCGGCGATCGACTGGGGCAACGTCTCGCGCTTCGCGGCCGAAATCCCGCTCGGGCCCGGGAGCCTGCTGATCGGCGACCCGGCGCAGGGCGAGGCACCGCCGCAGCTCGCGCAATCGGGCGCGCGCTTCTGCGCCGTGCCGTTCAAGCAGCTGGCGAAATCGGTAGCCGGCGGCTGGCCGAACATGGTGGCGCTCGGCGTGCTCGGCGGCCTGATGGGGCTGCCGGAAAAAGCACTCGAGGCGGCGATCCGCAAGGCGCACAGGAAAGGCGCCGAATCCCTCGGTGCGGACCTTGCCGCAATGAAGCTCGGCATGCAGGAGGCCCGCAAGCACGGCGCGAGCTTCGCCTTGCAGGCGCCCGCTGCGGCCGGCGCTCGGCGCTGGCTCGTCACCGGCAACCAGGCCGCGGGCTACGGCGCGTTGAAGGGCGGAATCCGGTTCGTAGCCGCCTACCCGATCACGCCGGCGACCGAGCTTCTCGAGTGGCTCTCGCCTGCCCTTGCCAAGGTGGGCGGCACGCTGGTGCAGGCCGAGGACGAGCTCGCCTCGATCAACATGATCCTGGGCGCATCCTACGGCGGCGTGCCCTCGCTCACCGCCACCTCGGGCCCAGGGCTTTCGCTGATGACCGAGTCGCTCGGCCTCGGCGTCGCCGCCGAGTTGCCGGTCGTGGTGGTGGACGTGATGCGCGGCGGGCCCTCGACCGGCATCCCCACAAAGAGCGAGCAAAGCGACCTCAACCTCGCGCTCTACGGGCTGCACGGCGATGCGCCGCACCTGGTGCTCGCGCCGAACTCGGTCGCCGACTGCCTCACCACCACGCAGTGGGCGGTGC
>CAZVHU010000277.1:0-1936 GCA_964627075.1 uncultured Enterobacteriaceae bacterium | reverse complement strand
CCCTACCGCGGCCGGGTCTACGACCCCTGCTGCGGCTCCTCGGGCATGTTCGTGCAGTCGGTGGAGTTCATCCGCGCGCACGCCAAGGGCAACGGCAACGGCGGCAAGGCCCGCGCCGACATCTCGATCTATGGCCAGGAGTCGAACTACACCACCTGGCGGCTCGCCAAGATGAACCTCGCCATTCGCGGCATCGACGGCCAGATTGCCCACGGCGATACCTTCCACAACGACCGCCACCCCGACCTCAAGGCCGACTTCATCCTCGCCAATCCGCCCTTCAACGTCAGCGACTGGGGCGGCGAGCGCCTGCGCGAGGACAAGCGCTGGAAGTACACCGTGCCGCCCGCCGGCAACGCCAACTTCGCCTGGGTGCAGCACATCGTCCATCACCTCGCGCCCACGGGCGTGGCCGGCTTCGTGCTCGCCAACGGCTCGATGTCATCCAACCAGTCCGGCGAAGGCGAGATCCGCAAGAACCTGATCGAGGCCGACCTCGTGGATTGCATGGTGGCGCTGCCGGGCCAGCTCTTCTACTCGACGCAGATTCCGGCGTGCCTGTGGTTCCTCGCGCGCGACCGCAGCTCTCGTCCATACGGCGCTGCTGAAGCAGCGCCTGGGGGCAAGTTCCGCGAGCGCCGCGGCGAGATTCTCTTCATCGACGCGCGCAAGCTCGGCCGCATGGTGGACCGCACCCACCGCGAGCTGAACGACGAGGACATCGCCCGCATCGCCGACACCTACCACGCCTGGCGCGGCGAAAACGAGCGAAGCGACGTTTCGGCGCAGGCTAACGTGAGCGCAGCGAACGTTAAGCCGCGAAGCGGCGGCCGGAGCCAAAAAGACGCGGGCGAATACAAGGACTTGCCCGGCTTCTGCAAGAGCGCAACGCTGGATGAAGTCCGCAAGCACGGCTACGTGCTCACCCCGGGCCGCTACGTCGGCGCCGAGGCTGTCGAAGACGATGGCGAGCCGTTCGACGAGAAGATGAAACGGCTCGTGGCGCAACTGCGCGAGCAGCAGGCCGAAGCCGCGAAGCTCGACGCTGCGATTGCCGAGAATCTGCGCAAGCTCGGGTTCTTGAGCGAATCGCAATGACGCGCGAAGAACTCCAGCGCTTGATCGCCGCTGCCGAATCGCACGCGGCCTTCCATTACCGTGAATGTCGAGGTCATCACGCTCCACGACCACGCCGTCATCGCGATCGAAGTCCCCCACCAGCGCCAGCCGGTGGGAACGAGCGAGGGCGTTTATCTGCGCCGCGTTCTTGGCGGCGATGGGCGGCCCGCGTGCGTGCCCATAGACGTAAACGCGATGCAGTCCCTGCAATCCGATCGAGGTTTGCTCGACCCCTCCGCCCAACGGGTTGCGGGCGCACGCCGGGAAGATCTCGATCCCCTGGAATTCGAGCGTTTCCGCCGCAGCGTGCGCGAGCTTCGCGGGCGCAGCGATGAATCGCTGCTCGATCTTTCCGACCTGGAGCTGGCCAAGGCCCTCCGCGTGGCCGAGGCCAACGGCGTCGTGCGCGACCTGCGCCTCGCCGCGCTGCTGCTGTTCGGCAAAGTCGAGGCGCTGCAGCGCTTCGCCCCCAGCCATGAAGTGGCGTTTCAGGTGCTGCGCGGCCTCGACGTGGAGGTCAACGACTTCTTGCGCTGGCCACTGCTGCGCACGATGGAGGAAATCGAAGCACGCATCCGCGCCCGCAACCGCGAGCAGGATTTGATGGTCGGTTTGCTGCGGGTCGGTGTTCCGGACTATCCCGAGCGCGCGCTGCGCGAGGCGGTGGCAAACGCCCTCATCCACCGCGACTACCAGCGTCTCGGCGCGGTGCATGTTCAATGGCACCCGGACCGTATCGAGATCAGCAGCCCGGGCGGATTCCCCGAAGGCGTGCGGCTCGACAACCTGCTCGTCACCGCTCCGCGCCCGCGCAACC
>CAZVHU010000276.1:0-1974 GCA_964627075.1 uncultured Enterobacteriaceae bacterium | reverse complement strand
GCAACCTGCAGCGGCTCGACGGCCCGGTGCGCGGCAACGGCAAGATCATCCAGGAGCTGGAGGGCGATTTTCGCGGCGCCGGCTGGAACGTGATCAAGCTCATCTGGGGCTCGTACTGGGACCCGCTGCTCGCGCACGACAAGGAAGGCATCCTGCGGCGCGTGATGGAGGAGACCGTAGACGGCGAGTACCAGAACTACAAGGCGAACGACGGCGCCTTCGTGCGCAAGCACTTCTTCGGCAAGCATCCCAGGCTGCTCGAGATGGTGTCGCGCATGACCGACGAGGACATCTGGCGCCTCAATCGCGGCGGCCACGACCCGCACAAGATTTACGCCGCCTACGCCGCGGCGGTGAAGCACAAGGGCGAGCCGACGGTGATCCTCGCCAAGACCATCAAAGGCTACGGCCTGGGCAAGCAGGGCGAGGCGAAGAACCCCACCCACCAGCTGAAGAAGGTGGACGTCGAGACCATCCGCCACGTGCGCGACCGCTTCAACATCCCGATCCCCGACGACAAGCTGGAAGAGCTGCCGTTCTACATCCCGCCCGCCGACTCGCCGGAGATGAAATACCTGCTGGAGCGCCGCCGCGCGCTCGGCGGCTTCCTGCCGCAGCGCCGGCGCAAGGCGGACGCCACGCCCGCGGTGCCGCCGCTGTCGGCGTTCGAGCAGGTGCTGAAGGGCTCGGGCGAGGGGCGCGAGATCTCGACCACCATGGCGTTCGTGCGCCTGCTCACCGCGCTCACGCGCGACAAGGCGATCGGCCGGCACGTGGTGCCGATCGTGCCCGACGAGGCGCGCACCTTCGGCATGGAAGGCATGTTCCGGCAGCTCGGCATCTTCGCTCCGGAGGGCCAGAAATACGTGCCGGTGGACCGCGACCAGGTGATGTACTACCGGGAGGACAAGGCCGGACAGATCCTCGAGGAGGGCATCAACGAGGCGGGCGCGTTCTCCTCCTGGATCGCGGCGGCGACCTCCTACAGCCACTCCAACGTGGTGACCGTGCCCTTCTACATCTTCTACTCGATGTTCGGGCTGCAGCGCGTCGGCGACCTCGCCTGGGCCGCGGCAGATCAGCGCGCGAGGGGGTTCCTGCTTGGCGCGACCGCGGGGCGCACGACGCTCAACGGCGAGGGCCTGCAGCACGAGGACGGCCACTCGCACATCCTGTCGTCGGTGATCCCGAACTGCATTTCCTACGACCCGGCCTACGGCTACGAGCTCGCGGTGATCGTCCACGACGGCCTGAAGCGCATGGTGGAGAAGCAGCAGGACGTCTACTACTACATCACCCTGATGAACGAGAACTACGAGCATCCGGCGATGCCCGCAGGGGTCGAGGAGGGGATCCTGAAGGGGATGTACCTGCTGCGCGAGTCGAAGTCGAAGGCAAAGCTGCGCGTGCAGCTGCTTGGCTCGGGCACCATCCTGCGCGAGGTGCTCGCCGCGGCGGAGATCCTGGAGAAGGACTGGGGCGTGGCGGCCGACGTCTGGAGCGCGACCTCGTTCACCGAGCTGCGGCGCGAGGGCCTCGCGGCGGAGCGCTGGAACCTGCTGCACCCGGAGGCGAAGCCGCGCGTTCCCTACGTCGCGCAATGTCTCGACAAGCGCGCCGGCCCGGTGGTTGCCGCGAGCGACTACATGAAAACCTTCGCCGACCAGATCCGGCCGTTCATCCCGCGCGAGCGTGTCTACCGCGTGCTCGGCACCGACGGCTTCGGGCGCTCGGACTCGCGCGCCAAGCTGCGCGAGTTCTTCGAGGTGAACCGCTGGTTCGTCGCGGTGGCGGCGCTCAAGGCGCTCGCCGACTCCGGTGACGGCAGCGCGAAGACGGTTGCCCAGGCGATCCGCAAGTACGGCATCGACCCCGAGAAGCCCGACCCGAGCACCGCATGAAGGACGTCCTCGTTCCGGACATCGGCGACTTCAAGGACGTCGAGGTCATCGAGGTGCTGGTCAAGCCCGGCGA
>CAZVHU010000275.1:0-1978 GCA_964627075.1 uncultured Enterobacteriaceae bacterium | reverse complement strand
GCCCAGCATCTCGCGGTGACGCGGCTCCACCCTCAGGTGCTCGGCAGCGCGCAGCGCGCGCGCGAGCCACACCGCGCCCGCGTCGTCGAGCTGGCCGATCGCGGTCAGGTCCCACGCCACGCGCGCCGGCGCCTCGCGCTCAAGCATGGCGAGGTCGCGCACCAGCTGGTCGCGCCGGAGCTTGAGGCCGTTGAAGGTCCAGTCGCCGCTCGCGCGCACGCGCGTCGGGACCGGGTCGCCGGGGATGTTCTCGATCTCGAGCGCAGCGTCGGCGGACATGCGTTCGATCATAGCAAGGAACCCCGGCTATACTGCGCCGCCTCCGTCGAACCATGAACGCCTTCCACCCCGCCGTAACGACCGTGCTCGAAGCACGCGGCATCGGCAAGACCGTGAAAAGCGGCGAGCGCGACCTCGTCATCCTGCGCGATGTCGGCCTGGAGGTCGCGGCCGGCGAGGCGCTCGCCATCGTCGGCGCCTCGGGCTCCGGCAAATCCACGCTGCTCGCGATCCTGGCGGGCCTGGACACGCCGAGCACGGGCAGCGTGAGGCTAGACGGCACGGACCTGTTCGCGCTCGACGAGGACGCGCGCGCCGAGCTGCGCGGCCGCGCGGTGGGGTTCGTGTTCCAGTCGTTCCAGCTGCTGCCCGCGCTGACGGCGCTCGAGAACGTGATGCTGCCGCTCGAGCTCGCGGGTCGCGGCGACGCCGAGAGCGCGGCGCGCGAGATGCTGGCGCGCGTCGGGCTCGAGGAGCGCCTCGGCCACTATCCCAAGCACCTCTCCGGCGGCGAGCAGCAGCGCGTGGCGCTCGCGCGCGCCTTCGTGGTGCGGCCCAGGCTCCTGCTTGCGGATGAGCCCACCGGCAGCCTCGATGCCGACTCGGGCGCGGGCGTGATCGAGCTGATGTTCGAGTTGAACCGCAGCCTCGGCACCACGCTCGTCATGGTGACGCACGACGAGAACCTCGCCCGCCGCTGCGCGCGCATGCTGCGCCTCGCCGGCGGCAGGATCGTGCCTTGATCCTCGCGCAGGCGCTGAGGATGCTCGGGCGCGACTGGCGCGCGGGCGAGCTGCGGGTGCTCGCCGCGGCGCTGGTGGTCGCGGTGGCGAGCGTCACCAGCGTCGCCTTCTTCGCCGACCGCGTGAGCCGCGCGCTGGTGCGCGACGCGCACCAGCTGCTGGGCGCGGACCTCGTGCTGGTCTCGGACCACGCCTGGCAGCCGGGCATCGCCGACGAGATCGCGCGCCGGGGACTGGAGCGCGCGCAGGCGACCACTTTCATCAGCATGGCCCAGGTCGGCTCGGGTGATTCGGCACGCGGCCAGCTCGCGGGCGTCAAGGCCGTGAGCGGGAACTACCCGCTGCGCGGACGGCTGCGCATCGCGCCCGCGCCCAACGAGCCCGACGCGCCGGCGAAATCGGGCCCCGAGCGCGGCACGGTATGGATCGAGGAACGGCTCGTGACGGCGCTCGAGGCGCCGGTGGGCGCGAAGCTGCGGCTCGGGACGGCGACTTTCGAAGTGGCGGCGGTGCTCACGCTCGAGCCCGAGCGCGGCGCCAATTTCTTCAACATCGCGCCGCGGCTCTTCATGAACGCGGCCGACGTTCCCGCCACCGGGCTGGTGCAGACCGGGAGCCGCGTCTGGTACTACCTCTACGCGGCAGGCCCGGGCGAGAAGGTGGCGGCGCTCGAGGCCTGGGCGAAAGAGCGCCTGGAGCGCGGCCAGCGCGTGGCCGAACTGGAAAGCGGCCGGCCCGAGGTGCGCGCCGCGATCGAACGCGCGCAGCGCTTCCTCGGGCTCACCGCGCTGCTCGCGGCGATCCACGCCGGCGTCGCGATCGCCCTCGGCACGCGCCGCTTCGTGGAGCGGCATCTCGATGGCTGCGCGGTGATGCGCTGCGTCGGCGCAACGCAGCGCCAGCTGCTGCGGCTCTACGGCACGGAATTCCTCCTGCTGGGGCTCGCGGCCTGCGCG
>CAZVHU010000274.1:0-1999 GCA_964627075.1 uncultured Enterobacteriaceae bacterium | reverse complement strand
GTGCGGGTTGTAGCGCAGCAGGTCGCGGTCCTTGCAGGTGCCGGGCTCGCCCTCGTCGGAATTGCACACCACGTACATCTGGCCGGCGTAGTTGCGCGGCATGAACGACCATTTGAGGCCGGTGGGGAAGCCCGCGCCGCCGCGGCCGCGCAGCGCCGACTTTTTCACCTCGGCGACCACGGAGTCGGGCGGCGTTTTCTCGGCGAGGATCTTGCGCAGCGCCTGGTAGCCGCCGCGCGCCTCGTAGTCCTTCAGGCGCCAGTTGCGGCCGTCGAGGCCGGCCATCAGGATCGCGTCGGGCCCGTAGTCGAGCATCTCAGGATTTCCTCGACAGCTCGTCGACCAGCGCGTCGAGCTTCTCGCGGGTCATGCCGTCGCACATGCGCTTGTTGTTCACCAGCACCACCGGCGCCATCGCGCAGGCCCCCATGCATTCGCCTTCCTTGAGCGTGAACCAGCCGTCGGGCGTGGTCTCGCCGAAGTCGATGCCGAGCTTCGCCTTCAGGTGGTCGGCGGCGTCGAGCGCGCCCTGCAGCCCGCACGGCAGGCAGGTGCAGACGGTGAGCTTGTGGGTGCCGGCGGGCTTGAGGTTGTACATGTTGTAGAACGAGGCCACCTCGTAGACCGCCACCGGCGCCATGCCGAGGTACCGGGCGACGAAGTCCATGGTCTCGGTGGCGAGCCAGCCCTTCTCGTCCTGGGCGATGATCAGCGCCGCCATCACCGCCGATTGTTTCTGGTCCGCGGGATACTTGGCGATCTCGCGGTCGATCTTGGCGAGGCTTTCGGCGCTAAGCATGGCGAGAGGGGTGAAGGAGTGAAGGAGTGAAGGAGAAAAGGAGTGAAGGCGAGGAACAGATCGCCTTGCGCCCGCGTTCGGTTTCCCGCTTTTCCTCCTTCACTCCTTCACTCCTTTTCTCCTTCACTTTCACCGGTCGATGTCTCCGAACACGATATCGATCGTGCCAATGATGGCCACCGCGTCCGCGAGCATGTGCCCGCGCGAGAGCTCGTCCATCGCCGACAGGTGGCAGAACGCCGGCGAGCGCAGCTTCATGCGGTAGGGCTTGTTGGCGCCGTCCGAGACGAGGTAGACGCCGAACTCGCCCTTGGGGTGCTCGATCGCGGCGTAGGCCTCGCCCTCGGGCACGTGCATGCCCTCGGTGAAGAGCTTGAAGTGGTGGATCAGCTGCTCCATGCTCTCCTTCATCTCGACGCGAGGCGGCGGCGCGACCTTGTGGTCCTCCACGATCACCGGACCCGGGTTCCTGCGCAGCCAGTCCACGCACTGCCTGACGATGCGGTTGGACTGCCGCATCTCCTCCATGCGCACGAGGTAGCGGTCGTAGGTGTCGCCGTTCACGCCCACCGGCACATCGAACTCCATCCGGTCGTAGACCTCGTAGGGCTGCTTCTTGCGCAGGTCCCACTCGATGCCGGAGCCGCGTAGCATCACGCCCGAGAAGCCGAGCGCAAGCGCGCGCTCCGGCGACACCACGCCGATGCCTACGGTGCGCTGCTTCCAGATGCGGTTCTCGGTGAGCAGCGTCTCGTAGTCGTCCACGCACTTCGGGAAGCGCTCGGTGAAGTCCTCGATGAAGTCGAGCAGCGAGCCCTGGCGGTTGGCGTTCATCGCCGCGAGCGCCGCAGCGCTGCGCGAGCGCTGCGCCTGGTAGCGCGGCATCGAATCCGGCAGGTCGCGGTAGACGCCCCCGGGCCGGTAGTAGGCGGCGTGCATGCGCGCCCCCGACACCGCCTCGTAGCAGTCGAGCAGGTCCTCGCGCTCGCGGAAGCAGTACAGGAACACCGTCATCGCGCCCAGGTCGAGCCCCTGCGTGCCGAGGAAGAGCAGATGATTGAGGATCCTCGTGATCTCGTCGAACATGACGCGGATGTACTGCGCGCGGACCGGCACCTCGATGCCGAGGAGCTTTTCCACCGCGAGCACGTAGGCGTGCTCGTTGCACATCATGGACACGTAGTCGAGCCGGTCCATGTA
>CAZVHU010000273.1:0-2066 GCA_964627075.1 uncultured Enterobacteriaceae bacterium | reverse complement strand
ATCGTGCCCACGTTCACGTGCGGCTTGGTCCGCTCGAATTTGCCCTTTGCCATGACTGATTCCCTGGTTGCCGTTCGTCGTTACTTCTTGGCGCTGATCACTGCCTCGGCGACACTCTTCGGCGCCTCGGCGTAATGCTTGAATTCCATGGTGTAGGTGGCGCGGCCCTGGGTGAGCGAGCGCAGCGTGGTCGAGTAGCCGAACATCTCGCCAAGCGGCACCTCAGCCTTGATCGCTTTGCCCCCGGGGAGGTCTTCCATGCCCTGGATCACCCCGCGCCGCGACGACAGGTCGCCCATCACGTCGCCCATCTTCTCCTCGGGCGTTTCGACCTCGACCGCCATCACCGGCTCGAGCAGCACCGGGGTGGCGCGCCGCATGCCGTCCTTGAAGGCGAAGATCGCAGCCATCTTGAACGCATTCTCGTTCGAGTCCACCTCGTGGTACGAGCCGTAGAACAGCGTTACCCTGACGTCCACCACCGGGTAGCCGGCAAGCACGCCGTCCTGCAGCGCCTCCTCGACGCCCTTCCTGACCGCGGGGATGAACTCGCGCGGCACCGCGCCGCCCTTGATCGCGTCGACGAACTCGAAGCCCTTGCCCGGCGCCTGCGGCTCGAGCCGAAGCTCGACGTGGCCGTACTGACCGCGGCCGCCAGACTGCTTGATGAACTTGCCTTCCTGCTCGACCGCCTTCCTGAAGGTCTCGCGGTACGCAACCTGCGGCTTGCCGACCGAGGCCTCGACGCCGAACTCGCGCTTCATGCGGTCGACGATGATTTCCAGATGCAGCTCGCCCATGCCGGAGATGATCGTCTGGCCCGACTCCTCGTCAGTGCGCACGCGGAACGAAGGGTCCTCCTGCGCGAGGCGCCCCAGCGCGATGCCCATCTTCTCCTGGTCGGCCTTGGTCTTCGGTTCCACCGCCTGCGAGATCACCGGGTCGGGAAACTCCATGCGCTCCAGGCGAATCACCTTCTCGACGTCGCACAGCGTCTCGCCCGTGGTCACGTCCTTCAGCCCGACCGCCGCCGCGATGTCGCCGGCGCGGACTTCCTTGATCTCCTGGCGCTCGTTGGCGTGCATCTGCAGGATGCGCCCGATGCGGTCCTTGCGGCCGCGCACCGGGTTGTAGATGGTGTCGCCCGAGTTGAGCACGCCCGAGTAGACGCGGATGAACGTCAGCTGGCCGACGTACGGGTCGGTCATGATCTTGAACGCGAGCCCGGCGAAGGGCTCGTTGTCGCCCGCCTTGCGCGTGTCGGGCTCGCCGTTCTCCTTCTCGCCCTTCACCGGGGGGATGTCCACGGGCGAGGGCAGGTAGTCGATCACCGCGTCCAGCATCGCCTGCACGCCCTTGTTCTTGAACGCCGAGCCGCACAGCATCGGCACGATCTCGTTGTTGATCGTGCGCACGCGCAGCCCCTGCTTCACCTCCTCGACCGAGAGCTCGCCCGATTCGAGGTACTTGTTCATCAGCTCCTCGTTCGCCTCGGCAGCGGCCTCGACCATCTTCTCGCGCCACTCCTTCGCCTGCTCGGCCAGTTCCGCCGGGATGTCCTTCTTCTCGAACTTCATCCCCTGGGTGGCCTCGTCCCAGTAGATCGCCTTCATCGCCACCAGGTCGATGACGCCGGCGAACTTCTCCTCGGCGCCGATCGGCAGCTGGATCGGCACCGGGTTGCCCTTGAGGCGCGCCTTCATCTGGTCGTAGACCTTGAAGAAGTTGGCGCCGACGCGATCCATCTTGTTGACGAACGCGAGGCGCGGCACGCGGTACTTGTTGGCCTGCCGCCACACCGTCTCGGACTGCGGCTGCACGCCGCCGACCGCGCAATACACCATGCAGGCGCCGTCAAGCACCCGCAGGCTGCGCTCCACCTCGATCGTGAAGTCGACGTGGCCCGGCGTGTCGATGATGTTGATGCGGTGCTCGGGGTAGGTCAGATCCATCCCCTTCCAGAAGCAGGTCGTCGCCGCGGACGTAATCGTGATGCCGCGCTCCTGCTCCTGCTCCATCCAGTCCATGGTCGCGGCGCCGTCGTGCACCTCGCCGATCTTGTGGTT
>CAZVHU010000272.1:0-2071 GCA_964627075.1 uncultured Enterobacteriaceae bacterium | reverse complement strand
TCTGGTAGTAGGCGTCGCCCTGGATCACCTCGATCTGGTCGCCGCCGCCGAAGATCCCCACCGGCAGCATGCCGGCCGCGTGGATGATCTCGTGCGGCACGTACACCGGCAGGTAGCCGATCGCCTTGCGGCCCGGCTTGGCGGCCTTCCAGTCCTTGACCGCATTGAAATGCAGGTCCTCGAACAGGTGCTCGCAGCGCTCCACGATTGCCTTGACGCTCATCGGTTCTCCCACTTTGCGTTGCGCTTGGCGAGGAAGGCGTTCAGGCCCTCCGCGGCGTCGCGCGTGCTCATCAGTCCATCGAGGTAGAGCTTCTCCAGCTCGGCGAGGCGCTCGCGCGCCTGCGCCGCCCAGGCGCCGCGCGCGGCGCGCAGCGCATAGCCCAGCGAGCTCGCGCTCTTTGCCGCGAGCTCCTTGTCGAAATACGCGAGCGCCGCTGCCTGCGGATCGTCCGAGAGCACGTTCACCAGGCCCCAGGCGTGCGCGGTGGCGGCGTCGATCGAACGGCCCGAGAGCAGCAGGTCCTCGGCGCGCGCCTGGCCGATCCTCGGCGCAAGCAGCACCGAGCCCGCCGGCGCGAACACCGCGAGCTTGATCTCCGGCTGGCCGAAGTGCGCATCCGGCGCCGCAAAGAGCAGGCTGCCGGAGCACGCGAGCTCCAGCCCGCCGCCGAGGCACTGGCCGCGCGCCGCTACGAGGATCGGGCGCGGCCACCCGAGCATGCGGATGAGCAGCGCGTGGAACGACGCCAGCATCCGCGCGCAATGCTCGGGCAGGTGCTCCTCGACGCTCGCGCCGAACGAGAAGTGCGGGCCCTCGTGGTCGATCAGCGCGGCGAGCACGTTCGCGTCATGCATGTGCCCGGCGAGCGCGGCGTCGAGCGCCGCGATCATCGGCGCGTCCACCACATTCGCCTTCGGGCGCGCGAGGCGCAGCCTGAGGAGCCTGCCCTCGCGGTCGAGCCAAACCTTGAGAGGCGATTCGCTCATCGGAGCAGGGGGGCCGGGCCCCTTCCGGTAAACGCGCTCGGGGCCTTCCCGCCCCCCCCGCACCCCCCGTGCGCGGTCAATGCATGCCGTCTCATGCTCGCTTCACTTTCGCCTTCGGTTGAATCGAGTCGTGCAGCGGGCCGTGCCAGCTCTCGCCCCGCGCGAGCTTCTGGCGCAGCAGCACGAAGTCCACCTCGCGGTCCTCCTTCGTGCCCTCGTTGAAGGCGGTGAAGCCGGCGCGCGCCTCGGTCATCATGTTGAGCGCAAGCCACGCCCTCGAATCTTCCTTGTTGCGGTTCCACGCCTCGAGCTTCGGCTTGCGCAGTTCCTCCAGCGTCTTGGTGGTGCAATCCGGGAAGGTGAGCAGGATCTTCGCGCACAGCTCCTCGACCTTGGCGTCGAGCATCGAGAGGTCCACGGCGCCCCTGGCGAGCAGCGCCTTGCCTGCCTTGAGCGCGTCGCCCGTCTTCGCTTTGCCGAAGGCGATGCGCCCGTAGTCGTCGAACACGCGCTGCGTCTCGACGAGCGGATTGGCGACGAACTTGCCGTCCACCTTGAGCGCCGGCGTGATGTCGGTGAGCATGCCCATGTGGTAGGCCTCGTGCGCCGAGAACGGCTCGCACAGCACGCAGGCGGCCATGGCGCGCTCGGTCCCGATCATCACGGGCAGGAAGTCGGTGGCCCCGCCGATGGGCGAGGAGCCGTGCTTGGGGCCGGCCTGGCCGAAGCGAGCGAGGTCCTGGGCGATGGAGAAGTCGCAGGCCATGCCGATCTCCTGGCCGCCACCGATGCGCATGCCGTTGACTCGGCAGATCACCGGCTTGTCACACGTGAGAATTGCCGACACCATATCGTTGAAGAGCCGCATGTAGGCGCGGTACTCCTGCGGCTTGCCGGCGTAATACTCCGCATACTCTTTGGTGTTGCCGCCGGTGCAGAAGGCCCTGTCGCCGGCACCGGTGAAGACCACTGCAACGATGTCGCGGGCGGCGCTGGCGGCGCGGAAGGCGAGGATCGTCGCCTTCACCATGTCGGTGGTGTAGGAATTGAACTGCGCCGGATTGTCGAGCGTGATCCAGGC
>CAZVHU010000271.1:0-2093 GCA_964627075.1 uncultured Enterobacteriaceae bacterium | reverse complement strand
GCGCGCCATGCAGCGCACCCTGCCCCACTGCGACTCGACCCAGATCCAGTCGCCGTCACCGGCGCCTGCGGCGCGCGCCGCCGCCGGGTTGACGAATAGGTAGTTGTGCGCGTGGATCTGCCGCAGCCACGCGTTCTGCGAGTCCCAGGCGTGGTACATCGCCATCGGCCGCTGCGTGATCGCGGCGAGCGGATAGTTTTCGGCCGGCGCCGCCTGCGCCTCAAGCGGCGCGTAATAGAAAGGCAGCGGATCGAAGTACGTCTCCACGCGCTCGCGAAGCCGTTCCGGCGGCTGGCGGCCGGCGCGCCTGCCTTGTGCCGCAAGCCGGAAACGCTGCAGCACTTCCGAGTAAAGATGGATGATCACCGGGTCGCCGTAGCGCCGGATGCGCACGCGCTGCGCCCATTCCATGTAGCCGCGGTTCCAGTTGCGCATGTACTGGTACGAGGGCGGCAGGCGGTGGTGGTGCACGCAGTTGTTGGCGGCGTACATCTCCCACTGGCGCGGGTTGGGCTCGCCGCGCATCGATTTCTCGCCGCCGCGGCCGCGCCAGCCGGAAAGGAAGCCGATCCCGGAGCCGGGCTCGGTCTCGTAGCGCAGGATGAAATCCGGATAGTCGCGGTACTTGCGGCTGCCGTCGGCGGCGGTGAACGCGGGAAGCTTGAGGCGCCCCGCCAGCTCGATCAGCACCTCCTGGAACGGCCTGCACTGCCCGAGAGGGGGCAGCACCGGCACGCGCACCGCGTCCACCGGGCCGTCGAACTCCGAGATCGGCCGGTCGAGCAGCGACATCACGTCGTGGCGCTCGAGGTAGGTGGTGTCGGGCAGCACGAGGTCGGCGAACGCGGTCATCTCCGATTGGAACGCGTCGCACACGACGAGGAACGGGATCTTGTACTCGCCGCCCGCGTCGCGGTCGCCGAGCATGCGGCGAGCCTCGCCGGGGTTCATGCTCGAGTTCCACGCCATGTTCGCCATGAAGATCATCAGCGTGTCGAGCCGATAAGGGTCGCCGCGCCAGGCGTTGGCGATCACCTTGTGCATCAGGCCGTGCACCGAGAGCGGGAATTCCCACGAGAAGCCCTTGTCGATGCGTACCGGCTTGCCCTCGGCGTCCACGAACAGGTGCTCGGGCGCTGCCGGCCAGCCGAGCGCGAGCCCGGGCAGCGGCGTGTCCGGCTGCACCGCCTCCGGCGAGCTCGGCGTCTTCGCCGCCGGCGGGATCGCGCGCGGGAACGGCGCGCGGTGGCGAAACCCTCCCGGACGGTCGATGGTGCCGAGCAGGCTCATCAGGATCGCGAGCGCGCGCACGGTGTGAAAGCCGTTCGAGTGCGCAGCGAGCCCGCGCATGGCGTGGAACGCCACCGGGTTGCCGGTCACCGTCTGGTGCTCCGCGCCCCAGCAGTCGGTCCACGCGATCGGCAGCTCGATTCTCTGGTCGCGCGCCACCACGCCCATTTCGTGCGCGAGGCGCCGGATGGTGTCGGCAGGAATGCCGGTCACGCCCTCGGCCCACTCGGGCGTGTAGCGTTTGACGCGGTCGGCGAGCAGCTGGAACGCGGGCTTCACCGGCGTGCCGTCCTCGAGCCGGTATTCGCCGAAGAGGAACGGGTCGGCGCCCTCGGTGTGCGTCGGCACCGCGCGGCCCGAATGCCGGTCCCACCACAGCTGCACCGGCGGCCAGTCGGTGTCGCTCTCGGGCGCTCCCGGCGAGCGCGCAAGCAGGCCCTCATTCTGCCCACCGGGCGCGCACACCACGAGATGCCCGCCGTTGGTGTAGCGCGCGACGAACTCGCGGTCGTAGAGCCCCTGCGCGATGATCTCGCCGCAGATCGCGAGCAACAGCGCGCCGTCGGTCCCCGGCCGGATCGGCAGCCACTCGTCGGCGATCGCGGCGTAGCCGGTGCGCACCGGGTTGACCGCGATCAGCCGCCCGCCGCGCCGCTTGAAGTCGCCGATCGCGATCTTGAGCGGGTTGGAGTGGTGGTCCTCGGCGGTGCCGATCATGACGAAAAGCCGCGCGCGCTCGAGATCGGGCCCGCCGAACTCCCAGAACGAGCCGCCGATCGTGTAGATCATTCCGGCGGCCATGT
>CAZVHU010000270.1:0-2152 GCA_964627075.1 uncultured Enterobacteriaceae bacterium | reverse complement strand
ATCCTCGAGGAGATCCGCAAGTGGCCGACGCGCGAGCTGATCGCGCGCATGGCGGAGGAGCAGGTGCCGGTCGGCCCGGTGAACTCGATCGAGGAGATGCTGGTCGACCCGCAGGTCGTGCACAACGCATCCTGGTTCGAGTGGGATCACCCGACGGCGGGCAAGTTCCGCGCGCCGCGCCCGGTCGCGCGCTTCAGCGAGACGCCGCAGGAGGTGCGCCGCATGCCGCCGCTCCACGGCGAGCACACCGCCGAGGTGCTGCGCGAGCTCGGCTTCGACGACGCCGCGCTCGCGCGGCTGAAGGCCGACGGCGTGATTCCCTGAGTCGATTCGCGGCGTCCGCGACGCCGCATCCCCAACAACTCCGAAGCGAGGTACGCGCAGTGTCCCGGCTCCGCACGAAGATCTGCGATCTGTTCGGCATCGAGGTTCCCGTGGTGCTCGCAGGCATGGGCGGCGCATCGTCGCCCGAGCTCGCCGCGGCGGTCTCGAACGCCGGCGGCCTCGGCATCCTCGGCGCCGCCGCGTGCTCGCCCGACGAGCTGCGCGCATGGATCGCGCGCACGCGGAAGCTCACCGACAAGCCGTTCGGCGTGGACACGCTGCTGCCCGCCTCGGTGCGCCGCGGCACCCACGCAAAGCCCACGGCGACGGGGAAGTCGCCCCAGGAGCTGCTGCCCGAGTACCTGGAGTTCGCGCGCGAGTTCATGGAGCGAGAGGGGCTCGAGCGCGTCGACCTGCCGCGCATGCGCGGCGGGTTCACGAACGACCTGTTCGAGGCGCAGATGAAGGTGGTGATCGAGGAGCGCGTGCCCGTGTACGCAGCGGGCCTCGGCGACCCGGGGCCGTTCATCGAGGCGCTGCACGCGAACGGCACCAGAGTGATGGCCGTGGTGGGCGCCGTGCGCCACGCGCGCAAGGTCGCCGCCTCGGGCGTCGACGTGATCGTCGCCCAGGGCCACGACGCGGGCGGCCACAACAGCCCGGTCGGCACGATGGCGCTGATCCCCCAGGTGGTGGACGCGGCGGGCGACATCCCCGTGCTCGGCGCCGGCGGCATCGTCGACGGCCGCGGCGTCGCCGCGGCGCTGATGCTCGGCGCCCAGGGTGTGTGGGTGGGCAGCGCCTTCCTCGCCACCCACGAGGCGAACATCGAGGAGTTCCAGAAGAAGGCGATCGTCGAGTCCACCGAGGAGGGCACGACGATCACGCGCAGCGTGACTGGCAAGCCCGCCCGCTACATCAAGTCGAAGTGGACGCAGGCTTGGGTCGATGCCGGCATCGAGCCTCTGCCGATGCCTCATCAGGGCGCCGTGAGCGGACCCGTCCAGGCGGCCGCGCTGCGCCAGGGCCGCGGCGACGTCGCGCCCGGCTTCGCGGGGCAGGGCATCGGCATGATCCATTCGATCCGCCCGGCGCGCGAAGTGCTGCGCGATCTCGTGGAGGGCGCCGAGCGGGCGCTGGAGGGTGCAGGGCGGGCGCTGCGCTGACCGACGGCCGCGCGCCACCCCCTTTCGGCGCGAGGGCGCCTCGCGCCCTAGCGCTCGCTCTCGATCAGGTTCCCCCGCGCGTCGCGCAGCTCCGGCCCGTCCACGCGCGCGCGCCCGTCGCCGAACTTCGCGTCGCGCTCGCGGAACGCCGCGGTGAGCCCCTTCTCTTTCACGGCCTTGAAGTACTCGCGCGTGCCCGGCGCGAGATGCCCGCGCGCGTCGTTCTCCGCGGCGAGCCGCTGGAGCACGCCCGCGCCCATCAGCTCGAGCGCGAGGTTGATCACGCGCTTGTTGGTGGAGAGCAGGTCCGGGTCGATCAGCGCGAGGCGATCGGCGAGGCCCTCGACCTCTGCCTCCAGCAAGTGCGCGGGCACCGCCTTCAGCACGAGTCCGATCTTCGCCGCGTCCGCGCCGCTCACCAGATCGCCGGTGAGCTGGAGCCGCTTCGCCCACTGCGGGCCGCAGTGGTAGACCCACAAGTTGTTGGGGAGCGCGCCGAGGTTGCGGGCGGGCGGGAAGCCGATGCGCGCGTCTTCGGCGGCGATCACCAGGTCGCAGTACAGCGCGAGGTCGGTGCCGCCGGCCAGGCAGTGGCCGTGCACCTGCGCGATCGACGGCTTGTGCATCTCCCAGAGCGCGCGCAGGCGCCGCTGGTTGCGCTC
>CAZVHU010000269.1:0-2240 GCA_964627075.1 uncultured Enterobacteriaceae bacterium | reverse complement strand
CTTCGCCGGCTGCGACAAGACGCTGCCCGGGATGATGATGGCGATGGTGCGCCTGAACCTTCCCGCGGTGTTCATGTACGGCGGCGCGGCGCTCCCCGGGCGCTGGCACGGGCGCGACGTGACGGTGCTCGATTGCTACGAGGCGGTGGGCGGCGTGTACGCGGGAACGGTGCGGCGCGCCGAGCTGGACGAGCTGGAGCACGTTTGCCTCCCCGGCCCCGGATCGTGCCCGGGGCAGTTCACCGCCAACACGATGGGGATGGTGTCCGAGACCCTCGGCCTCGCGCTGCCGGGCTCCTCCACCATGCCCGCAGTGGCCGAGGCGCGCGCGGCACAGGCGCGCGAGACCGGCCGCGTCGTGATGGACATCCTGAAGAACGGTGGCCCGCTGCCGCGCGAGCTGGTGACGAGAAAGAGCCTGGAGAACGCCTGCGCGGCGGTGGCGGCGACCGGCGGCTCGACCAACGCCGGGCTGCACATCCCGGCGATCGCGCACGAGGCGGGGATTCGATTTTCGCTGGATGATCTTGCGCGCGTCTCGCGCCAAACGCCGCTCGTTGCCGACATGAAGCCCGGCGGCAGGTACCTCGCCAAGGACCTGCACGCGGTGGGCGGCGTCTACGCGGTGCTCAAGGAACTCCTGCGGCGCGGCGCGTTGCACGGTGACTGCCTCACGATCTACGGCACCACGCTCGAGCAGGAACTGAAGGGACACTCGGGCGCGGATGGCGAGGTGGTGAAGAAGGAGCCGCTGCTCGCCACCGGCGGCATCGTGGTGCTGAAGGGCAACCTCTGCCCGCAGGGCGCGCTCGTCAAGGTGGCGGGGCTGGATTCGCTGCAGTTCCGAGGCGTCGCCCGCGTGTTCGACTCGGAAGAGGCCTGCGTGGAGGTGGTGCGAAGGCGCGCCTACAAGGCGGGCGACGTGCTCGTCATCCGCTACGAAGGCCCGCGCGGCGGGCCCGGCATGCGCGAGATGCTCGGCGTCACCGCGCTCATCTATGGCCAGGGCATGGGCGAGAAGGTGGCGCTCGTCACAGACGGGCGCTTCTCGGGCGCGACGCGCGGCATGATGATCGGCTACGTCTCGCCCGAGGCGGCGGCGGGCGGGCCCCTGGCGCTGGTGAGGAGCGGCGACTGCATCTCGATCGACGCGGCGAAGGGCGCGATGACGCTGCACGTTTCCGCGGCTGAACTTGGCCGCCGCGCAACGAAGTTCAAGCCGCCGCGGCGCGCGCCGGTGTCGGGCGCGCTCGAAAAATACGCGGCGCTGGTGGGCAGCGCGTTCGACGGCGCGGTGACGCACGGCAGGGGGAAGCGATGAAACCGAAACTGGGCTACATTGGCTTGGGGCTGATGGGCAGGCCGATGACGCTGCGGCTGCTCGCCGCGGGCTACGAGGTGACCGTCTGGAACCGCAGCCGCGACAAGCTCGCGCCGGTGGTGGAGAAAGGCGCGAAGCCGGCCGAGTCGCCCGCGGCGGTCGCGCGCGCCGCGGACATCGTCATGATGTGCGTCACCGACCAGAAGGCGGCGGAAGAAGTGCTTTTCGGGCGCGAGGGCATCGCCGAAGGCGCTGCGGCGGGAAAGCTCGTGGTGGACTTCTCCAGCATCGCGCCGGTTGCGGCGCGCGCGCACGCGGCGCAGCTGCTCGAGCGCGGCGTGGGCCTGGTGGACGCGCCGGTCTCGGGCGGCGTGGCGGGCGCCGAGAAGGGCACGCTCGCGGTGATGGCGGGCGGAAGAAGCGAGGACATCGAGCGCGCGCGGCCGGTGGTGATGCACCTCGCTCAGCGCTTCACGCGCATGGGCGAGGCGGGCGCCGGGCAGGTGACGAAGCTCAGCAACCAGATCATCGTAGGCTGCACCTTCGCCGTGATCGCCGAGGCGGTGCGCCTGGCCGAAGCCGCGGGCGTGGACGCGAAGATGCTCCCCGGGGCGCTCAAAGGGGGCTCGGCGGACTCCGGGCCGCTGCAGGTCTACGGCGCGCGCATGGCCGCGCGCGACTTCGAGCCGCGCCTCAGCGCCAACTCGATCATGCTGAAGGATCTGGAGAACGCCTTCGCGGTGGCGAGGCAGCTCGGCGTGCCGCTGCCCATGGCCGAGACCGCGGCCTCGCGCTACCGCCTGCTCAAGTCGCAGGGCAAGGCCGAGAGCGACCCCGCCACGCTGATCGAGCTGCTGGGAAAATAGGGGTCAGAGCCCTATTTCCCGAAAACCGGGGTCAGACCCCGGGGAAATCGGGC
>CAZVHU010000268.1:0-2259 GCA_964627075.1 uncultured Enterobacteriaceae bacterium | reverse complement strand
GCGGCAATGAGGCGAGGGGAAAGAAAATCGGGGACGGAAAATCGGGGACAGACCCCGAAGAGCGAGAACCAGGAAACTTCGGGGTCTGTCCCCGGACGGGCGCCGGCGGCGGGCGGGGCGCCGGACGCGCCAAGTGTAAAGCGTGACTTTACACTCCGGTCATCCGGCCCCGCGGTAGGACCCGAAGACCTTCTCCCACAGCGCGCGCACGGCGTCGGCGTGCGCGGCGACCTGCTCGAGCGGGACGCGGGCGTACTTGGCGCCGCCGAGGCGCAGCGCGTGCTGCTGCTTCCTGAACTCGCGGTAGGCGTTGCGGCAGCGCTCGGCGAGCTCCATCGGGACGAGGCCGAGCTCGGCCGACATCTTCAGCAGCGCGATGTTGCCGAGATTGCCCGTGAGCGCGGGATGCGCGTGCGCGTGCGCGAGCACCAGGAACTGCACGATGAACTCCAGGTCGATCATGCCGCCGCGGTCGTGCTTGAGGTCGAACAGCCCCGAGCGGTTGGGGTGCGCGGCGTGCATCTTCTCGCGCATCGCTAGCACCTCCGCGGCGAGCGGCGCGGGCTCGCGCTTGCGCGTCAGGATCCGGTTGCGCAGCGCCTCGAACTTCGCGCCCAGGTCCGGGTCGCCGCACGAGTAGCGCGCGCGCGTGAGCGCCTGGTGCTCCCATATCCATGCCGACTTCTCCTGGTATTCCTCCAGGCCCGAGAGCGGCAGCACCAGCAGCCCCTTCGAGCCCCAGGGCCTGAGCGCGAGGTCGGTCTCGAAAAGCGTGCCCGATGAAGTCTGCGCCGTCACCCAGGTGTTGAAGCGCTGCGCGAGGCGCATGTAGTTCTCCGCCGCGCGTTCGTCGTCGTCCTCGTAGACGAAGATGATGTCCAGGTCGGAGGCGTAGCCGAGCTCCTTGCCGCCCAGCTTGCCGTAGGCGATGACGGCGAAGCGCGGCCGCTCGCGGTGGCGCGCGCGCACGTCGCTCCAGGCGAGCTCGATCACGACGCCGAGGACGCGATCGGCAAGCTCCGAAAGGTGGTCGGCCAGCCGCTCGACGGTGAGCAGGCCCGCCAGGTCCTGCGCGAGCATGCGGAACACCTGCCCCTGGTGCTGCTCGCGCACGATGTTCATCTGCCGCTCGGTGTCGCCCGCGGCAGTGGCGAGCGCGGCGCGCAGCTGCGCCTCGAACGCGGCCCAGTCGGGCGGCGCGTAGAGCACGCGGTCGTCGAGCAGTTCGTCCAGCAGCAGCGGGTGCTGCGTCACGTACTGCGCCGCCCAGCTCGAGGCCGAGATGATGCGCGCCACGCGCTCGAGCGCCTCGGGGTGCTCGGCGAGCAGCGCGAGGTAGGCCGCGCGCCGCGCGATCGCCTCGAAGAGGTCGAGCCCGCGCGCGAGCGTCGCCTCCGAATCCGGCGAGCGCGCCGCGAGCGCGGCGAGCGCGGGCACGAGCTGGTCCACACGTCGCCGCGAGTCCTCGGGCAGCGCCGCGTAGCGCTGGCTGGCGCGGAAGGCCGCCGCGCGCGGATGGTCCGGCCAGGCGGCGCCGTTCTCGCCCTGGGTCTCCGCGAACACGTCCTGGAAGTGCCGCGTCACGGTGGCGCGCACTTCGTCGAGCCGCGCCGCGAACTCGTCCCAGCCATCGAAACCGCTCATCGCGGCGAGGCGCGCCCGGTCCTCGGGCTCGGCGGGAAGGGCGTGCGTCTGCGCATCGTCGAGGTACTGCAGCCGGTGCTCGACGTTGCGCAGGAAGCGGTAGCAGTCGGCGAGCTCGCGCGCGGCGGCCTCCGGCAGCAGCCGCCGCCCGGCGAGCCGCGCGAGCGCCTCGAGCGTCGGGCGCACCGCGAGCGCGGGATCGCGCCCGCCGCGGATCAGCTGCTGCGCCTGCGCGATGAACTCGACCTCGCGGATGCCGCCGGGCCCGAGCTTGACGTCGCCGGCCAGCTCGCGCCGCGCCACGTCGGCGCGCACCTCGGCGTGCAGCCGCCGCATCGCGGCGAGCGTCGCGTAATCGAGGTAGCGCCGGTAGACGAACGGCCGCACGATCGCCTCGAGCGCGGCGTGCTCGCCTCCGGTGAGCGCGCGCGCCTTGAGCCACGCGTAGCGCTCCCACTCGCGCCCCTGCGACACGAGATAGGACTCGAGCGCGTCGTAGCTCGCCGCGAGCGGCCCCGAGGCGCCCCAGGGCCTCAGGCGCATGTCGACGCGGAACACGAACCCGTCCTCGGTGACTTCGCCAATCAGCGCGATCAGCTTCCTGCCCGTTCGCTC
>CAZVHU010000267.1:0-2281 GCA_964627075.1 uncultured Enterobacteriaceae bacterium | reverse complement strand
TGGGCCGCGGCGCGTGCGCCGAGATCGAGCCGTTGTTGATGATGCGCCCGCCGCGCGGGTCCTGCGCCTTCATCAGGCGGAAGGCCTCCTGCGTGCACAGGAACATGCCGGTGAGGTTGATGTCCACCACGTTCTTCCACTGCTCGAAGGTGAGGTCCTCGAGCGGGATGCCGGGGGCGTTGACGCCGGCGTTGTTGAACAGCACGTCCAGGCGCCCCCACGCCTGCTTCACCTTCGCAAAGAGCGCCTTCACCGACTCGGGGTTGGCGACGTCGGTCGGCACGCACAGCGCGCGCTCGCCCGCTCCCGACTCGGCGGCGGTCTTCTCGAGCGCGTCCTTGCGCCTGCCGGCGAGGGCGACGCGGTAGCCGTCCTTCAGGAAGGCGAGGGCGGCGGCCTTGCCGACGCCGCTGCCGGCGCCGGTGATGATTGCGGTCTTGCTCATGGCGGGGATTCCAGGGTCTGCGGGGAGCGCGCATGTTACCTTAGGCCGATGCTCGTTCGCGAGAGCGAAATCGAATTCACCGCGGTGCGCGCCTCGGGCGCGGGGGGGCAGAACGTGCAGAAGGTGTCGAGCGCGGTGCAGCTCAGGTTCGACGTCGCGGCCTCTTCGCTGCCCGAAGGGATCAAGGCGCGGCTGCTCGCGCTCCGGGACCAGCGCATCACGCGCGAGGGCGTGGTCGTCATCAAGGCGCAGCAGCACCGCACCCAGGAGCGCAACCGCGCCGCGGCGATCGCGCGCCTGGAGCAGCTGGTGCAAAGCGTGGCGCGGCCGCCCAAGGTGCGCCGGCCGACCAGGCCGACGCGCGCCTCGCAGGCGAGGCGGATCGAATCGAAGCAGCGGCGCGGGCGCATCAAGGCGCTGCGCCGCCGGGTCGCCGAGGACTGATCAGCTGAGCATCTGCCCGCCGTCCACCACGATGGTCTGCCCCGTCACCCAGCTCGCCATCGGGCTGGCGAGAAACAGCGCCACCGAGGCGATCTCCTCGGGCCTGCCGAGCCGGCCGAACGGGATCGCGCCGAGCACCGCGTTGTAGAGCTTCGGGTCCGCGCTCTTTCGCCGCTCCCAAAGGCCGCCGGGGAACTCGGTCGATCCCGGCGCGATGCAATTGGCGCGGATGTTTTTCTTCGCGAGCGCCGCGGCCTGCGTCATCGTGTACTGGATGAGCGCGGCCTTCACCGCTCCGTAGGGCACGGTGCGCGTGCTCGGGATGAGGCCCGCGATCGAGGAGATGTGCAGGATCGAGCCGCCGCCGCGCTCGAGGAAGGGCAGCGCCGCGTGCGAGGCGCGCACCGAGGCCATGAGATCCACGTTGACGCTGGTGGCCCAGCCCGCCTCGTCGTCGTTGATCGCGAAGCCCGAGGCGTTGTTGACCAGGATCTCGATGCCGCCGAGCGCCGCCGCGGCCTCGGCGACGTAGCGCGAGACTGCCGCGCCGTCCGCGAGATCGCAGGCTGCCGCGTGGACCTTGTGCCCGAAGCGGCCGAGATCGGCTTCGGTCTCGTGCAGCGCGGTCTCGCCGCGCGCGCAGATCGAGACGTTGGCGCCTGCCTCCGCAAAAGCGAGCGCGATCGAGCGGCCGATGCCGCGGCTGCCGCCGGTGACGAGGGCGTTCTTCCCTTCGAGCGAGAGTTGCATGGCGGTTCCCCCAAGTGGCCCGGCGCAAGGATAATCGAAACGCCATGCCCGCCCCGACCCCGACGCCCTTCAGGCTGCAAGTTCCCGACGCCGCCATCGCCGATTTGCGTGAGCGCCTCGCGCGCACGCGCTGGCCCGACGAGCCGCCGCTCGAGCCCTGGTCCACCGGCACGAGCCTCGCCTACATGAAGGCGCTCGCCGAGTACTGGCGCAGCCGCTTCGACTGGCGCGCCTGGGAGGCGAAGCTGAACGCATTCCCGCAATACACCGTGCCGCTGCGCGGCATTGAGCTGCATTTCTTCCACGTGCCGGCCAAGCGCGTCGACGCCATGCCGCTGCTGCTCATCCACGGCTGGCCGGGGTCGGTGCTCGAGTTCCACAAGCTGATCCCCCTGCTCGCGGACGAGTTCAGCATCGTCGCGCCCTCGCTTCCGGGATATACGCTCTCCTTCAAGCCGGGGCAGCGGCGCATGGGCTTCAACGAGATCGCCGACTGCTTCGCCGATCTGATGACGGATGTGCTCGGCTACCGGAAGTTCGCGGTGCAGGGCGGCGACTGGGGCGCGTTCATCGCCTCGGTGCTTGGGCTGTGCCACGCCGAGCGCCTGATCGGCATCCACCTCAACCTGCTCGCGGTGCGGC
>CAZVHU010000266.1:0-2304 GCA_964627075.1 uncultured Enterobacteriaceae bacterium | reverse complement strand
TCTGCGGGCTGTGCGGGTCCTCCGCGGTCTCGCACTTGGCGTGGTGCTTGCGGTGGATCGCCGCCCACTCCTTGGTGACCATGCCGGTGGTCAGCCACAGCCAGAGGCGGAAGAAATGCGAGACCGCCGGGTGCAGGTCGAGCGCGCGGTGCGCCTGGTGGCGGTGCAGGAAGATGGTCACCGCCGCGATCGTGACGTGGGTCAAGCCGAGGGCGACGAGCACCAGGCCCCACCACGGAAGGTCGAACAAGCCGGAAAAGAGCATCGAAACCCTTTACACGCGCGCGCGCCGTCCGGGATGGACGGGCGCGGCGGATTCTACGCGAACCGCCCGCCGGCGCAAGAAAAACAACACCAGAAAGCGGCCGCAATCAACCCGCCGCAGGGGTTGTGCCTTGCAGCAGGCGCACTTCGCGCTGCGGGTACGGGATCTCGATGCCGCGCGAGCGGAACTCCCGCAGCACCGCGAGCATCAGGTCCGAGCGCACCGGCTGGGTGCCGCTCTCGGGGTCGCCGATCCAGAAGCCGAGCTCGAGCTCCACGCCGTGGTCGGCGAGGTTGGTCACCAGCGCGAGCGGCGGCGGCGCGCGCAGGACGCGGGGATTGCGCCGCGCGAGCTCCTCCAGCAGCCTGAGCGCCGCCTCGATGTCGGTCGCGTAGGACACCATCACCCGCACCGCGAGGCGCACCACCTTGTCGCTGTAGGAGTGGTTGAGCACCGTGGTGGTGACCAGGGTGTCGTTCGGGATGATCGCCTCGACGCCGGTGGGCGAGCGCACCACGACGTGGCGCGTGGTGATCTGCTTCACCTCGCCGTACTGGTTGTCGGCGCTGATGAGGTCGCCGATGCGGATCGAGCGGTCGAGCAGGATGATGAAGCCCGAGACGTAGTTCGATGCGATCTTCTGCAGGCCCAGGCCGAGCCCGACGCCGAGGGCGCCGCCGAACACCGAGAGCAGGGTCAGGTCCACGCCCACCAGCGGCAGCACCCCCAGCACGGCGAGCACCGCGAACAGCGCCTTCGCCAGGCGCGCGAACACCACGCGCAGGCTCGAGTGCAGCGCCTCGGTGCGCATGAGGCGCGCCTCGAGCGCGGCGCCGGCCCAGAGCGCTGCGAGCAGCGTCACGGCGACCCAGAACGCGGCGCTGAGCAGCGTCCAGAGCGAGAGCTTCTCCTTGCCGGCGGCGAACTCGATCTCCGAGAGCCAGCGCACGACCTCGGGCAGCACGCCCGTGAGGTGCAGCGCGACCACCGCCCAGATGAGCGTGGCGAAGCTGCGCTCGAACGCGTCGAGCCAGCCGCTGCGCGGGAACGCGAGCCGCAGCACGTAGACCGCGAGACGGATCGAGGCGAGCGAGCCGAACAGCGGCAGCGCCACCGCGAAGAGGCTCGTGCCGTGCCAGCGCCCGAGCACCGCGCGCCCCACGAGCAGCAGCAGCCACGCGAGCGCCGGAAACGCGATGCGGCGCAGCACCGCCGCACCGCGCTTCAGCGCCTCGGCGCTCTCTTCCGGCGCGCGCCATTGCAGCAGGCGCGCGAGCCACCACGCCGCGAGCACGCACAGGGCCACCACCCCCGCCTGCCACAGGATCGCGGGGGCCTGCAGCTCGCGCCACAGCTCCGCGAGCAGCCGCCCGATCTGGTCTTCCTTCATGCGCCCTAGTTTACCGGCCGGCGCTCGAACGCGGCGGCGAAGAAGCCGTCGGTGCCGTGGCGGTGCGGCCAGAGCCGCAGGCATTCGCCCGTGTCGAGCGCGATGCGCTGCTCGGCCAAGGCGGCTGCGCAGGGCAGGAGTGTAAAGTCAGACTTTACACTCGCAGCGAAGCGGGCCGCCACCTCCTCGTTCTCCGCCGCGAGCAGGCTGCAGGTGGCGTAGACCAGCCTGCCGCCGGGCTTCACCAGGCGCGCCGCCGCCGCGAGGATGCGGAACTGCTTTTCCGCGAGCTCGGCCACCGACCGCGGCGAGTGGCGCCACTTGAGGTCGGGGTTGCGCCTGAGCGTCCCCGAGCCGGTGCAGGGCGCATCCACCAGCACGCGGTCGAGCTTGCCCGAGAGTCGCCGGGCGCGCACGTCGCCCTCGTCCGAGAGCACGAGCGGGTGGATGCTGGTGACGCCGGCGCGCGCCGCGCGCGGCGCGAGTGCCGCAAGCCGCCTGGCCGAGACGTCCATTGCGTAGACGCGGCCCGTGCCGCGCATCAGCATCGCGAGCGCGAGCGCCTTGCCGCCGGCGCCGGCGCAGAAGTCGGCCACCATCTCGCCGCGCCGCGGCGCGAGCAGGTAGGCGAGCAGCTGGCTGCCCTCGT
>CAZVHU010000265.1:1365-2351 GCA_964627075.1 uncultured Enterobacteriaceae bacterium | reverse complement strand
GCGGATGCGCGGGTAGAAGATGAGCTTGCGGCAGTCGATGTAGACCGGGCTCGCCCAGCCGGAAGTGAAGATGAACGGCTTGCCCTCGGAGAACAGCACCGCCTTCACCTCGAGCAGCATCTTGGCGGTGGTCTCGGCGATGAACGCCCGATCGGCCGAATGCATGGCGCGCGGATTGTAGCAGGCGGTCAACGCCGCACGGCGCCGGCGCGTTAGGGCTAGAATCCGCGCTCACACGCAGGAGGAATCGTCATGCTTCGTCAAATCGCCGTGCTCGCAGTCGCGCTGCTCGCGGCGCCGCTCGCCGCCCAGGCGCAGTCCTACCGCTGCGTCGGCACCGATGGCAAGAAGCACTACGGCCAGACCATCCCGCCGCAGTGCGTCGGCCAGGTGGTCGAGGAGCTGAACAAGCAGGGATTGGTGGTGCGGCGCATCGACCCGCAGGCGAGCGCCGCGCAGCGCGCCGCAAAGGAGGCCGAGGAGGCGGCGAAGAAAAAGGAGGACGCCTCCGCCAGGGAAGAGCAGCGCCGCGCCAAGGCGCTGCTCGCCACCTACACCAGCGAGAAGGACATCGAGCTCGCGCGCCAGCGCGCGCTGGAGAACAACCATAAGGCCGCAAAAGAGATCGAGGGCCGCATCGCCGCGCTGAAGAAGCGCCACGGCGAGCTGCAGAAGGAGCTCGAGTTCTACCAGGGCAAGAACAAGCCCCCGGCCAAGCTCCTCGAGGACATCAAGGGCGCGGAGATCGACCTCAAGGCACAGGAAGCCTCGCTCGCGGCGCGGCAAAAAGAGGTCGAGCGGATCAACGCCAAGTACGACGACGACAAGAAACGCTATGTCGAGCTGACGAAAGGAAGCGCGAAGTAGCGTTTGCTTGGGGGCCCGCTCTCGTTTCGCGCCAGCGCAACGTGAGCGGGCACCACAAGCCCCGGCTATGTCGAGCTGACGAAAGGAAGCGCGAAGTAGCGTTTGCTTGGGGGCCCGCT
>CAZVHU010000265.1:0-1265 GCA_964627075.1 uncultured Enterobacteriaceae bacterium | reverse complement strand
AGCGGGCACCACAAGCCCCGGCTATGTCGAGCTGACGAAAGGAAGCGCGAAGTAGTCCTTACCGCGCGAGCTTCCTGCGCAGGATCGAGTTCACCTGGGCGGGGTTGGCCTTGCCGCGGCTCGCCTTCATCACCTGCCCGACGAGCGAGTTGAATGCCCGCTCCTTGCCGGCGCGGTAGTCCTCGACCTGCCTGGCGTTCGCCGCCAGCACCTCGTCCACGAGCTTGTCCAGCGCCCCTTCGTCGCTGATTTGCTTCAGGCCCCGGCGCTCGATGATGCGGTCGGCGGCGGCATCACCCGCTTCCTCGCCGGACCACAGCGCGTCGAACACCTCCTTCGCCATCTTTCCCGAGAGCGTGCCGTCGGCGAGGCGCCTGAGCAGTCCGGCGAGCGCGGCCGCGCTCACCGGGCTCTGCGCGATCTCGCGCCCGTCGCGGTTGAGCGCCGCGGCGAGCTCTCCCAACTGCCAGTTGGCGCAGAGCTTCGCCGCAACGCCCGAGGCGGCGAGCAATTGCGCGAAATAATCCGCGCTCTCGCGTGACGAGGTGAGCAGCGCCGCGTCGTAGGCCGTCAGGCCGTGCTCGCGCGCGAAGCGCGCGCGCATCGCCTCGGGCAGCTCGGGCAGCTCGGCGCGGATGCGCTCGATGTCCTGCTCGGCGATCACCAGCGGCAGCAGGTCGGGGTCGGGGAAATAGCGGTAGTCCTGCGCGTCCTCCTTGGTGCGCATGGCGCGCGTCTCGCCGCGCTCGGGATCGTACAGGCGCGTCTCCTGCTCGACGCGGCCGCCCTCCTCCAAGAGCGCGATCTGGCGACGCGCCTCGAACTCGATCGCCTGCTCCATGAAGCGGAACGAGTTCAGGTTCTTGACCTCGGCGCGCGTGCCGAGCCGCGTATCGCCCGCGCGCCGCACCGAGACGTTGGCGTCGCAGCGGAACGACCCTTCCTGCATGTTGCCGTCGCAGACGCCGATCCAGCGCAGCAGCGCGTGCAGCGCCCGCGCGTAGCCGACCGCTTCCTTCGCCCCGCGCAGGTCGGGCTCGGTCACGATCTCGAGCAGCGGCGTGCCGGCGCGGTTCAGGTCGATGCCGCTCATGCCATGAAAGTCCTCGTGCAGCGACTTGCCGGCATCCTCCTCGAGGTGCGCGCGCGTGATGCGCACCTTCTTCTCGCTGCCGTCGGCCGCGACGATCGCGAGCGCGCCGCCCCGCACCACCGGGATCTCGTACTGGCTGATCTGGTAGCCCTTGGGCAGGTCCGGGTAGAAG
>CAZVHU010000264.1:0-2367 GCA_964627075.1 uncultured Enterobacteriaceae bacterium | reverse complement strand
GGTGGTGGACATCGTCTGCTTCCGCAAGCTCGGCCACAACGAGCAGGACGAGCCGTTCATCACGCAGCCGCTGATGTACAAGAAGATCGCGCAGCATCCGGGCACGCGCAAGCTCTACGCGGACAGGCTCGTCGCCCAGGGCGTGCTGCCCGAAGGCGAGCCCGAGGCGATGATCAAGGCCTATCGCGACGCGCTCGACGCCGGGCGCCACACGGCGAACCCGGTGCTGTCCAACTTCAGGTCGAAATTCGCGGTGGACTGGGCGCCTTTCATGGGCGCGAAATGGACCGACGCCGCCGACACGCGCGTGCCGGCGGCGGAACTGCGGCGGCTTGCCGAGCGCGTCACCGCGGCGCCGGAGGGATTCAAGCTGCACCCGACGGTAGCGCGCGTGCTCGAGGCGCGCCGCCAGATGGGCGAGGGCAGGCTCCCGGTGGACTGGGGCATGGCCGAGACGCTCGCCTACGCGTCGCTGGTCGCGAACGGCTACGACGTGCGGCTCTCCGGCCAGGACAGCGGCCGCGGCACCTTCGCCCACCGCCACGCGGTGCTGCACGACCAGGACCGCGAGCGCTGGGACCAGGGCATCCACGTGCCGCTGCAGCACGTGGCGCGGGACCAGGGGAGCTTCCTCGTCGTCGACTCCGTGCTCTCGGAGGAGGCGGTGCTCGGCTTCGAATACGGCTTCGCCACCGCCGAGCCGAACGCACTGGTGCTGTGGGAGGCGCAGTTCGGCGACTTCGCCAACGGCGCGCAGGTGGTGATCGACCAGTTCATCTCCTCGGGCGAGACCAAGTGGGGCCGGGTGTGCGGGCTGGTGATGCTGCTGCCGCACGGCTACGAGGGGCAGGGACCGGAGCACTCCTCTGCGCGGCTGGAGCGCTACATGCAGCTCTGCGCCGAGTACAACATCCAGGTGTGCGTGCCTTCCAACGCGGCGCAGATCTTCCACCTGCTGCGGCGCCAGATGCTGCGCCCCTTGCGCAAGCCGCTCGTGGTGATGACGCCGAAATCGCTGCTGCGCCACAAGTCTGCCGCCTCGCCGCTGAAGGATCTGTCCGATGGCGCGTTCCAGACGCTGATCGGCGAAGCCGCGGCGATCGAGCCGCAGGCGGTGAAGCGCGTGCTGGTGTGCAGCGGCAAGGTCTACTACGACCTCGCCGCCGAGCGTGCGGCGCGCGGGCGCGACGACGTCGCGATCCTGCGCCTGGAGCAGCTCTACCCCTTCCCGCACGGGCGCTGGCAGGAGGAGCTGGCGCGCTACGCGGGCGCGCACGAGGTCCTGTGGTGCCAGGAGGAGCCCGGCAACCAGGGGGCGTGGCATCGCGTCCAGCACTACCTGCTGCGCCACATGCGGCCCGACCAGGTGCTGGGCTACGCGTTGCGGCCCTCGTCGTCCTCGCCCGCGGTGGGTTACGCGGCGCTGCACGCCGAGCAGCAGAAAGCGCTGGTGGCAGCGGCGTTCCGCAGCCCGCTGCCCGCCGCCGAAGTGCTGCACCCGGCGCCGAAGGCGTAGTCGATGCTGATCGAAGTGAAGGTGCCGCAGCTCTCGGAGTCGGTCTCCGAGGCGACGCTGCTCGAGTGGCGCAAGCGCGAGGGCGACCCGGTGGCGCGCGACGAGAACCTGATCGACATCGAGACCGACAAGGTGGTGATGGAGCTGCCTTCGCCCGCCGACGGCGTGCTGGTGAAGATCATGAAGGCGGCGAAGGGGACGGTGACCTCGGGCGAGGTGATCGCCCAGATCGATACTGACGCCAAGGCCTCCGCTGCGCCGCGGCCCGCGGCCGCCGCTGCGCCTGCAGCGCCGGCGCGCGCGGCGCCCGCAGTGATGCCTGCGGCGCGCAAGCTTGCCGAGGAGCGGGGAATCGATCCGTCGAAGATTCGCGGCACCGGGCGCGACGGCCGCGTCACCAAGGGCGACGTGCTGGAGCAGGCGGGCAGGCCCGGCTCGCCCGCCGCGATTCCCGCGCCTGTTGCGGCTCCCGCTCCTTCCGTCGCCCGCGCGCAAGGCCTGCCCCCGGCTGGACCGGGGGCGGGGGCGCAGGCCCTCTCGCAACCGCCGACTCCATTGCCGCTCGAAAAGCTGCTCGCGGGCAGGCCGGAGCAACGCGTGCCGATGTCGCGCCTGCGAGCGCGCATCGCCGAGCGCCTGGTGCAGTCGCAGCAAAACGCTGCGATCCTCACTACCTTCAACGAAGTGAACATGCAGCCGGTCATCGATTTGCGACGGAAGTACGGCGAGCGCTTCGAGAAGGAGCACGGCGTGCGCCTGGGCTTCATGTCCTTCTTCGTCAAGGCGGCGGTCTACGCGCTGAAGAAATTCCCGGTGGTCAACGCCTCGGTGGACGGCAACGACATCGTCTA
>CAZVHU010000263.1:0-2417 GCA_964627075.1 uncultured Enterobacteriaceae bacterium | reverse complement strand
CAGGACCGCTACAGCCAGGACCGCGAGCGGCTGCTCAACACCATCGCGGTGCTCTTCGGCGGGCGAATCGCCGAGGAGATCTTCATGCACCAGATGACCACCGGCGCCTCGAACGACTTCGAGCGCGCCACCGAGCTCGCGCGCAGGATGGTCACCCAGTGGGGCATGTCGGACGCGCTGGGACCCATGGTGTACGGCGAGAACGAGGGCGAGATCTTCCTCGGGCGCTCGATCACCACGCACAAGAACGTCTCCGAGACCACGATGCAGAAGGTGGACGGCGAGATCCGGCGCATCATCGACGAGCAGTACAAGGTCGCGCGCAAGCTCATCGAGGACAACCGCGACAAGGTCGAGGCGATGGCGAAGGCGCTGCTCGAGATGGAAACGCTCGACGCCGACCAGTTGAACGACATCATGGCCGGCAAGGCGCCGCGCCCGCCGCGCTCGAGCGCCGGCACCGCGCAGGGCGGCGCCAGCGGCCCGGCAGGCGACAGCGCCACCGGAGCGGCCGCGCCCGCCTCGCCCGCGGCCTGATGCTCCGCTGCGGCAGGTTCTCCCTGCCGCTCGGCCGCCCGCTTCTGATGGGGGTGGTCAACGTCACCCCGGACTCGTTCTCGGACGGCGGTGCATTTGCCGACGCCGCGGCGGCCATCGCCCACGCGCGGCAGCTTGCGGCCGAGGGCGCGGACATCCTCGATATCGGCGGCGAATCCACGCGCCCGGGCGCCGCGCCGGTGAGCGAGGACGAGGAATTGAAGCGCGTGCTGCCGGTGCTGGAATCGTTGTGCGACGCGCCGCTGCCGGTTTCGGTGGATACGCGCAGGGCTCGCGTCATGCGCGAGGCCCTCGCCGCGGGCGCCTCGATGATCAACGACATCGAAGCGCTGCGATCTCCCTGCGCGATGGAGGCGGTGGCATCGGCTTCGGCGAAGGGCTGCGCGGTGTGCCTGATGCACATGCAGGGCGCGCCCGCCACCATGCAGCAGGCGCCGCACTACGACGACGTTGTCGGCGAGGTAAGGGCGTTTCTCGCAGCGCGCATCGCGGCGGCGGAGGCGGCAGGCATCGCGCGCGAGCGGATCGTCGCCGACCCGGGGTTCGGCTTTGGCAAGACTGCGGCGCACAACCTGGCGTTGCTTGCGCGGCTGGGCGAGTTCGCGGCGCTCGGGGTGCCGATCCTCGCGGGGCTGTCGCGCAAGTCCACGCTCGGGGCAATAACGGGCCGGCCGGTGACCGAGCGCCTGGCCGCGAGCGTGGCGGCCGCTTTGCTCGCGGCGCAGGCTGGGGCGAGAATACTGCGGGTGCATGACGTGAAGGAGACGCGCGACGCGCTCGCGGTGTGGCAGGCGGTGCGCGCGGCGCAGGCATGACGGGACGGAAACGCGAAGGCGGCGCATGACGAGAAAGCACTTCGGCACCGACGGCGTGCGCGGCACGGTGGGCGCGAGTCCCATGACCGCGGACTTCGTGCTGCGCCTGGGCTACGCCGCGGGCAGGGTGCTCGCCGCGCACGGGCCGGGCGGCGCGCGCCCCGCGGTGCTGATCGGCAAGGACACGCGCATCTCGGGCTACATGATCGAGGCGGCGTTGGAAGCCGGCTTCTCCGCCGCGGGGGTGGACGTGCTGCTCTGCGGCCCGCTTCCGACGCCGGGCGTAGCCTACCTGACGCGCGCGCTGCGGCTCTCGGCGGGCGTGGTGATCAGCGCCTCGCACAACCCGTACCCCGACAACGGCATCAAGTTCTTCTCCGGCGACGGCTTCAAGCTGCCCGACGTAGTGGAGGCCGAGATCGAGCGCGCGGTCGAGCAGCCGATGGGCTGCAACGACGCTGCGCGGCTCGGGCGCGCGCGGCGCGTGGACGACGCGCAGGGGCGCTACGTCGAATTCTGCAAGTCGGCGATCCCCAACGAGCTCGACCTCAAGGGGCTGAAGCTCGTGGTGGACTGCGCCAACGGCGCCGCCTACGACGTCGGGCCGCACGTGTTCCACGAGCTGGGCGCGGACGTCTCCGCGGTCGGCGTCGCGCCCGACGGCTTCAACATCAACGACCGCGTCGGCGCGACCTCGCCCGCGAGCCTGCAGGCCGAAGTGGCGCGCGCCGGCGCCGACCTGGGCATCGCGCTCGACGGCGACGGCGACCGGGTACTGATGGTGGACGCGGGCGGCGCCGCCTACGACGGCGACCAGCTGCTCTACGCCATCGTCCGGCACCGCGCGCAAAAGCAGAGGATCGCGGGCGTCGCCGGGACGCTAATGACCAATTTCGCGCTGGAGAAGGCGCTGGCGAAGCTCGGCGTGCCGTTCGCGCGCGCGAAGGTCGGCGACCGCTACGTGCTGGAGCTGATGCTGGAGAAGAAGTGGCAGCTCGGCGGCGAGAACTCGGGCCACATCATCTGCCTGGACAAGCACACCAC
>CAZVHU010000262.1:0-2533 GCA_964627075.1 uncultured Enterobacteriaceae bacterium | reverse complement strand
CTAGTTCGCCTTGATGCCGGCCTTGCGCACCACTTCGCTCCAGCGCGCCTGCTCGGCTGCGATGTAGTCCGCGTATTCCTTGGGCGTCGAGCCCACCGCCTCGGCGTTGTCCACGGCGAAGCGCTCGGCGACCGAGGGCTGGCGCGCCGCGTGCGCCGCCGCATCCGCGAGCCGCTTGATGATCTCGGGCGGCGTCTTCGCGGGCGCATTGATCCCGTACCACTGCGCGGTCTCGAACCCGGGGTAGCCCTGCTCGGCGACCGTGGCGACCTCGGGAAGGATCGCCAGGCGCTTCGCCGAGCCGACGGCGATCACGCGCAGCTTCCCGGCCTTGACGTGCGGCAAGAGCGGCGGCGTGCCCGCGGCCGTCATCTGCGTGCGCCCGGCGACGAGATCCACCAGGTTCGGGCCCGTGCCCTTGTACGGCACGTGCACCACGTTGATGCCCGAAACCAGCTTCAGGTACTCGATGGCGAGGTGGCCTGCGCTGCCGTTGCCCGCCGAGCCGTAGTAGAGCTTGCCGGGCTCCTTCTTCGCCAGCGCGACGAACTCGCGCAGGTCCTTGGCCGGCACGCTCTCGTGCACGACGAAGATCGACGGCACCTTGGCGAGCAGCGACACCGCCACGAAATCGCGATTGGTGTCGAAAGGGAGGCTCTCGTACATGTAGGGGTTGACCGCCAGCGAGCCGATGTGGCCGATGATCAGCGTGTAGCCGTCGGGTTCGGCGCGCGCCACGTCCTGCATCGCGAGGTTGCCGCCGCCTCCGCCCTTGTTCTCGATCACGATCGACTGGCCGAGGACCTTCTCCATCTCGACCGCGACGGCGCGCGCGACGATCGAGCTGGTGCCGCCCGGCGCGAACGGCACCACGAGGCGTATCGGCTTCGTGGGGTAGCCCTGCGCCTGCGCGCCGAGGGAAACGAGTGCGGCCAGTGCCGCTGCGAGCCATCGAGTCATGTCTTCTCCTTCAGGTCAGAATTGCGTGGCGTACTGCGCAGGGTCGATCACCGCGCCGATCACGAGCGGCCGGTCGGGCGCACGGCGCGCGAGCGCCTTCTCGAGCGCGGCCGCATTGTCCGCCATCGCGCCCTCGCACCCCATCGCCGGCGCGAGCTTCTCGATGTCCACCGGCTCGATGAGCGTGCCCCAGCTCGGATAGTCGCGGCTCGACTGCTTCAGCTCGATGCGGTTCAGGCTGTTGTCGCAGAAAACGACCACCACGAGGCCCAGCTTGAGCGCCGACGCAAGGCCGAGTTCGCCCTGCACCATCGCGAAACCGCCGTCGCCGATGAAGCTCACCGCGGCGCGGCCCGGATGCACGATCTTCGCCGCGATCCCGGCCGGCAGCGAATAGCCCATCGAGGAAAGGCCGTTGGTCATCAGCATCGCGCGCGGCTGGTAGGTGCTCCATCCCTGCCCCACGAGCAGCTTGTGGGACCCTACGTCGGTCGAGGCGATCGCGTCGCGCGGCATCGCGGCGCGCACCACGTCGATCACGTCGGTCGGGTTGAGCTTGCCGGCGACGCGGCCCGCGTAGTACGCCTTGCGCAAGCCCTCGCGGTGCGCGGCGATCTCCGCTTCGCTCCACTTGCCGAGCGGGCCGCAGGCGCTCGCGAGCGCGTCGAGGATCCCGCCCACCGGGCCCACGAGCTCGAGCTCCGCGGGATAGATCTGGTCGGTGTTGGGCGTCGAGTCGATGTGGATCGCGGGCACCGAGAGCGCCCAGGGCTTGATGAGTTCCACCGCGTCGAAGCCCGCGCAAAGCAGGAGGTCGGCGCGCTCGAGGAAATCCCACAGGACCTGGTTGCACGCCATGTCGAGCGTGCCGGCGTAGAAGGGGTGGTCTTCGGCAATCACGCCCTTCGCCATCGGCGCCACCACCACCGGGCAGCCGACGCTCTGCGCGAAGCGTGCGAGCGCCGCGCCCGCGCCGGCGCGCATGGCGGAAATTCCCGCGAGCACGATCGGGCGCCTTGCCGCCTTCAGCCGCTTCACCGGATCGGCTTCCGCGCCCTCGGCGGCGAACACCTGCACCGACTGCTGCGCCTCGAGTGGCGGAAGCACGATCGCATCGTCCGTTGCGGTCGCGCCCACCACGTCGGCTGCGGTGGTGAGATGCACCGAGCCCGGGCGCTCGGCGGTCGCGACGCGCAGCGCCTTGCGCATCACCGTGCCTACGGTGTCGGCCCGCACCACGGTCGTCCACTTGCTCACCGGCGAGAAGATGCGGTTGTGGTCGAGCACCTGGTGGGTGAAGAAAGATTCACGCTTGCCCTCGATCTGCCCGGAGATCGCGACGAGCGGGACGCGGTCGAGCCACGCGTTCGCCACCGCGTTCACCAGATTCGACGAGCCGGGACCGAGCGTAGAGAGGCACACGCCGGGCCTGCCGGTGAGCGAGGCATAGGCCTGCGCCATCAGGCCCGCGGTGCCCTCGCGCCGGCCGAGCACGAATTCCAGGCCGGCCCTGCGCGCGGCCTCGAGCACCTCGACCGACGGGTCGCCGGGATAGCCGAACATGTGGCCGATG
>CAZVHU010000261.1:0-2591 GCA_964627075.1 uncultured Enterobacteriaceae bacterium | reverse complement strand
GGGTCTGTCCCCGATTTTCCGTCCCCGATTTTCTTTCCCCTCGCCTCATTGCCGCGAGCGCCGGAGGCCTGCGGAACTCGCCCCTCGCAGAAGCGGCTCGGGCTCAGGCAATCCGCGGCCTGCTCCCTCCGCCCGCGGCGCGGCTCCGCGCGCCAAGATAGAGGACCCTCGGGCGCCGGCGGCGGGCGGCGCGACGCATCGGGGGCCCGCGCGCGGGTCGCGCTGCAGAGAGGTACTGCATCGCACTCTCGCGTCCTCGCCTTCGTCGCAGGAATCGAAGTCCGATCAGCCGCTTGGTCGGGCGAAGGCCGGATAACAAGGGAATGGGGCATCCGAACGCAACGTGATCGCCCCGCCCTCGCCCGAGTCGCTGCCGCTTTCGTCGATCCCCCATCCGCCGTTCGCCTGGCCGGATGCGCTGGTGCTGCTCGCGCCCGTGGCGGCAACGCTCATCATCGCGCTTTCGGTCCGGGCGCGGCGCAAGGAGTGACAGCGCCGTCCGGGCCGGCGCAAACGCCCGGCACCATGCTGCCGGCGGCCCAGGAGAACATATGTCCGGTCCCGTCTACGCGCTCAACCTCTTCGACGTCTCGAACCGGGACGAGTACATGGCGTACGCGCGACGCTCCGCAAAGGAGGTCCGGGCGCGCGGCGGGCGCGTGGTCGCGCTGGGCAAGTTCCGGGAGTCGGCGGCCGGCAGCATCGAGCCTCGAGCGGTGCTGATCCTGGTCGAGTGGGAATCGAAGGAGGCGTTCGATCGCTACTGCGACGATCCCGCCCTTTCCGACCTGCACCCGCACCGGGTCAACGGCACCCGCAATTACGTCTGGCACCTCTTCGACAAGCTCGAGGACCTGAGGCCGATCCTGAAATGACGCGCGACACGGGTCCGGGCTGGTACGGGCGGTTCGTCCTGCCCTGCCTGGTCGACCTCGCGTGCGGCATCAGGCCGGTGCGGCGGCAGCGGCAGAAGGTGGTGCCGCTCGCGCGCGGCCGCGTGCTCGAGATCGGCATCGGCACGGGCCTGAATCTCGAGCACTACGACAAGTCGGGGATCGAGCAGCTCGTCGGCCTCGACCCGGCGCTGGAGATGCATCGGCTCGCGCGCAGGCGCGAAAGGAAGGCGGGATTGAGCGTCGAGCTGATCGGCCTCTCGGCCGAGGCGATCCCGTTCGGCGACGCGAGCTTCGACACCGTGCTCGTCACCTACACGCTGTGCTCGATTCCCGACCCGGCCTCCGCGCTCAGGGAGATGCGCCGCGTGCTGAAGGTCGGCGGCAGGCTCGTCTTCTGCGAGCACGGGCGCGCGCCCGCTCGCCTACAACTACTGGGGAACGGCGCAGCGCCATGCTTGAGGCGCTGAAGTCCGAGCTCGAGCGCTTCGGCGCCGCGAACGACGCCGCCACCGGCGAGCGCGCGCCGCCGTCGCGGGCGAAGTAGGCATCGGGGACAGGTCTCCCCTTTTTGCCTTGTCTATCGGCAGGTTAGGCGCGGAATCCGGGGTCTGTCCCCGAATTATTTTTCGCGGAAGGTGATGTCGCCGTAGAGGGCGCGGGCGGCGGTGCCGGTGTTGTCGCTGTCGGTCATGACGCCCACCGCGACGATGTCCCAGGGCTCGGCGCCAAAGGCCTTGCGGTAGTCCTCCAGCACGTTGCGGCGGAAGGAGACCCACTCGCCGTTGCGCGCGCCGCCGCTCTCGACAACGATGTTCCTGATCTGCCCGGTGTGCGCGTTCTGCGCGATCGTGCCCACCGGCGCCCCGTCCGCCCACACGTACATCAGCATGGCGAAGGGCAGCTTCTCCCCCGAGAGCGCGCGGTACAGGCGCGCCGCGCTGCGGTCCGAGAAGTCGAGCTTCTCCGGATCGCCGTGGAACGACACGATCACGCGCGCCGCCGAGTCCTCGCGCGACGGCTCGCGCGGATCCGCCCCCGGCACCGCTTGCGCGATCTTCCAGCGCCACTCGACCACCGGGTAGCGCTTCGGGTCGATGCGGATCTTGCGATACAGGCCCGATGCCGCGCGCTCGGCGCTCGCCTCGAGCGCGACCTCGCCGCCCGCGTCCACCAGGCGGTATGCGGTGGGCGGCTTGCCGCGCGCCACGGTGAAGGCCTTCCACTCGGCGGGTGGCGGCGCGCCCACCCGCCCGGCGGAAAAGCGCGCCGCCTCGATCTGCACGCCGTCGGCGCGCTCGAGCTCGCGCACGATCTCGCTCGAGGCGAGCAGCTCCTCGAGGTCGCCGGGCATGATCGCGCAGCCTGCGACGCAAAGAGCCCCCGCCGCGAGTGCTGCACCGCGGGAAACTTTAGTTAGAATAGGCATTTACCGCAGGGAGACAAGTATATGCGCAAGGCGAAGCAGCCGGCCACGCCGTTGTCGATGGCCGACCGCGACGGCTGGATCTGGCACGACGGCAAGCTCGTGCCGTGGCGCTCGGCGACCACGCACGTCCTCACCCACTCGCTGCACTACGGGCTGGCGGTATTCGAGGGCGTGCGCGCCTATAAGACCACGCGCGGCACCGAGATCTTCCGCCTGAAGGAGCACACCGACCGCCTCTTCAACTCGGCGCACATCTACATGATGAAGAT
>CAZVHU010000260.1:0-2628 GCA_964627075.1 uncultured Enterobacteriaceae bacterium | reverse complement strand
ATCGCATCCTGCGCATGTCGTCATCGGTGATGGTGGTGAGGGCCGCGCGCGCCTGCTTGGTGTAGATGATCGTGCCGCCGAGGTAATAGGCCGACGCGCCCGGCACCGCGAGCATGGCGGCGCTGATGAGGCCGCCGGTCGAGGACTCCGCGATCGCGATCGTCTGTTTGCGCGCCTTGAGGACGCTGGCGATCTCGGTGGCGAGGGGGACCAGCGTTTGCATCGGCTTTTCCTTTCTGCTCGACGCCGGGAGAGGCCGCTCGGCGATCGCATTCTTTCTCCCTCCCCCTTCCTCCAATGGGGAGAGGCTCGGAGTGAGGGGCAGCCGCGCGACTGACGTGGGTGTTTGCCGCTGCCCCTCACCCTAGCCCGGCTTTCTCACGCGGGGTAGCGGCATCGGGGCGCCGACTCAGCGAAAGTGCTTCTGCGAGAAAGACTTCGGTCTGAGCAGGAGGGCGCCCCGATGACGACAGAGTGTAGGCAGGATTCGCTCGATTTCGGAACCGTGGATGGACGCCGGGTTGTGGGCGCTTTCGACGGCGGGGCGATCACCTCCGATGGCGGTGCGCTGCTGCTCGGCGCCACCGACAAGGCGATCCGGCTCATCGAGCGCTTCGCGGCCTGCTTCAGCGATGCGCGCGCCCCCGAGCTCGTCGAGCACAGCCTGGAGACGCTGGTCGGCCAGCGCGTGTTCGGCCTGGCGCTCGGCTACGAGGACCTCGTCGACCATGACCTTCTGCGCCATGATCCGGTGATGGCGACACTGATCGGCAAGCTCGAGGCGCGGCGGGAGGACTGCGCACCGCTGGCCGGCAAGTCGACGCTGAACCGGCTCGAGCAGTCCTTGCGCGGCGGCGTCGGCCGCTACCACAAGATCGGGCACGACACCGAGGCGATCGAGGCGCTGTTCGTGACGCTGTTCCTGGAGGCGCATCGGCGCCCGCCGAAGTCGATCGTGCTCGATCTGGATGCCACCGACAATCCCCTGCATGGCCACCAGGAGGGGCGCTTCTTCCACGGCTACTACGACGCCTACTGCTACCTGCCGCTCTACATCTTCTGCGGCCGCCATCTGCTCGCCGCCAAGCTCAGGCGCGCCAACATCGATGCCGCACACGGCGCACGCGAGGAGGTCGAACGCATCGTCAATCAGATCCGCGCCTGCTGGCCCGACGTGGGCATCGTGCTCAGGGCCGACTCGGGCTTCTGTCGCGACGACCTGATGAGCTGGTGCGAGGAAAACCGCGTCGAATACGTGTTCGGGCTCGCCCGCAACCGGCGGCTGGTCGCAAAGATCAAGCGCGAACTGGTCGAGGCCCGCGCCGAGAGCCGTGCCGCGCTCAGGCCGGCGCGCCGCTTCAAGGTCTTCGACTGGTCGACGCGGGAGAGCTGGAGCCGCCCCCGCCGCGTCGTGGCCAAGGCCGAGTGGACCAACGGCAAGGCCAATCCACGCTTCATCGTTACCTCGCTCCCCGTCGAGGCGGACGAGGCGCGCGCCTTCTACGAAGGCGTCTACTGCCAGCGCGGTGACATGGAGAACCGCATCAAGGAGTGCCAGATGGACCTGTTCGCCGACCGCACGCCGGCGATCACCATGCGCACCAACCAGCTCAGGCTCTGGTTCGCCTCCTTCGCCTATGTGCTCCTGTGCGCGCTCAGGCGCATCGCGCTTGCCGGCACCGAGCTTGGCGCGGCAACATGCGGCACCATCAGGCTCAGGCTGCTGAAGATCGGCGCGCTGGTCACCCGATCGGTGCGCCGCATCAAAATAGCGTTCGCGTCCGCCTGCCCGGCGCAGGCCATCTTCGCCATCGCCGCCCATCGCCTCAGACGCGCTGCGGCCTGAGCCGCACCTGCCACCCGAACGCCAACAACACAGCAGCAGCTCCGCCGGACTCAAAGCAGCTCACGCAGCGGCAACGACCTCCCGCGCCCGCCGCCATGCCCAACATCCCCGTCAGCCGACTGCCTCTGACCAGCAGACACGGTGAGAAAGGCGGGCTAGACTGCCCGCTCTGAGGTGCTGCGCACCCATGCGCAGGGAGGAAACGAGCCATGACGGATGGCGCACGCGCGCTCGATCTCATTCTCGCCCGGCGGTCCGTTTCGCCGCGCTTCCTGGTCGCGCCGACGCCGACGGCCGGCGAGCTCGAGCTGCTGCTGCGCGCCGCCGCCGCGGCACCGGACCACAAGAACCTCAAGCCCTATCGCTTCATCCTCATCCCGCCCGCGCGTCGCGGCGACCTCGCCGCCGCGTTCCGCGAAGCCAAGGCCGAGCGCGATCCGAGTGCGCCGGCCGCCGAGATCGAACGGGCGGGCGAGAAGGCGTACCGCGGGGCGATGCTCCTTGCGGTCGTGCTGCGGATCGTCCGCGATCATCCGCGCGTATCCGTCAGCGATCAGATGCTTGCGGCCGGCGCGGCGATCGAGAACCTGCTGCTTGCCGCATCCGCGCTCGGCTATGCCGGGTGTCTGCGCAGCGGTCATTAGGCGACGTCGCGCCGTGTGCGCCTCGCGCTCGGGCTCGCTAACGAGGAAGAGCTGGCCGCGTTCCTGATGCTCGGCACGCCGTCCAAAGCGCCTCCGCCACGCGAGGACACTTCTGCCGACCTGCTGAGTGTGTGGGAA
>CAZVHU010000259.1:0-2659 GCA_964627075.1 uncultured Enterobacteriaceae bacterium | reverse complement strand
CGATGATCTTGCCCTTGCCGTCGGCTTCCAGCGCCGTGATCTCGAGGTTGAGGAACTGGGTCATCGCCGAGTTGAACAGCACGAAGGTGAACGCCCCGGGATTGAACGAGTTCAGCCCCGCCGCCGGCATGTTGACGGCCAGGCTGTCGAGCAGGCTGGGCGTGCCGCCCTGGGCCCCGCCCGCCGCATGGCCGGTAGTGTCCTGGAAGCCGCCGCCGACGTTGTAGCGCGGGCTGTTGCGGCCGCCGATGCGATGGTTGCCGTCCAGGTCGTGATAGCCGAAGCGCACGCCGAGGTTTTTGGAGAAGGTGTCGCTCGCCTCGACGATGCGCGCCTCGATCATCACCTGGCGGACCGCTATGTCGATGCGCCCGATCAGCTTGCGCACCTCTTCCAGGCGGCTCGGCGTGTCCTGCACGAACAGCGTGTTGGTGCGCGCGTCGACCACCGCGCTGCCGCGCTTGGACAGGATCCTCTGCGTCGGATCCGAGAGCAGCTTCTGCACGTCGGCCGCCTTCTGGTAGTTCATCTGGAAGGCTTCCGTCCGCGTCTGCTCGAGGTCGGTGATCTGCTGCGCCGCCTCCAGCTGCAGCTTCTCGCGCGTCGCCAGCTCATCGCGCGGCGCGATCCAGATCACGTTGCCGCTCTTTCGCATGTCCAGGCCGCGCGTCTGCAGGATGATGTCGAGCGCCTGGTCCCAGGGCACGTCCTTCAGGCGCAGCGTGATGCTGCCGCCGACGGTGTCGCTGGTGATGATGTTGAGGTCGGTGAAGTCGGCGATCACGTTGAGCACTGCGCGCACTTCCACGTTCTGGAAGTTGAGCGACAGCTTCTCGCCCTGGTAGCGGCCGCGCTGCTGCAGCCTCGAGGGATCGACCGTCGCCGGCTTCACCTCGATCACGAACTGGGTGTCGGACTGGTAGGCGTTGTGCTCCCACTGGCCGCGCGCCTCGATCACCATGCGGACGTTGTCGCCCTGCTGGAAGGTGCTCACGGTCTGCACCGGGGTGGAGAAATCCACCACGTCGAGCCGCCGCCGCAGGTTGTCGGGGAGCGAGGTCTTGAGGAACTCGACCACCACGTTCTGGCCCTGCTGCCGGATGTCGATGCCGGTCGAGGTGTCGGACAAATCAACGAGGATGCGGCCCTCGCCCGCGCGCCCGCGGCGGAAGTCCACCTCGCGGATCGCGTGCTTGGTGTCGGCCTTGCCCTCGGCGAAGTGCGCCACCTGGCCGGCCGGCGCAGGCGTCGCCGCCGCCGCCGCCGACAGCGTGACGAGCAGGTTGCGGCCGTCGAGCCTCGCCTCGTGCGCCACCGGGCGGCGCAGGTTGAGCACCAGGCGCGTCTTGTCCGCCGCCTGCACCACGTTCATGCTGCGCAACTCGCCCTGGCCCACCTCCTGCGCGTTGCGGCCCAGGCCGTTCGCGGTGTTGGCGAAGTCGAACGCGATTCGCGCCGGGCTGGCGACGGTGAAATTGGGCGGCACGCTGGCCAGCGCCTCGCGCGTGGTGACGCGCACCACCACGCTACCGGCCTGCTGCGTGACCTCGAAGGCCTCGATGCTGTTGCCCTGCCCGGAAGCGACGCCCAGCCCGGCAAGCCAGGCCGCGAGCACCGCGAGAACGTTGCGCATCAGCGTGCGTATGATCATTTCTTGCCCTCCTGCAATTGCAGCGAGCTGGTGCGCTCCACCCACTCCCCGCCGCTGTCCTGGACCAGTTCCTTGAGGCTGACCTGCGACTCGTCGATGGCGACGATCAGGCCGAAGTTCTGGCCCATGTAGTTGCCCTTCCTGACGCGGTAAAGGTTGGTTCCGGCCTTCACCAGCGCGAAGGTTTCTTTCTTCTGCGACAGCGTGCCCACCATCTGGATCGATTCGAGCGGGAACGCCTCCAGCGGTTCCTTCGGCCGGTCGAGGTCGGGCTTCCTGCTGCTGGAGCCGGGCGTGGCGCCGCCGGGCGCCGCGACGATGATGCGCTCCGGCCGGAACGGGTCCACCTCGCCCTCGGCCTTGTAGGGCACCGGCTCGTAGGGCTTCACCTGCGGCAGCGGCTCGACGCGGCCGCGCAGGTCCTTGGTGAGCTGCTGCAGCTCCTGCTTCAGGTCGCTGTGCTGCTCCCCGCCGCAGGCCGCCAACAGCGCCGCGCCACCCAGGGCGAGCGCAGCGCGAAGCGCGCGGGCCGCCGCGCTCACGACGTCCTGTGTCATTTCTTGGCCCCCTTCTTCGCCGCGGCGGCCGACTTGCGCTGCGCCGCGATCTCGTCGTCGTCAAGGTAACGGAAGGTGCGCGCCGTCGCGTCCATGGCGAGGTTGCCGTCCTTGCCGGCCTCGATCGAGACGTCGTTCAGCGTCACGATGCGCGACAGCTGCCCGACGTCGCTCGCGAACGCGCCCATGTCGTGGTAGGTGCCGATCACCTTCACCTGGATCGGCAGCTCGGCGTAGAACTCCTTGGTGTTCTCGGTCGCCGCGGGCTTGAAAAGCTCGAACTGCAGGCCGCGCCCCAGCCCCGCCTGGTTGATGTCCACCAGCAGCGCGTCCATCTGGGCCTTGTTCGGCAATTGCTTGAGCAGCGCCCCGAACTGGGTGTCGATCTCGCGCAGCTGCTGCTTGTGCAGGTCGAGGTTGACCGCCTGCTTCTTCTTGTTGAGGTAGTCCT
>CAZVHU010000258.1:0-2682 GCA_964627075.1 uncultured Enterobacteriaceae bacterium | reverse complement strand
CGCGACGTGCACTACACGCACTACGGCCGGGTGTGCCCGATCGAAACGCCGGAAGGCCCGAACATCGGGCTCATCTCGTCGCTGTCCACCTACGCCAAGGTGAACGAGTTCGGCTTCCTCGAGACGCCGTACTTCCGTGTCGCCTCCGGTCAGGTGGACCGCAAGAAGCCCGAGTTCCTGGCGGCGGACGTCGAGGACCGCGCGCGCATCGCGCCGGCCAACACACCGTTCGACAAGAAGTCGGGGCGGCTCGACGAGAGCTCGCTCACCGTGCGGTCGCGCGGCGAGTACCCGACCGTGGAGCGGGTGGACGTGGACTACATGGATGTCTCGCCCATCCAGCTCGTGTCGCCGGCCGCGGCGCTGATCCCGTTCCTCGAGCACGACGACGCGAACCGCGCGCTGATGGGCTCCAACATGCAGCGCCAGGCCGTGCCGCTGCTCGTGACCGAGGCCCCGCTCGTCGGTACCGGGCTCGAGGACAAGGTGGCCGAGGACTCGGGTGCGCTGGTGCTGGCGCGGCGCCCGGGCGTGGTGGAGTTCGTCTCGGGCGAGATGATCGCCGTGCGCTACGAGCGGGACGAGGACGAGCCCGAGTTCGACTACTCGGAGCAGCCGAACCTCGACATCTACCGGCTCACCAAGTTCCGCCGCTCGAACCAGGACACCTGCCTGAACCAGCGCCCGGTCGTGACCGAGGGGATCAAGGTCAAGAAGGGCCAGGTCATCGCCGACGGCCCGGCGACCCGTGACGGCGAGCTGGCGCTCGGCCGCAACGTGCTGGCGGCGTTCCTGCCGTGGGGCGGCTACAACTACGAGGACGCCATCCTGGTGAGCGAGAAGCTCATCAAGAACGACGTGTTCACCTCCGTGCACATCGAGGAGTTCGAGCTCCAGGTGCGCGACACGAAGCGCGGGGTCGAGGAGATCACGCGAGAGATCCCGAACGTGTCCGAGGAGGCGGTCAAGAACCTCGACGAGGAGGGCGTCGTCCGCATCGGCGCCCGCGTGCGCCAGGGCGACATCCTGGTGGGCAAGGTGACGCCGAAGGGTGAGCAGGAGCTGTCACCCGAGGAGCGCCTGCTCAAGGCCATCTTCGGTGACAAGGCCGGCGACGTGCGCGACGCGTCGCTCAAGGCGCCGCCGGGCATGGACGGCATCGTCATCGACATCAAGGTGTTCTCGCGCCGCGAGAAGGACGAGAGCACGAAGCAGCAGGAGAAGAAGAAAATCGAGAAGCTCCGGCGCGAGTCCAAGAAAGAGCGCGAGCGCATCGCGGACGTGCGGCTGACGAACGCGAAGCAGATTCTCGCGGACCAGCTCGTGAACGTGCTGAAGAGCGCGTCCTCGGGCGAGCCGCTCGCGCGGAAGGGCCGCAAGTTCACCGACGACTTCCTCGAGGAGCTCGACCTCGACGACCTCGCGTGGGGTACGCACGTCACCGAGGACGAGCGGGTGAACGACCGGTTCTGGAAGGCGATGAACAACGCCCAGAACGCGTTCACGCGCTGCGAGAAGGAGCTGGAGAAGGAGATCGAGAAGGTCACGCGCGGCGACGAGCTGCCGCCGGGCGTGGTGAAGCTGGTCAAGGTCTACATCGCGAAGCGGCGCAAGCTGTCGGTCGGCGACAAGATGGCCGGCCGCCACGGCAATAAGGGCGTCGTCGCGCGCATCGTGCCGGAGGAGGACCTGCCCTACCTGCCGAACGGCGAAGTCGTGGAGATCGTCCTGAACCCGCTCGGCGTGCCTTCGCGCATGAACATCGGCCAGATCATGGAGACGCATCTCGGCTGGGCGGCGCACGCGCAGGGCTACACCTGTGCGACGCCGGTGTTCGCCGGGGCCACGGTCGAGGAGATCAAGGGCGAGCTGCGCGCCGCCGGCCTGCCGGAGGACGGCAAGGTCGAGCTGCGCGACGGCCGCCTCGGCGAGCCCTTCGACCAGCGCGTCACGGTGGGCTTCCTCTACATGCTCAAGCTGAGCCACCTCGTGGACGACAAGATCCACGCGCGCTCGACGGGCCCGTACTCGCTCGTCACCCAGCAGCCGCTGGGCGGCAAGGCGCAGTTCGGCGGCCAGCGCTTCGGCGAGATGGAGGTGTGGGCGCTCGAGGCCTACGGTGCGGCCTACACGCTTCAGGAACTGCTCACCGTCAAGAGCGACGACGTGGGCGGACGGTCGCGCATCTACGAGGCGATCGTGAAGGGCGAGAACCCGCCCGAGCCCGGCACGCCGGAGTCCTTCAACGTGCTGGTGAAGGAGCTCCAGAGCCTGTGTCTCGAAGTCCAGTTCGAAGAAACGACCTGACCTTGCTTTCCCTGCGCGTACGGCCCTGACGACTCGCCGCCTCCGGGGTACCCGTCCGACCGGACGGGCCTGGGGCGATGGGTGGGGCATACGGGAGTGAAGAGATGATCCAGGACACCGATCTGCAGGCGACGCTGAACTCGGCGACCACCCGAATGGGGTTCGGCCGCTTCGAGGACCGCGACCAGCGCCGCAAGCTCAACTTCAACCAGATCCGCATCCGGCTCGCTTCGCCGGACGTGATCCGGAGCTGGTCGCACGGCGAGGTCACGAAGCCGGAGACCATCAACTACCGCTCGTTCAAGCCGGAGAAGGACGGCCTGTTCTGCGAGAAGATCTTCGGCCCGGTCAAGGACTGGGAGTGCAACTGCGGCA
>CAZVHU010000257.1:0-2702 GCA_964627075.1 uncultured Enterobacteriaceae bacterium | reverse complement strand
GCAACGACTACCCGCACTACGAGGGCTGCTACCCGTACTCGCGCGAGAACATGCGGCTCGCGTTCTCGCAGCTCGATCCCGCCGAGGTGCGCCAGATGCTGGGCGAGAACGCCGCGAAGCTCTACGGCTTCGACCTCGCGGCGCTGCACCCGCTGGCCGAGCGCGTCGGCATCACGCGCGATCTGGTGGCGACGCCGCTCGACGAGATCCCTCCCGACTCGATGTGCCCGACCTTCCAGATGGCGCGGTACGAGAGGATGCAGGCGGCGCGCAAGGCGAAGCGCTAGCCCAAGTTCGCCAGTTGGCGGGTCGTGATCGAGGCTTTCCGCGCACTTAGGGTCCGCGGTCGGCACTACATTGCGTCGACGTGTGAAGGGACGCGCAGCCGTTCGGGGAGCCGCAGACCGAGCCGATCGAGCAGCATCGCCTGCGCCTTGTCGGGCCGGACCACGCAGCGCAGCCGCAGCTCGCGGTGGGAGCCATCGGCGAGCGGCAGCACGACGTCGGTGCTCTGGATCCGGCCGAGCTCCTCCAGGATCGTTCGCGGGCTGTTGCCCAGCCCCGCCCGCTGCTGCCACTGCTCGAGCGTCTTCCACAGCACGTAGGCCAGGAAGCAGACCAGGATGTGCGCCTGGACGCGCTCGGCCTTCTGATGCCAGATCGGCCGGATCGACAGATCCGTCTTCTGGATGCGGAAGGCCGCCTCGGCCTCCGTGAGCTGGATGTAGGTGCGCCACAGCTCCTCCTCGCTCCACTCGTGGACGTTGGTGCGCAGCACGTAGGCGCCCTCGCTGTGGAGTGCCCAGTCGTCCCACTCGGGCTTCGCCCTCCACACGAGGCGCAAGCCGGAGGACCGCGTCGCGTCGTCCTCGACGCGGATGTCGTAGCGCCCCGCCGCGCGGCTGTTCTTCTCGAGGAAGCGCCCGATCTGGCGCTCGAGAGGGCCGCGATCGAGGCGCTTGCGGGAGCGCTCGAGACGACGCCCGAGACTCTCCAGGCGCTCCTCGATGCACTTTGTGAAGCGCGCGTGCATGGCCCGCTCCTTCTCGCACCGATCCGCCGAGCGCACGAGCAAGAAGGTCTCCTGGCCGTCGGGGCCCGCGCACAGCTTCGCCTCCACGCCGCCGCGTACCTGGCGCCAGTCGGTCGCCTCCGCGATCTCGCGGCTCCATTTCTTGAGCTCGCTCTTGGGCGCCCCGATCAGGTAGCGGCGCTTGGTCTCCTGCAGCCACGCCACGTTCTCCGCGCTCGACATCCCCCGGTCCATCACCCAGACGCGGTTGGCGATCCCGTAGCGCCCCTCCATCGCCTCCACGATCTCCTCGACCGTGGTCACGTCGACCCGGTTGCCCGGGAAGACCTCGTAGCCCAGGGGCATTCCCTCGCGCGTCACCACCAGCGCGATGCACACCTGCTTGCAGTCGGGCCGGTGATCGCGGCTGTGGCCGCGCTGCGCCAGGGGATTGCCTTCGGCGAGCCCCTCGAAGTAGGTACTCGTCACGTCGTAGAGCAACAGGTCGTAGGAGAGGTCGAAGAGCTCGCCGAGCCGCTTCACCAGGTGCTGCTCGATCGCCTCCTTGTGGGGGAGCAGCTGATCGAGCGCCCGGTAGAGGCGATTGTCGTTGATCCGCTCCGCCGGCACCCCGAGCAGATCCTCCAGCGCCGTCCGCCGGTACCAGTCCTCGGCAACGTGCAGCTCGCTCGACGGCTCACACAGCCGCGCGATGACGAGGATCGATGCCATCTGCGCCCACGGCACCGCCTCCCGGCCCGTCTCCAGGATCTCGTCGCACAGCGCGTCGAGGTGCAGCGCACGCCACAGCGTCCAGCCCAGCCAGATGTCGCCGAAGGCCCGGCCGCGCTCAAGGCGCAGCCGCTTGAGCCGCACCGGCACCGGCGTGTCGTCGACGTCCGTCGCCTCGAAGAGCTCGCGCTGGTCGCCTCGCCCGGTGATCTGGCGTGCCAGCGCCTTCGCCTTGGCGCGCCCCTCGGCGTCCAGCTCCCCGAGCTGCGCAACGGTCTCCTGGATCACCTCTCCGTTGCGACGCACGGAGCGCACCAGACGCCAGTAGACGTGTGTCTTGCCGTCTTTGCGCCGGACCGAGTGCCGCAGGTACACGGCCGTTCACCCCGGAACGAAGGTGTCGCAGCCGCTCCTCCGGCTCGCAAGCAACTTGGTCGGCACTACACGCCGATTCCGAAACGCGCTGCACGCAAATCCGCGCACTTATGCGCCGGAAGGCCCCGAAGATTCCTCCAATTCGGTTCCAACTGGCGAAGTTGGGCTAGCCGCCGTTCCTGAGCCGCGCGAGCGCGTCCTGCACGCTGCCGTGGCACTCGCGCAGCAGCTCGCCCGCGCGCGCCTCGTCCACGCCACCGAGCGCGCACAGGATGCGCAGCGCGCGCCCCTCGAGCTTGCGCGAGGACGGCACCAGGTTCGTCATCTGGTTTCCCTCGACGCGGCCGAGCCGCACCATCACCGTGGTCGAGAGCAGGTGGAGCACCATCTTCTGGGCGAGGCCGCCCTTGAGGCGCGTCGAGCCCGCGATCACCTCGGGTCCGACCTCAGGCGTGATCGCCACCTCGGCGAGCTGCACGAGCGGCGAGCGCGGGTCGCAGGTGACCGCGATGCGCCGCGCGCCCACGCTGCGCGCCTCCTCCAGCGCAGCGAGCGTGAAGGGCGTGCGCCCGCTGGCGGAGAT
>CAZVHU010000256.1:0-2726 GCA_964627075.1 uncultured Enterobacteriaceae bacterium | reverse complement strand
GAAGTCACGGAATCCATCGCACGCTGTCAGATGAAATCTCGACTTCTACACTTCAACGGAGGCCGCGTCTGCGCACGCCCGTCGCGCTCTGCCTGCTCCTGAGCCTGTGCGCGCCAACCGCGCGTTCGCAGCCGCCCGCCGGCCAAGCCGCCGCCCGTCCTGGCACCGGCATCCACTTCGTCTATCTCGTGCGCCACGGCATCTACGATCGGGACACCACCGCGACCGACGATCGCCTGGCGAACGGGCTCAACAGACTCGGCCACGAGCAGGCCCGATTGGTTGGAGCGCGGCTGGCCGCGCTGCCCGTCAAGTTCGACCGGCTGATCAGCAGCGAGCTGCTGCGCGCCGCACAGACCGCCGACGACATGGGCGTCGCGATGCGGATGAAGCCCACGCGCGACGCCGTGCTCAACGAGTGCACCCCCACCAACACCAGCGCCCGCATCATGGCACGCGAGACGCCGCACGAGCTGGCGGAGTGCGACTCCGCGCGGCGGGTCCAGTGGGAGCGCTACTTCCAGCCCACGCCGGAACGCGACACGTTTGACGTCCTCGTCTGCCACGGAAACGTGATCCGCTGGACGATGATGCGTGCCCTCGGCGCGGACACGAAGGGATGGATCAACCTGGACTGCGGCAACGCGTCACTCACGATCATCGCGGTTCGTCCGGACGGGACCATCCGCCCCGTGATGTACAGCGACGTGGGGCACATCCCCGTGGCGAAGCAGTCGTGGAGCGGGAGAGCCGGAGGTTGGGTGCGGGCCCGTTAGCAGCTCGCGGCGAGGCTGCGTGCCGCAGCCCGCATGCCGCCCGCTCGCCAAGCCGCCCACGCCGCGCGCACCGCCCGCGTGGCCGGCGCCGCCCGTGCCCGCGAGCCCACGCCTCACGGATGTCCAGATCGGCTCCGCCAGAGCCATTCCTCGCGCCCGGCGCGCTCACGTGCATAGGCGGGCGCCAACTCGCGCAGCGCACGCCGCGGCTCTCGAGGAGGAGCTCGAGCCGAGCCGCGTCCGCCGGCAGACGGTATCGGAGCGTGCAGCGGTCGCCCGGGCCGGAAATCGCCGTGCGCGCGGGATCGAGCAGTGCCTTCCTCGCATCATCGGCGCGCAAGGCGCCGCCGCGCACTTCCGCGGGTTCGAGCCGCACCGACCCGACGCGCTCGACCAGCCGCGCGAGCAGCGCCGCGTCGAGTCGGAGAAGCACCCGCGCGGCACGCAAGCGCAAACGCGCCGGTCCCGCGGGCGGGTCGGGCAGCCGCACGAGCTTTACGTCGGCGGCGAGCGGGCCCGTCTCGGGCACGGTCTCGACCGTGCGCCAAGCACAGGCCTCGCCCTGGACCTGCACCTCGAGCCCGCCGAGCGCGCGGCCGATCGAGGTGGCGCGGTCGCGGGCCCCGGGGTCTCCGCGCTCGAGCGATGCGAGCATCGGGCCGGCCGATGGCCCTGGGGTCCACCATCACCGATGCCGCGCGGCGCCTCGATTTGACACGGGTCGGAAAGCCGTAGCGTCCGCCGCCCTACGATGCTACGCGATTCCAGAACCGATCTGCACAGACCACTGAGTTCTTACGAACTCCACCGCGAACGGCTAACCTGACGCACGTTCGCCGTGTGAACCCAGTGACCGACCTGACACTCGAGTCGGTCGCGCAGCCACGGCACATCAACACTGTGGGCCAGTTGGGGCTTGAGGGTTTCCTGAAGTGACAAGCCTGAGCCGACTCTTGGCGGCGCACGACAAGGTCGTGCCTCGTCACAGACGCGCACTCGAGTGGTTTGTCGAGCACGAGGGCGAGTTAGTCGCATGGCCAGAGCCGCTTCAGGATGCGACGCTCCTGGCGACGCGAGCCAAGGGGATCTATAAGCCGCAATGGTCTCCGTATGCCCTGAGCATTCGACAAGCACTGGATGGTCCCTACCCGGACCTGGCGATTGAGTCCCTCCCGGATGGCTCCTGGCAATACAAGTACTTTCAGGAGGGACTGACTGTCGCAGCACATGCCGAGACTTTCACAAACCGCGGCCTCATGGCGTGCATGCGAGACGCGATTCCCGTCGGCGTTCTCATTCAGCAATCAAAGAAGCCATCGACTCGCTATCTCGTACAAGGGCTAGCATTTGTCAATGGGTGGGATGAAGATGGCTACTTTCACCTCTCCGGTTTCCCAGCGCGAAGCGTGCTCCTTGAGCGTGTGGCCCTCGCGAGCACGACTCCAACTTCGCCAACTCAGTTCGCAGATCGAATCGCGGACGCCTTTGATCCCAGGAGAGTCGAGGATGAGCGGCGCAAGGTGATTCGCTCCGTGATCGAACGCCGTGGCCAATCCGGGTTCCGACTAATGCTCTTGGATGCATATGGTTCCCGATGTGCCGCGACTGGCTTCGATGCCGTCGATGCCCTGGAGGCGGCGCACATCATCCCTTATCGAGGCCCTGTCACGAATCATGTCAGCAATGGACTCCTGCTCCGGGCTGATCTGCACACACTGTTCGACATGGACTTGCTGGCAGTGCACGAAGGCGATCGATGCCTGATCCTCAGTCGAGAGCTTCGGAGAACCAAGTACAGCATTCTCCACGGCAAGCCGGTCGCGCCTCCAGCTGCGGGTTATCCGCCTCCAAGCGAAGAGGCGCTTCGTTCACACAGGATCCGCGCTGGTCTCTAGAGTGTAGAAGTCGAGATTTCATCTGACAGCGTGCGATGGATTCCGTGACTTCGCC
>CAZVHU010000255.1:0-2752 GCA_964627075.1 uncultured Enterobacteriaceae bacterium | reverse complement strand
GAGGGCGACGACATCTACAAGGGCACCACCGACGTGGTGGTGTGCGACGGCTTCGTGGGCAACTCGGTGCTCAAGGCCTCCGAAGGCGTGGCGCGCATGATCGTCTCGTTCCTGCGCCAGGAGTACTCGCGCAACCCGTTGCGCAAGCTCGCCGCGATCGTCTCGCAACCGGTGCTGAAGGCGCTGCGCGCGCGCATGGACCCGGGGCGCTACAACGGCGCGAGCCTGCTCGGCCTGCGCGGCGTCGTGGTCAAGAGCCACGGCTCGGCCAGCCGCTATGCGTTCGGCCAGGCGGTCGGGCGCGCGGTGGACGAGGTGCGCAACGACGTCGTCGAGCGCATCACCCGGCGCATGGCCGGGCTGCAGCCCGCGCGTCCGGTGCCGGCGCGCGCGCAATCGGCCTGAGCGCGCCATGATCTACTCGCGCATCGTAGGCACCGGCAGCTACCTGCCGCCGCGTGTGGTGAAGAACGAGGAGTTCGCGCGGCGCCTGGATACCAGCGACGAGTGGATCCGCGAGCGCACCGGGATCCGGCAGCGGCACATCGCCGACGCGTCGCAGGCCGCGAGCGACCTCGCGCTGGAGGCCTCGCGCCGCGCGCTCGAGGCCGCGGGCACGAAGGCCTCGGACATCGACCTCATCATCCTCGCCACCTCGACGCCGGATTACATATTCCCCAGCACCGCGTGCCTGCTGCAGGCCAAGCTCGGGGTGAAGAACTTCGCGGCTTTCGACGTGCAGGCGGTGTGCAGCGGCTTCGTCTACGCGCTCGCCACCGCCGACAGCTTCATCCGCAGCGGCAGCAACAAGCGCGCGCTGGTGGTGGGCTCCGAAGTGTTCTCGCGCATCATGGACTGGAACGACCGCGGCACCTGCGTGCTGTTCGGCGACGGCGCGGGCGCGGTGGTGCTCGCCGCCGACGAGCGCCCCGGCATCCACGCCTCGGTGCTGCGCGCCGACGGCAGCCATTCGGGCATCCTCTCGGTGCCCGGCAACGTCAGCGGCGGGCGCATCGTGGGCTCGCCCTACCTGCAGATGCAGGGCAACCAGGTCTTCAAGTTCGCCGTCAAGGTGCTGGATGAAGTCGCGCGCGAGACGCTGGCGGCGGCGAAGATGCAGGTCCAAGACATCGACTGGCTGATCCCGCACCAGGCCAACGTTCGCATCCTGGAGGCGACCGCGAGGAAGCTCGGCCTGCCGCTGGAGAAGCTGGTGGTCACGGTGGGCCACCACGGCAACACCTCGGCGGCGTCGGTGCCGCTCGCGCTCGACGAGTACGTGCGCGCCGGCAGGATCCGCGAAGGCCAGCGCGTGATGATGCAGGGCGTCGGCGGCGGCTTCACCTGGGGCGCGGCGCTCGCCACCCTGTAAGGAAGGACGAAGGCATGAAGCTGGCGATGGTTTTCCCGGGGCAGGGCTCGCAGTCGGTGGGCATGCTCAAGGCCTACGCGGGGCTGCCCGGCGTGGACGAGGTGCGCGCCGAGGCGCAGGCGGCCCTCGGCGCGGAGTTCCTCAAGCTGCTCGACGACGGTCCCGGCGAGGCGCTCAACCTCACGGTGAACACGCAGCCGGCGATGGTCACCGCCGGCATCGCCGCCTACCGCGCCTGGCGCGCGCTCGGCGGCCCGGAGCCCGCGATCGTGGCCGGGCACAGCCTCGGCGAGTATTCGGCGCTGGTTGCGGCGAACGCGCTCGCGTTCGGCGACGCGCTGCCGCTGGTGCGCTTTCGCGCGCAGTCCATGCAGCAGGCCGTGCCCGAGGGGCAGGGCGCGATGGCGGCGATCCTCGGGCTGGAAGACGAGCTTGCGCGCGCGGCTTGCGCCGAGGCGGCGCAGGGCGAGGTGGTGCAGGCGGTCAATTTCAACGCTCCCGGCCAGGTGGTGATCGCCGGGCACAAGGCGGCGGTTGCACGCGCGATCGAGGCATGCAAGGCGAAGGGCGCGAAGCGCGCCATGCCGCTTCCCGTGAGCGCGCCGTTCCACTCGAGCCTCATGCAGCCCGCGGCGGACAAGCTGCGCGGCTACCTGGAAAAGGTCGCGCTGAAGGCGCCGGCGATCGCGCTGGTCAACAACGTCGACGTCGCGCAGGAGACGGATCCCGCGCGCATCCGCGATGCGCTGGTGCGGCAGGCCGCTTCGCCGGTGCGCTGGGTGGAGACGGTGAAGCGCATGGCGGCGGCGGGCGTGACGCACGTGCTCGAATGCGGGCCCGGCAAGGTGCTCGCCGGCACGGTCAAGCGCATCGACGGCGCGCTGCAGGGCATCGCGCTCGCCGACAAGGCATCGCTCGAGCAGGCGCTCGCGGCGCTGAAAGGGGGCTGAAGATGCTGCAGGGGAAGGTCGCTCTGGTCACCGGCGCCTCGCGCGGCATCGGGCGCGCGATCGCGCTCGCTCTCGCGAAGCACGGCGCAACCGTGGTCGGCACCGCCACCACCGACCCCGGGGCGCAAGGGATCTCGGAGGCGCTCGCGCAGGCGGGCGCCAGGGGCGCGGGGCGCGTGCTGCAGGTGCGCGACGCGGCGCAGGCCGACCGGCTTCTCGAAGCGGTGCAGAAGGAGTTCGGCGACATCCTCATATTGGTGAACAACGCCGCGGTGGTGCGAGACAACCTCGCGCTGCGCATGAAGGACTCGGACTGGGACGAGGTCATCGAGACCAACCTGCGGGCGGTGTTCCGCCTGTCGCGCGCGGTGATGCGCGGCATGATGAAGGCGCGCTGGGGGCGGATCATCTCGATCACGTCAGTGGTCGG
>CAZVHU010000254.1:0-2795 GCA_964627075.1 uncultured Enterobacteriaceae bacterium | reverse complement strand
ACCATGCCGAGGAAGTTGAGCGGGATGTAGAGCTGGATCAGCAGCCCGTTCACCAGGACCAGGTCCCCCAGGGTGAAGGCGTTCGCTGCGACCCCCTCGGCCGCGAGGTACATGAGCGCGGTCACCGCCGCGGCGATGATCAGGCTCTGGCCGATGTTCAGCAGCCCCAGCGAGGCCTCGGTCTTCACCTGCGCGCCCTCGTACTTCGCGAGGCTGCTGTCGTAGCGCCGCGCCTCGAACTCCTCGTTGCCGAAGTACTTGACGGTTTCGTAGTTGAGCAGGCTGTCGATTGCGCGGGTGTTGGCGCGCGAGTCGAGCTCGTTGGCGCGGCGCCGGATCTCCATTCGCCACTCGGTGATCGCGATGGTGAAGCCGATGTAGACCACCACCGCGCCGAAGGTGATGGCGGCGAAGCGCCAGTCGAACCGCCCGAGCAGCACCGCCGCCACCAGCGCGAACTCCAGGATCACCGGGATGATCGAGAAGATCATGTAGTTGAGGAGCGACGAGATGCCGCGCGTGCCGCGCTCGATGTCGCGCGTCATGCCGCCGGTCTGGCGGTCGAGGTGGAACCTGAGCGAGAGACTGTGCAAGTGGCGGAACACGCCCAGCGCCACGCGCCGGATGGCGCGCTGGATGACGCGCACGAACACGATGTCGCGCAGCTCGGCGAACAGCGTCGTGGCGAACCTCAGGATGCCGTAGATCGCGAGCAGCGCCGCCGGCACCGCCACCACCGCGATCTTGGGGTCGAGCTTGTCGACCACCTCCTTCATCACCAGCGGCACGCCGACGTTGGCGAGCTTCGCCGAGACCAGGAACACGAGCGCGGCCAGCACCCGCCAGCGGTATTCCCACAGGTAGGGCGCGAGCTCCTTGAGCACGCGCCACTCGTTGCCGCGCAGCCGCTGCGTCGGCGCCGACTGGTGGTGGCGGTGCGTGGCCATGGAAGGATTCTAGAGCGTGCCCTCGCGCGCGCCGCGCAACCGCTTCGCCCTCAGCGGCGCGCGAAGCCGAAGAGCGCGAGCACGAAGCCGCCGAGGCAATACACGTCGAGGAACAGCGGCGCGAGGATCCACAGCCACGGCCAGGGCAGCTCGTAGCCCAGCTGCGCGAGCGCCGGAACCGTGAAGAACATCGAGAGCGAACCCGCGACCCCGGGCAGGAACGGCACGCCCGAGGGCGCGGGCTCGCCGGCGCGCGCGGCGAGCGCGCCGCGCCAGGCAATGAAGTTCATCGCCGCGCCGAGCAGAAAGAAGAGCCAACCCATCGAAAGCAGGATCGAGCCTATCCAGAAACCGCCGCTCATGGCCTCAATTTCGCACGAAACGCTTGACGCCCCGCGGTCGCCCGCACTACCATTCAAACGTTCGTTTGAAGCGGTTCCGACCCCTTTCCTGACCCGTCACGGGAGCACCATGAGCCTGCGCCCGATCAAGCCTCAGAACGAAACCCAGGTCCGCATCCTCGACGCCGCCGAGGAACTCTTCATGCAGCACGGCTTCGAGGGCGCCTCGATGCGGATGCTTACCGCGCGTGCGGATGTCAACCTCGCCGCGATCAACTACCACTTCGGCTCCAAGGACGCGCTGATCGAGGCCGTCTTCCGGCGGCGCCTCGATCCGATGAACGCGGCGCGCATCGCCGAGCTCGACCGGCTGGAGGCCGACGCCCAGGGCCGGCCGCTCGCCGCCGAGCGCATCATCCGCGCCTTCATCGGGCCCTCGCTCACGCTTATCGCGGACGCGAAGTGCGGCGGGCGCAACTTCATCCGCCTGCTCGGCCGCACCTACACCGATCCCTCCAAGAGCATCCGCCACCTGATCGGCGCGCTCTACGAGCCGGCGATGGCGCGCTTCAAGGCGGCGTTTGAAAAAGCGCTGCCGCAGATGCCGGCCGACGAGCTGGTGTGGCGCATGCACTTCATGTTCGGGACGCTCGCCTACACGCTCGCGGCCACCGACACGGTGCAGTTGATCGCCGGCTGCAAGCCCGAGGACCGCTACGACGCCCGGCTGCTCGAGGAACGCCTCGCCGCGTTTCTGCTCGCCGGGCTGCACGCGCCGCTGCACGCCGCTGCCGACGTCAAGAAAGCCGCCTGAAGCCGCGCCGGAGAACAGGAGACCCGCCATGATCGCCTTCGCACTCGCCACCCTGATCGTTTTCGTCCTGCTCGCCTACTTCGAGGTACCGCTGCTCGTCTGGACCGTCGCCATCGGGCTCCTGCTCGGCGCCTGGTCGTCGGCGCTCGGCTTTTCCGATGCGACCAACGCGGTGCTGGCAGCGACGTTCGCCGCGATCGCTCTCGTGCCCAACGTCGCGCCGCTGCGGCGCGCGCTGCTCACCGACCGCGTGCTCGCGATCTATCGCCGCATCCTTCCCGACATGTCGCAAACCGAGAAGGAGGCGATCGACGCCGGCACCGTGTGGTGGGACGCGGACCTGTTCTCGGGCGCGCCGGACTGGAAGAAGCTGCTCGCGACCCCCGCGCCGAGGCTGAGCGCCGAGGAACAGGCGTTCCTCGACGGCCCGGTCGAGGAAGCCTGCGCCATGACCAATGACTGGGAGGTGACGCATGAGCGCCAGGACCTGCCGCCGCAGGTCTGGCAGTTCCTCAAGGACAAGGGCTTCTTCGGCATGATCATCCCGAAGAAGTACGGCGGCCTGGGCTTTTCCGCACTCGGGCACTCGGCCGTGGTGATGAAGCTCTCGACGCGCTCGAACGCGCTCGCGATCAGCGTCATGGTGCCGAACTCGCTCGGGCCGGCCGAGCTGCTGCTGCACTACGGCACCGA
>CAZVHU010000253.1:0-2832 GCA_964627075.1 uncultured Enterobacteriaceae bacterium | reverse complement strand
CCGATCACTCCAAGCAGTTAACTTTGTTCGACTTTTAACCGGACACTAGTGGGTCAGAGCCCTATTTCGCGGAATGTTGCTCTTGCGGATTCCCGGCGCAGGACGCCTGCGCGTTCCGTCGCCGACCGCGACGAGCGCGTTCCAGCCGCCGTCCGGGCGGCGGAATCACGCGGGTCTTCAATTCCTGGCTCAGCAAGGCGAATCCGCCTCGCGTGGCGTCACGAATCCGCTCATCCAAAGCCGCGTCGCACTGGCCGTCAAATAGGCTGCGATAAGCGTCGAGCCGCGCCGGAGGATCATTTCCCAAGGCCTGGTACTCCGGATGCGCGGTGACGATCGGGTCGTGCCGCCCTTCTGCGTTCGCCCGGTGGCTCGACCAGGCATAGTCGCGCGGGTGCACGACGATTCCGGCCCTCACCGGATTGAGTTCGATGTACCGGTAGCATGCAAGCACGTAGCGCGCCGACTCGGCTACGCACGAACGAAACCGTCCTTCCCACAGGGTGCCGGTTCGGCCATGGACCCGGTTGAAATATTGCACGTAGCGCTGCCCCAGGTCTCGCATCAGGGTCGCGCAGCCATCGATTGCCGCGGGTGTGAGCAGCAGATGGACATGATTGGTCATCAAGCAATAGGCATGAACGGCGCACGCGCGTTTCTCACCAAGCTCATAAAGACACCGCAGGTACGCTTGGCAGTCGGCCGCCGAACGAAAACAAGCGGCACGATCGTTGCCACGCTGGACCACGTGCATGGCGACACCGGGCAGCGTGAGGCGAGGTTGCCTGGGCATAACCCCGCAAACGCTGCGGCCCCCAAGCCGTTGACCGAATTAGGGCTCTGACCCCTATTTCTTACTTCTTGGGGTTCGAGGCGTGCAGCATGGCCTGGCGCTCGGCGAACCACTCGGCCGCGTAGTCGCAGTCGCGATAGTCGTCGAAATACGGCCCGCCGAGCGTGTAGTGCACGATCCTGGCGGCGGCCGCGCGTTCGTACTCGCCCACCAGCCAGTTCCATTCCAGGGGAAGACTCCCGATCCTCGCGTCCTCGGTCCAGGCGAAGCGGTGCAGGTCGAGCCCGGAGGCGGAGTTCACGTAGTCGGGCGTGAGCGCGCGGCAGCGCTCGCAGTTGAAGAGCATCAGGCTCGACCAGTTCTTGCGCGGGTACCTGGTCTGCACCTGGTCGAGGAATTTGCGCTCGGTCCTTGGCACGTAGTCGTGCTTGCACACCAGCACCGCCTTGTCCTCCGCGCCCTTGGCGCAGGCGGCGAGCTCGGCGATGTCGGCAAGGCACAGCATGTCGCAGTCCATGAAGACCGACCATCCCCGGTAGCCGCTGAGGTATGGAACGAGGAACCGGGTCAGGCTGAACTCCGTGGACTCGGTCGGCCCGCGCGGGCGCTTGTAGACGCCCCTGAGCTGCGACTGCATGAGCGGCGCCACCGATACCGGGATCGACGAGCGCCGCAGGATCGAATGCGCGAGCGTGTGATAGGCGACGGTCTCGTTCGGGTCGTAGCCGATAAATACCTGGAGCATGCCTTGCTTTCCTTTCAGTTCCCGCGCCGGGCTCTTCGAGCCGTTCCTGCGCGCCTCCGCACCGCGCCAGTACCGAGCATCTGCGCCACGAAGCGGCGATAGTCGCGCAGGAAGGCGGGCACCAGCTTGCGGGCAATCGCGAGGTTCCGCGTCACATCCGCCCGCCTCAGCTCGAGCGCATACTTGTGCCGCACCACGTGACGGAACTTGCGCGCCTCGTGCATCAGGCGCCGCGTCGCGTCGCTCAACACCGCCGGCCGCACGCCACGGACTGCGACCCCCATGCCGTCGAGCAACTCGGCATGCGCGCCCTCGCCGCGCGGCACATATTCGTCGATCTCGTTGCCGATCGCCTCGAGCACCGATTCCAGGCCGGTGTAGATCGCCGCCGCGCCATCGGCGAGGCTCGCGCAATGCGACCACTCGTGGTACAGGCCCCTGCCCCTGCCTGCCGAGGCGGCGAGCTTGCGCAGGGCGCGAAAGCGCCGGTCCGCCTCGGACACGTTGCCAAGCTCGCGCCGCACCAGCTCGAGCTGGCGGTCAAGCCGCGCGAACAGCGGGTGCGCCACGGCGCGCGTCCTGCCGCATCATTTCGAGAAGCCGCGCATCCGCCCGCTCGGCGAACGTGACGTCGGCCGGGAATCCCGCCATCGAGGCCTCGACGATACCGAGGATCCGGGACTCGGGCAGCCCGCCCCGGTCCTCGACCAGGAAGTCGACGTCGGAATCGCCGCGGAACCGACCCTTGGCGAGGGATCCGACGATGCATGCCGAGACCCCGGCGCGCCGCAGCGCCTCGAGCGTCCGTCCCGCCAGTTCCATCGCCCGGCGGCGGCGCTCGGTCGCGCGTTGCGCAAACAGCCGGCCAAGTTGTGACGACGGCGCCGCACCCCCGCCTGCGATCACGGACCGCTCCGCTACGGCGCGCCGGGCGGCGGGATCTGCGACCGTCATGGTCAGGCCGAGCGCAGCCAGCACACGGTGCACCTTGCGGATGCCGAGGTCAGATACTGTTCCCGCCTCGAGCTGGGCGATTGTCAAACGCGAAAGGCCGGCCGCGGTGGCGAGCGCCTTCTTCGTCAGCCCCAGCCTCTGGCGCGCCCGCGCCACGGCGGCGCCGAGGGTTGCCATGGGCGTGTCAACTATATTATGCCTTCGCAGATACTCGCGACGCATACCATATTATGCACTAGCAAGAATAGGGGTCAGAGCCCTATTTCCGTAAGCGAGCGGAAATAGGGCTCTGACCCCTATTTTTCTAGACGCGGTAGGCGAGCGTGGTCATCGCCTTGGC
>CAZVHU010000252.1:0-2839 GCA_964627075.1 uncultured Enterobacteriaceae bacterium | reverse complement strand
GCGCGGTGGCGGCGCCCGCGGCGCCGATCGCCTTGTTGAACTGCCTGCGGTTCATTCCCATCTTGGTCTCCCCCCGGGATGGCGTTTCGAATGGTGCGGCAAATTATACTTGCGGGCCGCTCCATGAGGAGGCGTAAATGAACCAGGCGATCAACCCCGGCGCCGCAGGCGGACCTCGCCACGTTCGCGGAGGTGCGCCAGAAGTATTTCCCGCCGCAGATGCCGGCGATGACGGTGGTAAGGGTGTCGGGCCTCGCGGACCCGCGGTGGAGGGTCGAGGTGGATTTGGTCGCGGCGAAGGCATGAAAGGCGTGGATTCCCGCCTCCGCGGCAATGACGGCGCTCGGGGATGAGCGCCGCGCCGTTGCGCAAGGTGCCGCTTGGGCCGGCGGACGTGGCGCTGGTGCGGCGCGACGACGGGGCGGTGTTCCTGCGCTCGCCGCACGCGCTCGGGCCCTATCCCCCGAACATCACGCAGCGGCTGGAGCGCTGGGCGCGCGAGGCGCGGGAGCGGGTGCTCGCCGCGCAGCGCGATCTCGCCGGCGGCTGGCGGCGCCTGACTTTCGGCGAGGCCTACGAGCGGGCGCTGAGGATCGGCCAGGCGTTGCTCGAGCGCGGGCTTTCGGCAGAGCGGCCGGTGGCGGTCCTCTCTGAAAACAGCCTCGAGCACCTTCTGCTGCTTCTCGGCGCGATGCACGTGGGCGTCCCCTGCGCCCCGGTGTCGCCCGCGTATTCGCTGCTTTCGACCGACTTCGCCAAGCTGCGGCACGTGATCGGGCTTGCCACGCCGGGCCTCGTCTGGGCGTCGGACGAGGCGCGCTTCGGCAGGGCGGTCGGCGCTGCGGTGCCGAAAGGGACCGAGGTACTTTTCGGCGACGATTTCGCGCAACTCGAGCAATTTACGCCGGGCTCGCGCGTGCAGGAGGCTCACGCGAAGACCGGGCCGGACACGATCGCCAAGTTCCTGTTCACCTCGGGCTCCACGGGCCAGCCCAAGGCGGTGATCAACACCCAGAGGATGCTCTGCTCCAACCAGCAGATGCTCGCCCAGGCGCTGCCGTTCCTCGCCGAGGCGCCGCCGGTGCTGGTGGACTGGCTGCCCTGGCACCACACGGCGGGCGGCAACCACAACATCGGCATCGTGCTCTACCACGGCGGCACGCTCTACATCGACGAGGGCCGGCCGCTGCCCGGCATGATCGAAAAGACGGTGCGCAATTTGCGTGAAGTCGGTCCCACCATCTACTTCAACGTGCCGCGCGGCTACGAGGCGCTGCTGCCGTTCTTGCGCAGCGACGAGCAGTTGCGGCGCACGTTCTTCAGCCGGCTCGGGCTCATCCAGTACGCGGCGGCGGTGCTGTCGCAGCCGGTGTGGAAGGCCTACGAGGAGCTTGCAATCCAGACCTGCGGCGAGCGCATCCTGTGGATCACCGGCTACGGCGCGACCGAGACCGCGCCGTTCGCCATGAGCACCAACCGCGGCGCCGCGCGCGCGGGAACCGTGGGCCTGCCGGTGGACGGCATGGAGATGAAGCTTGCTCCGGTGAACGACAAGCTCGAGGCGCGCTTTCGCGGCCCGAACATCGCGCCGGGTTACTGGCGGCAACCCGAGCTGACGCGCGCGGCGTTCGACGAGGAGGGCTACTACCGCACCGGCGACGCGATGCGCTTTCTCGACCCCTCCGACCCGGAGCAGGGGCTCGAGTTCGACGGCCGCATTGCCGAAGACTTCAAGCTCGGCACCGGCACCTGGGTGAGCGTGGGGCCGCTGCGCGCGCGCCTGAACGCGGCGTTCTCTCCCTACGTGCAGGACACGGTGATCGCCGGCCACGACCGCGCCGAGATCGGCGCGCTGATCTTCCCCAGCGAGCCGGGCAAGGCGCTCGGCGCCGGGGAGCTCAAGCGAGTGCTGCAGGAGGTGCTCGACCGCCTGGCGCGCGAAAGCGGCGGCAGCTCCGAGCGCGTCGTGCGCGCGCTCGTGCTCGCCGAGCCGCCCTCGATCGACTCGGGCGAGATCACCGACAAGGGATCGATCAACCAGCGCGCGGTGCTTGAGCGCCGCGCGGCGCTCGTCGAGGCGCTCTACGCCGAGCCGGCGGCGGCGGAAGTCCTGATTGCGAAGCCCGGCTGAGGAGACCCATGGCGAAGAAAATGAACGTAGGCGAGCTGGTGGCGATCGACATCCACACCCACGCCGAGACCTCGACCCGCGTGCTGCCCGACGCGGTCGAGCGCGAGATGCTCGAGGCGCGCGGGCGCTACTTCCGCTACCAGGCCAAGCACCCGACGATCGCGCAGATGGCCGAGTACTACCGCGCGCGGAAGATGGCGTTCGTCGTTTTCACCGTGGACACCGAGCGCGGCATGGGCTTTGCCGGCGTGAGCAACGAGGAGGTCGCGGAATCGGCTGCCGAGCACGCCGATGTCGCGATTGCGTTCGCGAGCGTGGACCCGAACCGCGGCCGGATGGGCGTGCGCGAGGCGCGGCGCCTGATCAAGGACTACGGCGTGCGCGGCTTCAAGTTCCACCCCACGGTGCAAGCCTTCGCGCCCAACGACCCGGTCTGCTATCCGCTCTACGAGACGATCGCGGAAGCCGGGCTGCCTGCGATCTTCCACTCCGGGCAGACGGGCATCGGCGCCGGCATGCCGGGGGGCGGGGGCCTGCGCATCAAGTACTCCGATCCCATGCTGCTCGACGACGTGGCGGCGGACTTTCCGTCGCTCAAGATCGTCTCGGCGCATCCCGGCGTGCCGTGGCAGGACGAGCAGCTCAGCGTCGCGCTGCACAAGCCCAACGTCTGGATCGACCTCTCGGGCTGGCTGCCGAAGTACTTCG
>CAZVHU010000251.1:0-2891 GCA_964627075.1 uncultured Enterobacteriaceae bacterium | reverse complement strand
GCCTTCGACCAGGCGGCGCAGGCAGTCGCCTCGGGGCGGGCGGAGGTCGCGCTCGCGCTCGGGGTCAATTTCGAGACCGCGGTGCCCTCGGCCGAGCACATGACGCTCAGCATGCGCGCGGTGGGCGACGTGGACTTCCACGTGCCCTTCGGCTTCACGCCGATCTCGTGGTACGCGATGGACGCGGTGCGCTACATGCACGAGCATGGGGCGCGGCGCGAAGAGCTCGCCATGGTCGCGGTGAAGAGCCGCCGCCACGCGGCGCTCAACCCGATCGCGCAGTACCGCAAGCCGGTGACGGTGGAGGAGGTGCTCGCGCAGCGCCCGATCGTCGAGCCGCTGGGGCTTTTCGAGGTGCCGCCGATGTCCGACGGCGCCGCCTGCGTGGTGCTCGCGCGGGAAGAAGTGGCGAAGAGCCTCGGCAAGCGGTACCTGAAGCTGCGCGGGCGCGGCTTCCATCACGAGGGCGCGCACCAGATTTCCGAGGTGCCGAACGACATGATCGCCTTCGATTCAGCGGCGCGCGCCGCGCAGGCCGCGTTCGCCGAGGCCGGGATCTCGGCGCGCGACGTGGACCTCGCCGAACTCTATGCGCCGTGCACCATCGTGGAAGTGCTCGCCGCGGAGGCGGTGGGCCTGGTGCCGCGCGGGCGCGGCGCGCGCGCGGCGGCCGAGGGCGAGACCGCGCTCGGCGGGCGCATCCCGGTGAACACTTCGGGCGGGCTCATCGCGCGCGGCCACCCGCCTTACGTCACGCCGCTTTACTCCTACGTAGAGCTCGCCGAGCAGCTGCGCCACCGCGCCGGCGAGCGCCAGGTGGACGCGGCCGAGATCGGCATCGTGTCGGCGGAACTCGGCAACTACAACGCCGCGCTGATTCACGTGCTGGAGGGGCACGCGTGAGGCTCGCGGTCGAGAAGGTCGCCGGCAAGCGCCCGTATGCGCCGCGCCAGTCGGCGTTCACGCAGGAATTCTGGCGCGCGCTCGCCCAAGGGCGCTTCATCACCACGCGCTGCGCATCGTGCTCGAAGCCGAGCTTCCCGCCCAAGCCCTTCTGCCCGCATTGCTGGCACCGCAAGGTGGACTGGACGCCGCTTTCGCCGGCCGGGACGGTGTATTCCTCCACCGTGATCCACGCCGCGCCGGCGGTGTTCAGGCACGAGGCGCCCTACCGCGTGGGGATCGTGGATCTCGACGACGGCGTGCGCATCGCCACGCGCCTGCTCGGCGTGAGCGAAGGCTTCGGCGTCGGGCGGCGCGCGCAGATCGTCGTCCTGCAGCACGAGGATGGCCCCCTGTTCGCAGCCAGAGTGAGCGCATGAACGAACGCAACGCCTACACCCACGCCCAGCTCGCGCGGCTGATCGCGCCGCGATCGGTCGCCGTCGTCGGGGTCTCGCCGCGCCCCAACTCCTTCGGCATGCGGACGCTCGAGAACCTCACGCACTACCGGGGCGCAGTGCACCTGGTGAACGCGAAGTACGACCGCATCGGCGAGCGCCGCTGCCACCCGTCTCTCGCTGCGCTGCCCGGCAAGCCCGACTGCGTGGTGCTGGTGCTGCCGCGCGAGGCGGTCGAGCCCGCGCTCAAGGAGTGCGCCGCCGCGGGCGCAGGCTCGGTGATCGTCTATGCCTCGGGCTACGGCGAGATGGCGCGCGAGGACGCCGCCGCGGAGCAGGAACGGCTGGCGGCGATCGCGCGCGAGGCCGGGATGCCGATGCTCGGGCCGAATTGCATGGGGATGGTCAACCACACGCTGCGCTGCGGCCTCACCTTCATCCCCGAGTACGCACGGGCCAACGCGCAGGTCGGCCAGATCGCGATCGTCAGCCAGTCCGGGGCGCTCGGCTATTCGCTCGCGCAGGCCTGGGAGCGGGGCCTGGGGATCGGCTGGTTCTTCTCCGCGGGCAACTCCGCGGACATCGACGTCTCCGACCTCGTCGGCGCGCTCGCCGAGGAAAGCGAGTGCCGCGCGATCGCGCTCGTCTTCGAGGGCGTGCGGAGCTCCGCCCGGATGCTGGAGGCGGGCGAGCGCGCTCGCCGCGCCGGCAAGCCCGTGGTGGTGCTCAAGCTCGGCACGAGCGAGGACGGCGCGGCCGCCGCGCGCTCGCACACCGGTTCGCTCGCGGGCTCGGCGGTGGCGTGGCGCGCGCTTTTCGAGCGCGCGGGGTTCATTCCGGTGGACGACTACGAGGCGATGCTCGAGCAGGCGAAATTCCTCGCCTCGGCCGGCGCGCCGCGCGCCCGCGGCGTGGCGGTGGTCTCGGGCTCCGGGGGCGCGGGCGTGCTCGCCGCCGACCAGGCGGCGAAATTCGGCGTGCCGATGCCGCAGCCGCAGGCGCAGACGGTGGCGGCGCTCAAGAAGATCGTCCCCGAGTTCGGCGCCGCGCGCAATCCCTGCGACCCGACGGGGCAGGTGCTGTCGGTGCCCGAGTCGCTCGGCAACTGCTGCCGCGCGCTGCTCGCCGACCCGCAGTACGGCGCGCTCATCCTTTCGATGACCGCCGCGACCAACGAGATCTTCGAGTCGCGCAAGAAACTGCTCGAGGACCTCGTCACCGAGCAGCCCAAGCCCGTTTCGCTGGTGTGGCTCTCGGAGTGGCTCGAAGGCCCCGGCATCCAGGGCTACGAGTCGCTGCCGCGGGTGGCGCTGTTCCGCTCCACGGGGCGCTGCATGGCCGCGATCGCCGCCTGGCACGCGCACCACGACGCCGCGCAGGTGGCGGGCGATGCGCCGCGCCTTGCGGGCAAGGGCGCGCGCGACGCGGCCGCCCGGCTGCTCGCCGCGGCGGGCGACACGCTCACCGAGCGCGAGGCGAAGCAGGCGCTTGCCGCCTACGGCGTGCCGGAGGTCGAGGAAAGGCTCGCACGCACCGGGCAGGAGGCGCTCG
>CAZVHU010000250.1:0-2915 GCA_964627075.1 uncultured Enterobacteriaceae bacterium | reverse complement strand
CGCGTGCACCACGTCCACCAGCTTGGCGAGCTGCTTGATGATCTGCTCGAGCGTGTCGGGGTCGCCCGAGCAGGTGATGGTCATGCGCGAGAAGTCGCCGCGCACCGTCGGGCTCACCACCAGGCTCTCGATGTTGTAGCCGCGCCGCGCGAACACCAGCGCGACGCGCACGAGCACGCCGGGCTTGTTGTTCACGTACACCGAGATGGTGTGCAGGTCGCGCCGCAGCGCGCGCGCCTGCGCCGGCGTGATCGCCACGGGCTGCGGCGCGCCGGGCCGCTCGCCGTCGCTCGAGAGCTCCGCGGCGGGGGCCGCGCTCGGGTGCGAGGTCTCAGGTGCTGCCAACGGGCTTCTCCATGCGCTCCTTCGGCGCCTCGATGATCATGTTCGCGATCGGCGCGCCGGCCGGAATCATCGGGAAGACGTTGTCTTCCTTCACGACCTCCGCCACCAGCACCACAGGGCCCGCGTGCGCGCGCGCCTGCTTGATCTTCTTGTCCACGTCGCCGGGGCGCGTGATGCGCAGGCCCTTCACGCCGTAGGCCTCGGCGAGCTTCACGAAGTCGGGATTGCCCTCGAGGTCGACGCCGCTGTAGCGGTTCTCGAAGAACAGCTCCTGCCACTGGCGCACCATGCCCAGGAAGTTGTTGTTGATGATCAGCACCTTCACCGGGAGCTCGTGGATCGCGGCGGTGGCGAGCTCGCACAGCGTCATCTGGAAGCCGCCATCGCCGACCACGCTCCAGACTTCCTCGCCGGGGCGGCCGAACTGTGCGCCGATCGCGGACGGGAAGCCGAAGCCCATCGTTCCGGCGCCGCCGCTCGTGATCCAGCGCCGCCCCTCGCGCGTGCGGCAGAACTGCGCCGCCCACATCTGGTGCTGGCCCACGTCGGTGGTGATGATGGCGCGCCCCTCGGTGAGCGCGTCGAGCCGCGCGAGCACGTGCTGGGCGCGCAGCCCGCCCTTCTTTGCGAACTTGAGCGGGTAGCGCTTGCGCCAGCCCTCGCATTCGGAGAGCCACGCGTCGGTGTCGAGCGGACCGACGCGCGGGATCAGGTCCTCGAGCACCGCCTTGGCGTCGCCGAGGATGCAGACGTCGGGCCGCAGCACTTTGTTGAACTCGGACGGATCGACGTCGACGTGGATCTTGGTCGCGCCCAGGCAGAACTCGTCGACCTTGCCGGTGATGCGATCGTCCCAGCGCGCGCCGATCGCCATGATGAGATCGCAATGCGTCACCGCCTTGTTCGCGTAAGCGGTGCCGTGCATGCCGAGCATGCCGAGGTGCAGCGGGTGCGTCTCGTCCGCGGCGCCCTTGCCGAGCAGCGTGTTCACGATCGGCGCGCGCAGCTTCTCGGCGAGCGCCATCACTTCCTTCCCCGCGCCGCTGATCACGGCCCCGTGACCGACGTAGAGCACGGGGCGGCGCGAGCGCAGCAGCAGCTGGGCGGCGCGCTCCATGTCGGCCGCCGCGCCGCGCTGCGGCACGCGATAGCCGGGGAGGTCGAGCGCCGTCACCACCCGGTCTTCTCCGGGACCCTGGCTCACGTCCTTCGGCACGTCGATCAGGACCGGCCCGGGCCGGCCGGTGGTCGCGATGTGGAAGGCCTCGCGCACGATGCGCGGGAAGTCGTTCGCCTCGCGCACCATGTAGCTGTGCTTCACGACCGGGTAGGTGATGCCGGTGACGTCGGCTTCCTGGAAGGCGTCCTTGCCGAGGTTCGCGCGGATGGTTTGGCCCGAGATCACGATGATCGGCGCCGAGTCCATCTGCGCGGTGAGCATGCCGGTCACCGTGTTGGTCGCGCCCGGCCCCGAGGTCACGAGCACGACGCCGGGCTTGCCGGTGGCGCGGGCGTAGCCGTCCGCCATGTGGGTGGCGCCTTGCTCGTGCCGCACGAGAATCAGCTTGATCCTGGAGTCGACGAGGGCGTCGAAGATCGGCATCGCGGCGCCGCCGGAGAGCCCAAAGATGTACTCGACGCCCTCGCGCTCGAGGCAGCGGATCAGGACTTCGGCGCCGGTGAGCGGCCTGCCCGGTGAAGTGGCCATTCTTGCTCCAAAGTTTGAGGTCTCTCTTGCAGGTTGATGTAGAAAGCGCTTCTGAGGACCGAAATCAACAGACCATAGATCGGTTGATCATTGGATCGAAGATTTCTGGATGAAAGTTGATAGCCCCACGGGGCATCGAGGTCAGAACGTGAAGATCGAGGCCCTCCTCGCCGACTTGATTGCCCACGACAGTGTCAGCGCGAACGGCAACCGCTCCCTGATGGCCACCCTCGCCGAACGCTGCGAGGCCGCGGGGGCCCGCGTGGCGCTTCAAGAATGGGGCGACGAGGCGCACGCCAAGGCCAACGTCGTCGCGGTGCTCGGGCCGGACGAGCCCGACGGACTGATCCTCTCGGGCCACGCCGACGTGGTGCCGTTCGCGGATCAGCCGGGCTGGACGCGGGATCCGCTGCGCCTCGCCGCGCTGGGGGACCGTCTCTACGCGCGCGGCACCTCCGACATGAAGGGCTTCCTCGCCCAGTGCCTCGCCGCGCTACCGCTTCTCGACGCCGCGAAGCTGGCCCGCCCGATCGTGCTGCTCTTCACGGCGGACGAGGAGGTCGGTTGCCTCGGCGCGGAGCGGCTCGCCCCCGAGTTGCGGAGGCTGCTCGGGGCGACTCCGCTGCCGAGACTGGCGTGGATCGGCGAGCCGACCTCAGGGCGCGTCTTCCACGCGCACAAGGGCGTGGTCGCGTTCTCGGTGCGCGTGACGGGGCGGGGCGGGCATTCGAGCGTGCCCGAGGCGGGAGCGAATGCGATCGCGGGCGCTGCGGAGGTGGCGGCGCGGCTCGGGCGCCTGCAGGCGGAGCGGCGCGCAAAGCCGAGCGCCCGCTTCGCGGAGCTCTTCCCCGAGGCTCCGTAC
>CAZVHU010000249.1:0-2962 GCA_964627075.1 uncultured Enterobacteriaceae bacterium | reverse complement strand
GCAGCCGCCGAGGAAGGTGCCTTCGAGCGCGCGCTTGCCGTGCATGCCGCCGCCGCCGAAGCCGGCCGCCTCGCCCGCGGCGTAGAGACCCGGTATCGGCGCGCCGTCTGCGCCGAGTACGCGCGAGGAAAGGTCGGTCTGCATGCCGCCGAGCGACTTGCGGCTGATGACGAACTCGCGGATCGCGATCAGCGGCCCCGCCTTCGGGTCGAGGATCGGCTGCAGGTCGCAGGTGCGCACCTTGTCGCCGCGGTAGGTGCGCAGCGCGGCGATCCTCGCGAGCTGCGGGTCCTCCTGCACGGCGCCGCGCGCGATGCGGCCGTCGAATGCGCGCAGGTCGCGCTCGAGCGCCTCGAGCGACACCGTCTCGCCGCCGCCGAGCCGGTTCATCTTCTCCACCAGCGCAGGCAGCGAGTCCGCCGCCACCACGTCGGCGCAGTTCGCGCACAGCGTGTCAACGAGCCACCGGTTGCCGAGCAGGATGTCGCGCAGGAACGCGAGGCGCTTCTTGTCGCGGATCGAGGGGTTGAATTCCGCGCCCGAGATCGCCAGTTCCTTCAATGCGATGCGGCGGTTGAGAACCTGCCAGGTGTACTGGCCCGGCTGCCTGCAGGCCTGGGCCACCAGGTCGCGCGTGTCGAAGCCTGTGACGAGCGGCGGGAGGATCCGCTCGCCGCGCGCGTTCACCCACAGCGCCGAGCGCGGCGGCACCACCGACAGGCCGTGGTTGGCCTTGCGCGGGCGCCAGTGGCGCACCCCTGCGGCATAGTTCCACATCCAGTCGAGGTGCGTGAGCGCGCCGCCCGCCGCGGCCACCGCGTCGTGCAAGGTGCCGTCGGCGTAGCGGTGCGAGCCGTTCAGGATCGTTCGCGGCGGCGCGCCCCAGTCCGGGTGCCAGTGCCTGCGGATGCGGGCATCGCTGCCGTTGATGCCGCCCGCGGCGACGACAGTGGCGTCGGCGCGCGCTTCGAACGACCTGCCGCCCGCTTCGAGCGTTCCGCGGCAGCCGGTGACGGCGCCGCCTTCGCTGAGCAGCGCCTCCACGCGATGTCCGAAGTGCAGCGTGAGGCGGCCGGCCTGCGGATGGCTGCGCAGGCGCTTGATCAGCTGCAAGGCGAGCTCCTGACCGGTTCCCCAGACGAGATGGAACCGCGGCACCGAGTTGCCGTGCACGGCGAGCCCGCGCTCGACCCAGTGCGGGATGGGAAAGAATCCGATGCCACGCGCCTTGACCCACGCGTAGACGTCGTCGTGGCAGCGGTTGACGTAGGCCTCGGCCCAGCGGCGCGGCCAGCGCTCGCTTGCGGCGAGCTCGCCGAACGAGCACCAGTCGTCGAACGCCTGCGCGGGCGTGTCGCCAAAGCCCGCTCGCCGCTGCTCGCGGCTGCCGACGACGAATATCCCGCCGAAACTCTCGCGCGCCAGCCCGCCGAAATTCGCCTCCTCGTCGCGGTCGAGGAGCGTGACGCTCTGCCCGCGCTCGAGCAGCTCGAGCGTCGCGCAGATGCCGGCGATGCCGCCGCCGATCACCAGCGCGTCGCTGCGGTAGGCGAGGCTCATGGCGCCAGCCGGCGATTACCTAGGAGTACGGCGTGCCCTGTGTGTTGACGTAGAGCGCATAGAGCGAAGTGCTCGCCGCCATGAAGAGGCGATTCCGGTGCACGCCGCCGAAGCACACGTTGGCGCAGCGCTCCGGCAGGTCGATGCGGCCGATCAGCCGCCCGTCCGGGTTGAACACGTGCACGCCGTCCAGCCCCGCCTCGCCCATTCCCCAGCCGCACCAGAGGTTGCCGTCCACGTCCACGCGCAAGCCGTCGGGGGTGCCCTTCGGTCCCGCGTCGATCAGCACGCGCTTGTTGGCGAGCCTGGCGCCGCCCGCAACGTCGTAGGCGAGGATCTTGCGCGGCACCGAGCGCGACTCGACGATGTAGAGCACCGACTCGTCGGGCGAGAAGGCAAGCCCGTTGGGCTGATTGATGTTCTCCGCCACCACGCCGAGCGCGCCCGAGGGGTCGAGCCGGTAGACGTTGGTCGGCAGCTCGGGCTCGGCCTTGGCGCCCTCGTACCAGCCGAGGATGCCGAAGCTCGGGTCGGTGAACCAGATCGAGCCGTCGGACTTGCACACGATGTCGTTGGGGGAGTTGAGCCGCTTGCCGCCGAGGTTGTCGGCGAGCGTGACGATGCGGCCGTCCGCCTCGGTGCGCGAGACGCGCCGGCCGCCGTGCTCGCAGGTGAGGAGCCGCCCCTGCCGGTCGCGCGTGTTGCCGTTGGCGTGGCCCGAAGGCCTGCGGAACACGCTCACCGCGCCCGACTGCTCGTCCCAGCGCCACATGGCATCGCCCGGCACGTCGCTCCAGACCAGGCACCTCTGTTCTCCGAACCAGACCGGGCCTTCGGCCCAGCGCGTCACTCCCGCCGCTACGCGCTCTACGCGCGCGAGCGGCAGCCGGTAGCGCGCGAACGATTCGTCCACCGCCACCACGGATGGATCGGGAAATCGCGGGCTCGGCCGCCAGTCGGGCGCGTTCATGCGCGCATTATTTCATCAGCCCGGGCAACCACAATGAAACCGCCGGCACGTAGGTGACGATGAGCAGCGCGACGCACATCGCGCCGTAGAACGGCCAAAGCTCCTTCGACACCTGCTCCATGGTGACCTTGCCGATGGCGCAGCCCACGAAGAGCGTGGGGCCCACGGGCGGCGTGATCAGGCCGATGCCCAGGTTGAGGATCATGATCATGCCGAAATGCACCGGGTCGATGCCGAGCTTGGCGATCACCGGCATGAAGATCGGCGTGCAGATGAGCAGCATCGGCGCGAGGTCCATGAAGGTGCCGAGCAGCAGCAGCAGGATGTTGACGAGCAGCAGGAACACGTACTTGTTCTCCGAGATCCCGAGGAACAGCTGCGTCACCTTGGCCGGGATCTGCATGATCGCCATCATGTAGCCGAAGGCGACCG
>CAZVHU010000248.1:0-3014 GCA_964627075.1 uncultured Enterobacteriaceae bacterium | reverse complement strand
GCATCTGCTCGAACTGCTTGAGCAGGCGGTTCACCTCCTGCACCGGCACGCCCGCCCCCGCGGCGATGCGGCGCTTGCGCGAGGCTTTGATCAGCTCGGGGCGCGCGCGCTCCTGCGGCGTCATCGAGTTGATGATGCCCTCGATCCGGAGAAGGCTGCGCTCGTCCTGCAGCTGCGCCGGGTTGATCTGCCCGGCGAGCTGCGCCGGCAGCTTGTCGGCGAGCGCCGCCATGCCGCCCATCTTCTTCATCTGCTGCAGCTGGCCCTTGAAGTCCTCGAGGTCGAAGCCCCTGCCCTTCTTGATCTTCTCGGCGACCTTCTTCGCTTCCTCGAGGTCGACCTGCTTGTGCGCTTCTTCCACCAGCGACACGATGTCGCCCATGCCGAGGATGCGCGAGGCCATGCGCTCGGGGTGGAACGGTTCCAGCCCCGTGAGCTTCTCGCCCACGCCGGCGAACTTGATCGGCTTGCCGGTGACGTGCCGCACCGAGAGCGCGGCGCCGCCGCGCGCGTCGCCGTCGAGTTTGGTGAGGATGACGCCGGTGAGAGGCAGCGCGTCGCCAAAGGCCTTCGCCACCTTGACCGCGTCCTGGCCCTGCATCGCGTCGACGATGAACAGCGTCTCCGCGGGATCGAGCAGCGCGTGCAGCGCGGCGATCTCGCGCATCATCTGCTCGTCGATCGCCAGGCGCCCCGCGGTGTCCACGATCAGCACGTCGTAGTAGCGCAGGCGCGCGTGCTCGAGCGCGCGCTTCGCGATGTCCTCGGGCTTCTCGCCGGCCGCGGAGGGCAGGAAGTCCACGCCCGCCTGCGCCGCCACCGTCTTCAGCTGCTCGATCGCCGCCGGGCGATAGACGTCGGCCGACACGACGAGCACTTTCTTCTTCTCGTTCTTGAGCAGCAGCGAGAGCTTGCCGACTGTGGTAGTCTTGCCCGAGCCCTGCAGGCCCGCCATCAGTATCACCGCCGGCGGCTGCGTGGCGAGATTGAGGCCCGCGCCCGCCTCGCCCATGAGGCGCGCGAGCTCGCGCTGCACCACGCCGACGAACGCCTGGCCCGGCGAGAGGCTGCCGACCACTTCCGCGCCGAGCGCCTTCGCCTTCACCGCCTCGATGAAGTCCTTCACCACCGGCAGCGCGCAATCGGCTTCCAGCAGCGCGACGCGCACCTCGCGCAGCGCGTCCTGGATGTTGGCTTCGGTGATGCGCGCCTCGCCGCGCATCTGCTTGGCGATGCGCGCCAGGCGCGCGGTGAGGGTGTCGAGCACGGGTGATAAACTGGATCGGTGCCCGAGATTGTAATTCACGCAGTCGCGGCCGCCGCCTACGCGGGCCTGGCCTGGCACTTCTGGCGCACGCGCTGGCGCGCGCCGCAGCCTCGCGCCGGGCTGTCGGCCGGCGAGCGCCTGGCGATCCTCGCGCCGCTCGCGCTGCACGGCTGGGGGCTCGCGCAGGCGCTGTTCGTCGCGCCCGAATTGCGCTTCGGCTTCGCGCAGGCGCTGTCGGCCATGCTGTTCCTCGGCGTCGCGATCTACTGGGTGGAAAGCCTGTTCCTGCCGCTCGACGGCTTCGAGCCGCTGCTCTTGCCGCTCGCCGCGCTCGCCGTGCCGCTGCCGGCGCTGTTTCCCGGCCTTGCCGGCAGCGCGGGCTCGGCTTCCACCGAGTTCCGCATCCACCTCGCGCTCGCCATGGCGGCCTACAGCGTGTTCACCATCGCCATGCTGCACGCGGTGCTGATGGCGCTGGTCGAGCGGCGCCTGCACCGCCTGCACCGCGCGGCGCCGGGCGCAGCGCCCGTCAAGGAGCGCTTCAGCGGCCCGCTGGTGCACATGCCGCCGCTGCTGACGCTGGAGCGGCTGCTGTTCCGCCTCATCGCGATCGCGTTCGCGCTGCTCACGCTCACCCTCGCCACCGGCGCGATCCACTCCGAGGCGCTGTTCGGGCGCGCGCTGCGTTTCGACCACAAGACGGTATTCGCGCTGCTTTCCTGGGCCACCTTCGCCGCGCTGCTCGCGGGCCGCTACCTCTACGGCTGGCGCGGGCGCACCGCGCTGCGCTGGACGCTCGCCGGGTTCGTGATGCTGCTGCTCGCCTACGTCGGCAGCCGCTTCGTGCTCGAAGTGATCCTGGGCCGCGGCTGATGGACGAGATTCCGCTGTCCTGGGAGATCGGCGCGCTGGTCGTGCTGCTCGCGGTGTCGGCGTTCTTCTCGATCGCCGAGACCAGCATGATGGCGATCAACCGCTACAAGCTGAAGCACCTCGTCGCGCGCGGCCACGGCGGCGCGCAGCGCGTCGCGCAGCTCCTCAAGCGCACCGACCGGCTGCTGGGCGCGATCCTGATCGGCAACAACCTGGTGAACGCCGCCATCGCGACGCTCGCCAGCCTGATCGCGATCCGCCTGATCGGCGAGGGGCGCCTCGGCTGGGCGGTCACGGCGAGCACGCTGGCGGTGTCGTTCCTCATCGTGGTGTTCGCCGAGATCACGCCCAAGGTGATCGGCGCCACCTTCCCCGAGCGCATCGCGCTGACCCTTGCCTACGTGCTGGGGCCGGTGCAGCGCCTGCTGCAACCGGGCGTTTGGGTCGTGAACCTGTTCGTGCGGCCGCTGCTGCTCGCCGCCGGCATCCGGCCGGGCGAGCAGACCGAGGTGCAGAAGCTCACGCCCGAGGAGATCCGCACGCTGGTGCTGGAGTCCTCGGCGTTCATGCCGAAGAAGCACGTCTCCATCCTGCTCAATCTTTTCGACCTGGGCACGGTCACGGTGCAGGACATCATGCTGCCGCGCGCGCGCATCGAGTCGATCACGCTCCGCGACGGCATCGAGGCGATCGCGCACCAGCTCGCCACCAGCTACCACATGCGGCTGCCGGTGTTCCGCGACTCCGGCGGCGAGGTGCTCGGCGTGCTGCACCTGCGCAAGGTGCTCGCGCCGCTGCACGCCGGCACGCTCGACAAGGCGGAGATCGAGTCGCTGCTCACCGAGCCCTACTTCGTGCCCGCCTCGACCCCGGT
>CAZVHU010000247.1:0-3036 GCA_964627075.1 uncultured Enterobacteriaceae bacterium | reverse complement strand
CCATGTCCTGGCCGTAGAGGTTCATGCCCGCCTCCAGGCGCAGCGTGTCGCGCGCGCCCAGGCCGCAGGGCGCGACGCCCGCGGCGGCGAGCGCGTCCCAGAGCACGCGCGCCTCCCCGGCCGGAAGCGCGATCTCGAAGCCGTCTTCGCCGGTGTAGCCGGTTCGCGCGACGAGCGTGTCGGGGGCGACCTCGGCGGCAAAGAAAGGTGCGAGCGGCTCGCCCGGCGCCCGCCACGCGGGCCGCGCCTGCCACACGAGCTCGCGCGCGCGAGGGCCCTGCACGGCGATCATCGCCAGGTCGCGCCTTGGCTTGATGGAAACCGCCTGCGCGCCGCGCTGTCGCTCGATCCAGGCGAGGTCTTTCTCGGCCGTGGCGGCGTTCACCACCACGCGATAATGCTCGGCGCCCAGCCCGCCGCTCAACCGATATACGATCAGGTCGTCGAGCACGCCGCCCGAGGCGTCCAGCATGCACGAGTAGAGAGCCTTGCCGGGCGCGGCAAGCCTGGCGACGTCGTTGGCGAGCAGCCGCCGCAGGAAATCGCGCGCCGCCTGGCCTGCCACATCCACGCCGCACATGTGCGAGACGTCGAACATGCCGGCCGATCGCCGCACCGCGTGGTGCTCCCCGATCTGCGAGCCGTAGTGAAGCGGCATCTCCCAGCCGCCAAAATCCACCATCTTCGCGCCGCTCGCGAGGTGCGCTTCGTAGAGCGGCGTGCGGCAGAGGGTGTTGATACTCATGCGAAATCAGGATATCGCCCCAAACGGGGAGCCCGGTTTGAGCTTGCGGCCGGTTAGCGATGCCTCAGCAGCTCGTCAACCGTCAAGCCGATGTCCTTGGCTATCTGGCGCAGCAAGATGGGTGATATATCGCGTCCCGCATGAAACGGGACGGTGGTTGCGCGTCCGTCTGAATGGCGGAACTGCTTGTGGGATCCGCGCTGTCGTACTTCGACGAATCCCAGCCTGTCGAGAATCGCAATGACTTCGCGCGGCTTGAGGACCGGGACGCCTCCCATTCAGACGACTACGGTCTGCGTACCTACGAATTCGGTTTCGAGCTTTGGTTGCCCATCCTCCAGCAGCATGGCGATCACTTCACGAAGGTTCGCGTGCAGCTCGTCGAGGGTCGTGCCCTGGCTGTGCGCGCCTGGAAACCCCGGAACATAGCCGACGTATAGCTTGGTATCGGGGCAGTGCTCGATTACGGCGGTATAAGCATTCATGGCGCGGTGTGAAAGCCGATATGGCCGCCATTCTAGCCGCTTGGCGGAATCGGTTTGTCTCGGCTCATGCGCCGTGACGAAAGCCGCAAAAACGGAAACGCACCTCCGGCCGCCGGCCGCTCACGATGTCGGCGAGGGCGCGTCCGGAGCCGCAGGCGTGCGTCCAGCCGAGCGTGCCGTGGCCGGTATCGAGGTAGAGGTTGCGGTAGCGCGTACGGCCGATGTAGGGGACGTTGCCCGGGGTGGAGGGCCGCAAGCCCGCCCAGAACTGCGCGCGCTCCGGATCGCCGCCCTCGGGGAAAAGCTCCATCGCGCGGCGCAGGATCGCGCGGCAGCGCAGCTCGTTCACCGAGGTGTCGTAGCCGGAAAGCTCCGCGGTGCCCGCGATGCGCAGCCGGTCTCCGAGGCGCGAATACACGAGCTTGCGCGAGTCGTCGGTGATCGAGACCGAGTAGGCGCCGGCGGGATCCTTCACCGGCAGCGTCACCGAGTAGCCCTTCGCCGGGTAGACCGCGAGCCGGATGCCGAGCGGCCGAGCGAGCAGCGCGCTGTAGCTGCCGAGCGCGAGAACGAACGCATCGGCCCGCACCGTCTCGCCGCCGCCACCCGCGCGCGCCACCGCAACCCCTTGAATCACATCACCTTCCGGGAGCAGAGTCTCGATCGTCGTCCCGTAGTCGAACCGCACGCCCGCGGCGGCCGCGCGCGCGGCGAGCGCCTGGGTGAACTTGTGCGCGTCGCCCGACTCGTCCCTCGGGCTGTAGGTGCCGCCCGCGAGCTTCACCCTGGCGCCCGCGAGAGCGGGCTCGATGGCGATGCATTCGGCGGCGCTCTTGACGTCGAGCTCCAGGCCCGCGGCGCGCATGCGCCCGGCGCTCTCGACGGCGTGCTCGAACTCGCGCTCCTCGGTGTAGAGATGCAGGATGCCGCGCTCGAGGTGGTCGTAGGCGATGCCGGTTTCGGCGCGCAGCGCGCGCAGGCAGTCGCGGCTGTAGAGGCCGAGCCGCACCAGGTCCTCGGTGTTGCGGCGCGTGCGCCCGGGCAGGCATTCGAGCGCGAACTGCAGGCCCCAGCGCCACTGCGCGGGATCGAGCCGCGGCCGGAAAAGCAGCGGCGCGTCCGCGCGCCCGAGCCACTTCAGGACCTTCGCCGGCGCGCGCGGGTTGGCCCAGGGCTCGGCGTGGCCGACCGAGATCTGGCCGCCGTTGGCGAAGCTCGTCTCCATGCCCGCCGCCGGCTGGCGATCGAGCACCCGCACCTCGTGGCCGGCCTTGCGCAGATACCATGCCGCTGCCGTGCCGACGACCCCGGCTCCCAACACGCAAACGTTCACGGCCGCGACCGGGGGGTGCGGGGGGCACAAGTGGCGTCGCAGGGCCCCCTGCTCACTTGAATGGTCTGTCGTGCCACCACGGGTAGAAGTCCGGCATGTCGCGGCTGGGCTTCATGCCGAACTTGGGCGGGCGCTTTTCCTTGAAGGCCGTGACCCCTTCGGCGACATCCGGCGAGGCGCCCAGCGCGAAGATGCCGCGCGAGTCCACCTTGTGCGCTTCCATCGGGTGGTCCGCGCCGAGCATGCGCCAGAGCATCTGCCGCGCGAGCGCGACCGCCACCGGCGCGGTGTGCTCGGCGATCTCGCGCGCGAGCGCGCGCGCCGCGGGCAGGAGTTCCGCAGGCGGCACGACGCGCGAGACGAGCCCTCCGGCGAGCGCTTCCTCGGCGCCGAACACGCGCCCGGTGTAGACCCACTCGGCGGCGCGCTGCATGCCGACCAGGCGCGGCAGGAACCAGCTCGAGCAGGCCTCG
>CAZVHU010000246.1:0-3053 GCA_964627075.1 uncultured Enterobacteriaceae bacterium | reverse complement strand
AGGTCGTCGTAGCGCGCGATGTAGGTGCCGTTGTCGCAGATGTAGCGGAAGAACGTGCCCAGGGGCCCGTCGTTGTTGAACGAGAGCGACAGCGTGCAGATCTGCCCCGCTGCGGTCTTCAGCTGGATCGACATGTCCATCGCGATCTTGAGCTCCGGGTGCATCGGCCCCTGCACCGCGTTCGCCACCGTCACGGGCTGCCCGGTCTGGTACTGGAACAGATCCACGGTGTGCGCGGCGTGATGCCAGAGCAGGTGGTCGGTCCAGCTGCGCGGCTGGCCGAGCGCGTTCATGTTGGTGCGGCGGAAGAAGTAGGTCTGCACGTCCATCTGCTGGATCGTGAGTTCCTTGTTGACGATCTTGCGCCGCACCCACTGGTGGCTGGGGTTGAAGCGCCGCGTGTGGCCGCACATCGCCACCAGCCCCGTCTCGCGCTGCGTGCGTACCACGGCTTCGGCGTCCCTGAGGCTGTCGGCGAGCGGGATCTCCACCTGCACGTGCTTGCCCGCCTTCATGCAGGCGATCGCCTGCGCCGCGTGCATCTGCGTGGGCGTGCAGAGGATCACCGCGTCCACGTCCTTCCTGGCGAGCGACTCTGCGAGGTCGATCGTGACATGCCCTACGCCGAACTTCGCCGCCACTTCCTTCGTCTTGTCGAGCACGCGGCCCACGAGCGACACCACCTGCACGCCGTCGATCCTGGCCAGCCCTTCCAGGTGCCGGACGCCGAACGCCCCGGCGCCAGCGAGCGCGATCTTCATTGACTGCCCCCCTTTATCGCGGGTTTTCGAGGATCAGGTGGCCGACGGCGGTGTTCGACGCCGGCACGTGATAGAAGCGGTGCACCGGGCGCGGGTTGGGCCCGAGCGCCCCGAGCGCCACCAGCCACATCACGAGTTCTATGCCCTCGGAGCCCGCCTCGCGCATGTACTCGACGTGCGGCATCTTCGCCAGCCCCTCGGGGTCGGCGAGCATGCGGTCGAGGAACGCGTTGTCGAACGCCTTGTTGATGAGGCCCGCGCGCGGGCCCTGCAGCTGGTGGCTCATGCCGCCGGTGCCCCAGACCTGCACGTTCAAGTCCTCGTCGTAGCTCTCGATCGCCTTGCGGATCGCGCGCCCGAGCGCGAAGCAGCGCCGTCCCGTAGGCGGCGGGTATTGCACCACGTTCACCGCGAACGGGATCACCTTGCACGGCCAGGCCTCGGGCTGGCCGAACATGAGCGACAGCGGCACCGTCAGGCCGTGGTCCACGTCCATCTTGTTGACGATCGTGAGATCGAACTCGTCCAGGATCACCGACTGCGCGACGTGCGCCGCAAGCTCCGGGTGCCCGGTCACCGCAGGCACCTTGCGCGGGCCCCAGCCCTCGTCCGCGGGAGCGAAGCGCTCGGCGCAGCCGATCGCGAACGTCGGGATCACCTCCAGGCTGAAGGCCGAGGCGTGGTCGTTGTAGACGAGGAAGACGACGTCGGGCTTCTGCTTCGCCACCCATTGCCTGGAGAACTCAAAGCCCTTGAAGAGCGGCTGCCAGTAGGGCTCGGCGGTCCTGCCGAGGTCGATCGCCGCGCCGATCGCCGGCACGTGAGAGCTGAACACGCCCGCGGTGATCCTCGCCATCAGCGCTTCTCCCCAGCGTAGCGGTTGCCCTCGATCGAGCGCCCGCCCGAGAGCATCATCTGGCGGTATTCCTGCGGGCTCATGCCGGTCATCCTCGAGGCGGCGAACTCGAAGCTCTGGCCGTCGGAGGAAAAAATCTTGGCGAGGAAGTAGATGTTGCCCCCGAGCGCGATCATGCGGTTGTAGTCGCGCGCCAGCACCGCCTGCTTCTGCTCCTCGCTCATCGGCCACTGGTCGAGGTAGGCGCGCTCGCCGGCCTTGAACTTCTCGCGGTTCTCCGCCTTCATCAGCGACATGCAGAACTGGTTCAGGTGGAATCCGCGGCGCGACATCTCGGCGTCGAACACCGTGGTGCCCGGTATGTCCTTGTACGGCTTGTCCAATGCCATCGGCGGCGTCTCCTCAGTTCCAATACAGGCGCATCGGGTTGTCCACCAGCAGCTTTCGCTGCAGCTTGATCGTGGGCGCGATCCTCGGCACGTAGTCCACGAGCTTGCCGTCGTCGGGCGCGTGGGTCTTCATGTTGGGGTGCGGCCAGTCTGTGCCCCAGAGCACCCGGTCGGGGAAGGCCTCCACCAGGTGCCGCGCGAACGGCACCACGTCGTCGTAGCCCGGCGGCCCCGACCTGGATAGCCGCTCCGGGCAGCTCACCTTCGCCCACACGTTGCGATGCTCGCGCATCAGCTTCAGGAACAGCGCGAACTCCGGCCCGTCGATGGCCTTGGTCACGTCCGGGCGCCCCATGTGGTCCACCACCACGATCGTAGGCAGCGCGGTGAAGAAGTCCCACAGCTCGGGCAGGTCCTGCGCCTCGAAATACACCACCACGTGCCAGCCGAGCGGCTGGATGCGGCGCGCGATCTCGGCGAGCACCTCGCGCGGCGTGAAATCCACGAGCCGCCGCACGAAGTTGAAGCGCACGCCGCGAACGCCCGTGGCGTGCATCGCCTCCAGCTCCGCGTCGCCGACGCCGCGCGCGACCGACACCACGCCGCGCGCCTTGCCGCCGGAGCTCTCCAGCGCATCGAGCAGCGCGCGGTTGTCGTTGCCGTGGCAGGTCGCCTGCACGATGACGTTCCTCTCGAAGCCGAGGAAGTCGCGCAGCGCGAAAAGCTTCTCCTTGGGCGCGTCGCACGGCGTGTACTTGCGCTCCGGCGCGTAGGGAAAGCGCGCCTCGGGCCCGAACACGTGGCAGTGCGCGTCCACCGCGCCCTTTGGCAGGCGAAACGCGGGCTTGGAGGGGTTCGGGTGGAACGGGATCCAGTCGGCGTCCATGCGCCTTCAGTCCACGTATTTCAATCCGGCCCTGGCGAGCCCCTCGCGCATGCCGTAGAGGTCCAGGCCCAGCTCGCCCGCGGCGAGCCGCTTGCGCACCGCCGCTTCCTTGTCCTCGCGCGCCTGCGCCGCCTTGGCGACCTCGGCGGCCTCTTGCCGCG
>CAZVHU010000245.1:0-3085 GCA_964627075.1 uncultured Enterobacteriaceae bacterium | reverse complement strand
ATGTGGCGCATTGTAGCGGCCGCGCGCGGGCCGGCGGCGCGCTTGCACCGTGGCGTGCGCGCCTCCGGCAAATTTCCCGGGGCAGGGCGCGGGCAGCGCGCGCCCCGGCGCCGAACAGCGCCTCGAGCGCAGGGCCGACGTCCGCGAGCGCGATGGCGCGCGCGGAATGCACCGGCCAATCCAGGAAATGGCGCACCTCGGTGTTCGCTGCCCCGGCAAGCAGCTGCCTCGCGCTTTCCTTTGCCAGCTGCAGCGACGGTTCACAGGCGTCCGCGCCCGCTTCCGCAATCGCGAAACGCGCGCCGCTGCGATCGCCGGGCGCTTCGCGACGTCGGTTCAGGCCCGCATCCATCTCGGCCGCCTTCCGAGAACGCGAGCGCCATGTGAGCTGGAGACCAGTATCTGTGGCGGTGCAGCATACTGATCCCGGTCAGCGGCCGAACCGGCGGGACGATCTGCCGGCCCGGCCGCCAACCATCGGCATGCACGAGACATCCGGACCATCGCGGGGCGATGGCTGCGCGCCACGGGCGCAACTTGCCCGAAGGGCTAGAATTCCGCCGCTCCGATGCGGATCCTGATCTCGAACGACGACGGCTACTTCTCGCCCGGGATCACGCTGCTCGCGGAGCGCCTGGCGGCCCTGGGCGAGGTGACCGTGGTCGCTCCCGAGCGCGACCGCTCCGGGGCCTCCAACTCGCTCACGCTCGACCGCCCGCTCACCATGCGGCGCGCAGCGAACGGCTTCTGGTTCGTCAACGGCACGCCGACCGACTGCGTGCACCTCGCAGTGACCGGCGTCCTCGAGCAACTTCCGGACGTGGTGGTCTCGGGGATCAACCTCGGCGCCAACATGGGCGACGACACCATCTATTCGGGCACGGTGGCGGCGGCGACCGAGGGCTACCTGCTCGGCATCCCGTCGCTCGCCGTGTCGCTCGCGAGCAAGGCGGGGCGGCATTTCGAGACCGCCGCGGCGATCGCGGTGCAGATGGTCGAGCGTTTCGCCCGCGCGAAGCCCGCGCAGCCGGTGCTGCTGAATGTAAACGTCCCCGACGTCGCGGCAAGCGAGCTCGCGGGCACCGAGATCACGCGCCTGGGCAAGCGCCACAAGGCCGAGCCGGTGGTGAAGGTGCGCACGCCGCGCGGCGAGACCGCCTACTGGATCGGCCCCGCCGGCAATGCGCAGGACGCGGGCCCCGGCACCGACTTCTTCGCGGTCGCGAGCAAGCGCGTGTCGGTGACGCCGCTGCAGATGGACCTCACGCACCATGCGCAGGCCGCGATGGTGAAGGACTGGCTCGGCAAATGACCCGGGCAGGCGTGGCGCGGGACCTCGCCGGCAGCGGCATGACCTCGCTGCGCACGCGCGTGCGGATGGTCGAGCGGCTGCGCGCCGACGGCATCCGCGAGGAGCGCGTGCTTGCGGCGATGGCCGCGGTGCCGCGCCACCTGTTTGTGGACGAGGCGCTCGCCAGCCGCGCCTACGAGGACGACGCGCTGCCGATCGGCTTCGGCCAGACGATCTCGCAGCCCTACGTCGTCGCGCGCATGATCGAGGCGGTGGCGCGCGGCCGCGAGCTCGGCAAGGTGCTCGAAGTGGGCACCGGCTGCGGCTACCAGGCTGCGGTGCTGGCGGCGATCGCGCGCGAGGTCTACTCGATCGAGCGCCTGCGCGCGCTGCACGAGAAGGCGCGCGCCAACCTGCGGCCGCTGCGCCTTGCGAACCTGCGCCTCGTGCACGGCGACGGCAACGCGGGCCTCGAGAAGGCCGCGCCGTTCGACGCCATCGTGGTGGCGGCCGCGGCGCCGCAGGTGCCCGAGGCCCTCTTGGGGCAACTGGCGCGCGGTGGCAGAATGGTGCTGCCGCTGCGGCAGCCGGGCGCCGGCGCGCAGCGGCTGGTGCTGGTGGAGCGCGGCGCGCGCGGTTTTTCGCAGGCCGCGCTGGACGCGGTGCGCTTCGTGCCGCTGGTGACCGGAAAGCTATGACCCGATACGCCTTGCCCGCAGTCCTCGCAGCCGCGCTCGCAGCGGCGGGCTGCTCGATGCGCCAGGCGCCCGCGCCGGTGGTGGACGATCGCAGGCCGACGCCTGCCGCCAAGCCCAGGCCCCCGGTCGCCCAGCAGACGCCGGTCCCGGGCGCGCCCGCCGCGCGGTCCCCGCAGTACGTGGTGAAGCGCGGCGACACGCTCTACTCGATCGCGCTCGAGCACGGCGTGGACTACCGCGACCTGCAGGTCTGGAACAAGCTCGACGATCCGTCGCGCATCCGCATCGGGCAGGTGCTGCGCGTGGCGCCGCCCGAGGAGGCGAGCGGCGTGCAGGTCGGCGCGGCGCGCGGCGCGGGGACGCTCGATGCCCGGCCGCTGGGCAAGGAACCTGCCGCGGCGCCGACAGTCGCCGATGGCGCGGCGAAGACCGCGCCCAAGGCGCTGCGCCTGCCGTACTCGGAGCAGAACCTCGCGATGCTCTCCAAGGGCGAGCCCGCGCCCGCACCCAAGCCACAGCCGGTTGCCGCGGCGCCAGGGGCCATTCCTGCCCCGCCGGGCGCTGCGCCGCCAGCACCGGGCCCATCGCCCGCGGCAAGCGCTCCGCCTGCGCCGCAGGCGAGCGCCGCGCCCGCCGGCCGGGCGTTCGACCCGGAGGCGATCGAGTTCATCTGGCCCGCGAAAGGCAAGGTCCTCGCCGGGTTCTCGGAAGCGACCAACAAGGGCGTGGACATCTCGGGCTCGCCGGGCGACCCGGTGCTCGCGGCCGCGCCCGGGCGCGTGATGTACACCGGCACCGGCATCCGCGGCTACGGCAAGCTCATCGTCATCAAGCACGACAACGGCTTCAACAGCGTCTACGCGCACAACCGCGAGATCCTGGTCAAGGAAGGCCAGAACGTGACGCGCGGGCAGCGGATCGCGGAGCTGGGCGACACCGACGCGAGCGCGCCCAAGCTCCACTTCGAGATCCGCAAGTCCGGCAAGCCGGTCGACCCGCTGCGCTACCTGCCGCCTTCCTAGGCGGCAACTGTAAAGTCAGACTATAAGGACTTCCCCGCGTAAGCAAGGCGGCGGCGCAAGCGGTAGAGGAACCA
>CAZVHU010000244.1:0-3107 GCA_964627075.1 uncultured Enterobacteriaceae bacterium | reverse complement strand
CGTCTTGATGCCGCCGCGGTGCGCCGCGAGCAGCTTCTCCTTCAGGCCGCCGATCTGCAGCACCTCGCCGCGCAGCGTGATCTCGCCGGTCATGGCGACGTCGGCGCGCACCGGGATGCCGGTGAGCATCGACACCATCGAGGTGACGATGCCGATGCCGGCGCTCGGCCCGTCCTTGGGCGTGGCGCCCTCGGGCAGGTGGATGTGCATGTCGTTCTTCTGGTAGAACTCCTCGTTGACGCCGAGCTTGCGCGAGCGGTTGCGCACCACCGACAGCGCCGCCTGGATCGACTCCTGCATCACCTCGCCGAGCTTGCCGGTGGTGATGGTCTTGCCCTTGCCCGGCATGGTCACGGTCTCGATCGTCAGCAGCTCGCCGCCGACCTCGGTCCAGGCGAGCCCCGTCACCTGGCCGACCTGGTTCTGCTTCTCGGCGATGCCGAAGGTGTACTTTCGCACGCCGCAGAACTTGTCCAGGTTCTTGGGCGTGACCGCGATGCGCCTGGGCTTTTCTTCGCCCTCCTTGTCGTCGGTGAGGAGCTGCTTCACCGCCTTGCGGCAGATCTTGGAGATCTCGCGCTCCAGGCCGCGCACGCCGGCCTCGCGCGTGTAGTAGCGCACCACGTCGCGGATCGCGGCCTCGGAAACCGTCAGTTCGCCTTCTTTGAGGCCGGTGCTCTTCATCTGCTTCGGAAGCAGGTATTGCGTCGCGATGTTGAGCTTCTCGTCCTCGGTGTAGCCCGAGAGCCGGATCACCTCCATCCGGTCGAGCAGCGGCGGCGGGATGTTGAGCGTGTTGGCGGTGGCGACGAACATCACCTCCGACAGGTCGTACTCGACCTCGACGTAGTGGTCGGTGAAGGTGTGGTTTTGCTCGGGATCCAGCACTTCGAGCAGGGCCGAGGACGGGTCGCCGCGCCAGTCCATGCCCAGCTTGTCCACCTCGTCGAGCAGGAACAGCGGGTTCCTGACGCCGACCTTGGTCATGTTCTGCAGGATCTTGCCCGGCATCGAGCCGATGTAGGTGCGGCGGTGGCCGCGGATCTCGGCCTCGTCGCGCACGCCGCCGAGCGACATGCGCACGAACTTGCGGTTGGTGGCGCGCGCGATCGACTGCCCGAGCGAGGTCTTGCCCACGCCCGGCGCGCCCACCAGGCACAGGATCGGCGCCTTCATCTTGTCCACGCGCGTCTGCACCGCGAGGTACTCGAGGATGCGCTCCTTCACCTTCTCCAGGCCGTAGTGGTCCTTGTCGAGGATCGCCTGCGCCTGCTTGATGTCCTTGGAGATGCGCGACTTCTTGCGCCACGGCAGGTTGATCAGGGTATCGATGTAGTTGCGCACCACGGTCGCCTCGGCCGACATCGGGCTCATGAGCTTGAGCTTCTTCAGCTCGGTCTCGGCCTTGCGGCGCGCGTCCCTGGGCATGTGCGCGCGGCGGATGCGCTTTTCCATCTCCTCGAGGTCGGCGCCTTCCTCGCCCTCGCCGAGCTCCTTCTGGATCGCCTTCACCTGCTCGTTCAGGTAGTACTCGCGCTGGCTCTTCTCCATCTGGCGCTTGACGCGCCCGCGGATGCGCTTCTCGACCTGCAGGATGTCGATCTCGGTCTCGAGTTGCGACAGCAGGTGCTCGAGGCGCTTCTTCACCTCGAACATCTCCAGCACCTGCTGCTTCTGCTCGAGCTTGAGCGGCAGGTGCGCCGCCACGGTGTCGGCGAGGCGCCCGGCCTCGTCGATGCCGGCGAGCGAGGTGAGGATCTCGGGCGGGATCTTCTTGTTCAGCTTCACGTACTGGTCGAACGCGGAGAGCAGCGCCCGGCGCATCGCCTCGACCTCCGGCGGCGGCGCGCCCTCGGCAGGCACCGGCGTCGCCTCGGCGACCCAGTGCGACTTCAGGTCGGTGATCTGGCCGATGCGGGCGCGGCTGCCGCCCTCGACCAGCACCTTCACCGTGCCGTCCGGGAGCTTGAGCATCTGCAGGATGCTCGAGACGCAACCGATCTCGTACATGTCCTCGGGGCCGGGATCGTCCTTCGCGGCCGAGCGCTGCGCAACGAGCAGGATGGACTTGCCGCTTTCCATCGCGGATTCCATCGCCTTGATGGACTTGGGCCGCCCGACGAAGAGCGGGATCACCATGTGCGGGAACACCACCACGTCGCGCAGCGGCAGCAGCGGATATTGGGCGGGGTTCTGGGTCCTCAGCGGTTCTGGCATGCGAGCCTCTGTTGCCGGGAGCCGCCGCGCGGTCGCGGGGTTCCCTCGGAATGGACAGCGGGTAGCCTACCCCGAAGGCGGCCTCGCTGCAACGCGGCAAAACCCTGGAAAAGGTGCGGAAATGCCCGAATCGCCGCGCTCAACCTGCGCTGCCGGCGACTTTCTGCTGCTCGGAATAGATGAGCAGCGGCTTGCCTTCGCCGCCGACCATCGACTCGTCCACCACCACCTTGCTCACGTTCTCGAGCGTCGGCAGCTCGTACATGGTGTCGAGCAGGATCTGCTCCAGGATCGAGCGCAGGCCGCGCGCGCCGGTCTTGCGCGCGAGCGCGCGCTTGGACACCGCGGCGAGCGCGCCCGGGCGCACTTCCAGCTCCACGCCTTCCATGTGGAACAGGCGCTGGTACTGCTTCATCAGCGCGTTCTTGGGCTCGGTGAGGATCTGGATGAGCGCCTTCTCGTCGAGCTCCTCCAGCGCCGCCACCACCGGCATGCGGCCCACGAACTCGGGGATCAGGCCGTACTTGATCAGGTCCTCGGGCTCGACCGACTTCAGCAGGTCGTAGATCGCCTTGGAGTTGTTCGGGCTCTTCACTTCCGCCCCGAAGCCGATGCCGGTCTTCTCGGTGCGGTTGCGGACGATCTTTTCCAAACCGTCGAAGGCGCCGCCGCAGATGAACAGGATGTTCGTCGTGTCGACCTGCACGAAGTCCTGGTTGGGGTGCTTGCGCCCGCCCTGCGGCGGCACCGAGGCGATGGTGCCCTCGATCAGCTTCAGCAGCGCCTGCTGCACGCCCTCGCCCGAGACGTCGCGCGTGATCGAGGGGTTGTCGGACTTGCGCGAGATCTTGTCGATCTCGTCGATGTAGACGATGCCGCGCTTGGCCTTG
>CAZVHU010000243.1:0-3114 GCA_964627075.1 uncultured Enterobacteriaceae bacterium | reverse complement strand
TCGGCGCCGCGGTAGAGCTCGGTGTGGCCCTTCTGCCGGCCGAAGCCCTTGACCTCGGTGACGGTGACGCCCTGCACGCCGATCGCCGAGAGCGCCTCGCGCACCTCGTCGAGCTTGAACGGCTTGATGACGGCGGTGACCAGTTTCATGCGCCCTCCCTAGAAGGTCTTGCTGACCGAGACCACGAAATAGCTCCGGCCCGCGTCCTTGGTCTTGGTGTTGGAGCTGTTGGCGAAGCAATACGGCTGCGGGCTGGTGGTGACGCTGCAGTCGCCGTCGGCGTTGGTGTCGACGTAGGCGGCGCCGAACACCCAGCCGGAGACGTCCTTCGTGACGCCCAGCTTCCAGTCGGTGTAGTCGCCATTGGTCATGCCCTTGAACTTCAGGTAGCCGACGTGCGCGTTGACGCCCCAGCCGCTGCCGAGGTCGTAGTTGAACGAGAGGTCGGTGTAGTTCGAGTTCTTGGTGCCGGGCGTGGAAAAGTAGTCGCTCACCGCGTGCGAATACTTGAGCGAAATCCACTTCCAGCTGCCGCCGACGTAGAGCTCGGTGTTGTCGATCGAGCCGCTCGCCACCTGGCCGGTGCGGTTGTTGGTCGGGCTGAAGAGCGTCGTCGCGCTGGCGTCGGTCCCGGGGTAGTAGTAATAGATCGCGCCGAGGTCGAGGCCGAAGTCGCCCCACGACTTCTTCCAGCCGCCGTAGAAGTCCATCTCGAGGCTGCCGCCGGGATAGCCCGCGCCCTCGTTGACGTTGGAGTTCCAGTTGCCGAGGTAGATGCCGCTCGCGTGGCTGTAGTCCACGCCGCCCTGCAGCGCGGGCTTGCCGAAGGTCTGGTCGATCCCGCGGAAGCGGTAGCTCGAGTAGATCCCGAGGTTGCCGGTGATGGTGTGCGGCGACTGCGGCGCCGCGGCAGCGGTGGTCTGCGCGGCCGCAATGCCGGGGATGGCGAGCGCAGCGGCTACGGCGAAAACAACAAATGCGTGACGCATGGCAGGACTCCTTTTCGGAATGGGAAACCACAGGCCATCCAGCACGAGTCGTGCCATGCGGCAATGCGCTGCAAATCAACTACTTGCGAGAAATCGCGCCGCACCATGCGAGGGCGCGGGCCGCCAAATGTGCCCGCTCTTGGTGCAACCCTCGGTGGAAGGATCAGCGCGCCGCCTTGCGCGCCGCGGCCACTGCGTCCGCAGGCTCCAGCCGTGAGCGATAGTCCGCGTCCACGTGCGCGAGCGCAATTCGCCGGTCGCGTCCGACGACAAACGTCGCGGGCACCGGCAGCGTCCAGTCGCCGCCGTTCCACTCCGCGAGGTCGCGTCCGCGCGACCGGTAGATCGCCTTGAGCTCGGGCGAGAGCTCGAACGCGAGACGGTAATCGCGCGCGACGCGGCCTTCGCGGTCGCTCAGCACGCTGAACCTCAGGGCGTTCTTCTCGGCGGTGGAAAGCGAGTTGTCGGGCGACTCCGGCGAGATTGCGACCAGCTGCGCGCCGATCGCGTGCAGCTCGGGCAATGCCTGCTGGTAGGCGCGCAGCTCCAGGTTGCAATACGGGCACCAGCCGCCGCGGTAGAACTTGAGCACCACCGGGCCGCCGCGCAGCCGCTCGCCCAGATTCACCGGCTTGCCGCCGGCGTCGTCGAGCGTGAAGTCGGGCGCGAAGTCCCCCGCCTTGAGCGCGTTGCGCTCCAGGCCTTCGGCGCGCAGATCGGCAATGCCCTTCTCGTAGGCGGCAACGATCGACGCATCGGTCTTGTTCGCAAAGGCGGCCTTGAGCTGCTCCAGTTCCTGCGTCAGCGTCATGGGAATTCCTCGGCTGGTGAGATCCATTTAGTTTAGTCGAGGCAACCGGCGGAAAGCTTTCAGGCGCCGTCGCGCAGCGTGAGCGCGGGCGAAGCCGAGAGCACCTTGCGCGAGGAGAGCCATGCGTTGAACGACAGGAGAAGCACCCCCGCGAGCGGCCCTGCCACGAGCAGCCAGCCGTTGGGCGGCAGGTCCAGCTCGAACACGCGCCGCGCGAGCAGCTGCCCGATCGCCGCCGCGCCCGCGGTGGCGAGCACGCCGGCGACAAGGCCCATGGAGAGGAACTCGACCCGCTGGCTGCCGGTGACCATGCCGCGCGAAGCGCCGTAGACGCGCATCACGGCCGCTTCCCTGCGGCGCTCGTCCTCGGTGGCGACGAGCGCGGAATAGAGCACCAGCAGCCCGGCGCCGAGCGCGAACAGGAACACCACCTGCACCGCGGTGATCACCTGGTCGATCACGCCTTGCGCCTGGCGCATCGCCGCCGCGACGTCCACGACGGTGAGGTTGGGAAAACGCGCCGTCAGCTCGTTCATCAGCCGCTCCTGCCCCGGCTCGATGCGGAACGCCGAGATGTAGCTCGCCGGGAAGCGCTCCATCAGCCGCGGCGGCGCGATGACGAAGAAATTCACCTTCATCGAGTCCCAGCGCAGCTTGCGCAGCGAACTGATGCGTGCCTTGAACGAGTCGGCTCCCACGGTGAACGTCAGCTCGTCGCCCATCGCCCAGCCGAGCGTTTTCGCGATGCCCTCCTCCACCGACACTTCGGCGGCATCCGGCGCGAACCAGCGCCCGGCGGTCACGGTGTTGTGCGACGGCGGCGCCTCGGTGAAGGAAAGGTTGAATTCGCGCTCGACCAGGCGCCGCGCGCGTTCCTCGCCATAGTCGGCCTCCGAGACCCTGCGGCCGTTGTGCGCGGTGAGACGCCCACGCACCATGGGGTAGAGGTCGGGGACCGCGATGGCCCGAACTGTAAAGTATGACTTTACACTCGCCAGCTGGTCGGGCTGCACGCCGAGGAGAAAGCGGTTCGGCGCATCCGGCGGCGCGCTCCGCCGCCAGGCGTCCACCAGGTCGTTGCGCGTGAAGGTGAGCAGCAGCACCGCGGTGAGGCCGAGCGCGAGGCTCGCCACCTGCACGGCGTTGCCGCGCGCGTGCCTTCGCAAATTGGCGAGCCCGTAGCGCAGCGCGGCGCCCGCAGCGCCGGAACGCCGCGCGAGCACGGCGCCGAGCCGGCGCGCGCGCGGCGCGCTCGCCGCGAAGCGCAGCGCGGCCCACGCCACCGCCGCGAAGCCTGCGACCGCGAGCGCGAAC
>CAZVHU010000242.1:0-3118 GCA_964627075.1 uncultured Enterobacteriaceae bacterium | reverse complement strand
CAGCCGCTCGCCTACAACAAGGACAACCAGGAAGACAAGGAGCCGCTGTTCGACACCGTGGACACGGTGAAGGACTCGCTCGCCGCATTCGCCGACCTCGCGCGGGGCCTCGAGCCGGTGCCCGAGGCGATGCGCGCCGCGGCGCTGGAGGGCTTCTCCACCGCGACCGACCTCGCCGACTACCTGGTGAGGAAAGGCGTGCCGTTCCGCGACGCGCACGAGGCGGTGGCGCGCGCCGTGCGCGAGGCCGAAGCGACGGGCTGCGACCTCTCGGGGCTGCCGCTCAAGGTGCTGCAGGGCTTCTCGAGCGCGATCGACGACGACGTCTACCGCGCGCTCACGCTGGAGGGCTCGGTCGCGAGCCGCGACCATCCCGGGGGGACTTCACCCGCGCAGGTGCGCGCCGCGGCGGCGCGCGCGCGGCGCCGGCGCTGAGGGCGCCGCGCCGTGGAGGAATCGCTCAAGTACCAGCAGATCGGGAAGTACCCGGTCAAGCGCAAGCTCGGCGACGGCGCCACCTCCGAGGTCTACCTTTGCGACGATCCCTTCAACTCGCGCGAGGTCGCGGTGAAGGTGGTCTCGCCCGAGGTGTTCGACGATCCGGAACGCGGCAGGCTCTACAAGAAGCTGTTCGTCACCGAGGCCTCGCTCGCCGGCAAGCTCCAGCACCCGCACATCTGCCAGATCTACGACGCGGTCGCCGACGAGGCGCTGCGCTACATCGTCATGGAGTACGTCAGCGGCGGCACGCTGGAGCAGTTCTGCCAGCCCTCGAGCCTGCTGCCGGTGGACAAGGCGGTGGAGATGATCTTCAAGTGCACGCGCGCGCTCGACTTCGCGCACAAGCTCGGCATCACGCACCGCGACATCAAGCCGGCCAACATCCTCTACAGCGGCGGCACCGAGGTGAAGGTGTCGGACTTCGGCACCGCGATCATCGCCAGCGGCGAGACCACGCAGATCTCGGCGATCGGCTCGCCCGCCTACATGTCGCCGCAGCAGGTGAAGGAGCAGCCGCTCGACCACCGCACCGACATCTACTCGATGGGCGTGGTGCTCTACCACCTGCTCGCCGGGCGGCTGCCGTTCCAGGCGAGCAACAACTTCAGCCTCATCTACCAGATCACCACGGTCGAGCCGCCGCCGATCACCGATTTCCGGCCCGAGCTGCCCGAGGCGCTCGAGGCGATCGTGCGCCGCGCCATGGCGAAGGACCTCGAGGCGCGCTATCAGGCGTGGCAGGAGTTCTCGTTCGACCTTGCCGAGGCGTTCCGCGGCGGGCTAGGCGGGCTGCGCACGGAGGAGTTCGCCGATTCGGACAAGTTCGAGCTGCTGCGCAAGCTCGCCTTCTTCGAGCACTTCTCCGACGTCGAGCTCTGGGAGGTTGCGCGCATCTCCACCTGGCAGTCGGCGCGCGCCGGCGAAACGGTGATGCGCGAGGGCGAGCCGGCAGACTATTTCTGCGTGCTCGCCGAGGGGCAGGTCAAGGTCACCAAGCGCGGCAAGATCCTCAACCTGCTGCGCGCCGGCGAATGCTTCGGCGAGATGGCCTACCTGCAGCGGCGCGGCAACGCGCGCGGCGCCGACGTGACGGTGGTGGCCGACGCGAAGATCGCCTCGGTGCCCACGGCGAAGCTCGAGCAGGCATCCGAATCGTGCCAGCACAAGTTCGACCGCGCCTTCATGCACATCCTGGCCGATCGCCTCGCGATGGCCAACCTGCGCCTGTCCGGCGTCTGAGCTAGGCTTTTTGCGCGACCCCGGCGAGGAGCTTCTCCAGCTCGCCCGACTCGTACATCTCGCGCATGATGTCCGAGCCGCCGATGAACTCGCCGTTGACGTAGAGCTGCGGGATCGTCGGCCAGTTGGCGTAGGCCTTGATGCCCTGGCGGATCTCGGGGTTCTCGAGCACGTTCACCGTGAACACCTTGCCCGCGCCGCAGGCGTTCAGCACCTGCACGGCGAGCGCCGAGAAGCCGCACTGCGGGAATTGCGGCGTGCCCTTCATGTAGAGCACCACCGGGTTGCGGGTCACCTGCTCCTTGATCAGCTGCTGCACGTCGCTCATGGCGCGCCTCTAAGTCGTTCAATTAGTTGACAAAGTTACTCGGATTTTAACCTGCCTCCGGTCACCCGCGCAATCCCGGCCAAATCGGGCCAGGTCGCGATGCCTTCGAGGCCGGCCCCGGCAAGAAGGCCCTGCACGGCACCCTCCTGCCCCAGCCCGTGTTCGAGGAGCAGCCATCCGCCTTGCGCGAGGTATGCGGGCGCGGCGCGGGCGATGTCGCGGATCGCTTCGAGCCCGTCCGCGCCGCCCACCAGCGCCGAGCGCGGCTCGAAGCGCAGGTCCCCTTCGGCGAGGTGCGGATCGCCCTCGGCGACGTACGGCGGGTTGGAGACGACGAGCGCGAAGCGCTCGCCCGCGGCCGGCTCGAACCAGCGCCCGTGCCTGAGCTCGATCTCCAGGCCCAGGCGCGCGGCGTTGCGCCGCGCGACTTCCAGCGCCGCCGCGCTCGCCTCGACGGCGACGACGCGCGCGCGCGGGCGCAGGCGCTTCAACGCGAGCGCGATCGCGCCGCTCCCGGTGCCGAGCTCGAGCAGCGCAGCCGTCGAACCGGCCGGAAGGCGCTCCAGCGCGAGCTCGACCAGAAGCTCGGTCTCCGGCCGCGGGATCAGCACCGCGCGACTGACCGCGAGCTCCAGACCGAAGAACTCGCGCCGGCCAACGAGGTAGGCGATCGGCTCGCCCGCGCGCCGGCGCGCGGCCATCGCCTGGAAGCGCTGCGCGACCTCCGCCGGCAATTCACGCTCGGGGTGCGCGATCACGCTCGCCTGCGAGAAGCCGCTCGCCGCGGCGAGCAGGATGCGCGCCTCGCGCGGCTCGATCGCCGCCGCGGCAAGCGCCTGGCCCGCGGTCATGGCCGTCAGGCAGCTTGTTCCAGCTGCGCGAGCTGCTCGGCCTGGTGCTCGGCGCGCAGCGCCTCGACCACCTCGTCGAGCTCGCCTTCCATGATGCGCTCGATCTTGTAGAGCGTGAGGTTGATGCGGTGGTCGGTCACCCGCCCCTGCGGGAAGTTGTAGGTGCGGATGCGCTCGGAGCGGTCGCCCGAGCCGATCA
>CAZVHU010000241.1:0-3186 GCA_964627075.1 uncultured Enterobacteriaceae bacterium | reverse complement strand
CCGGAGCGCTTGACCAGCGCGTTCAGCGTGTACTCGTCCTCGCCGGCAAACAGCAGCCCGAGCACGCGCTGCTGCGTGCGCGAGAAAAGCGCGTCCAGGGGATCGCTGCCCGGATCGTTACCGGAGGCCATTCCGCAAGTATATGCCCAAAATGGGAGGTCATAAAGCCCATTTTGGGCAGGACCGGCCCGGGCCGGCGCCTCAGCCGATGTGCTTGCGGAAGAATTCCAGCGTGCGGCTGCGCGCGAGCCTGGAGGCCTCGGCGTTGAACGAGGCGCGGTGGTCGCAGTTGAAGCCGTGGCCGGCGCCCGCGTAGAAGTGCGCCGTGATCTCGGGGTGCGCCTTGGCGATGGCGCGCGCCTGCTCGAGCGAGGGCATGGTGTCCAGCTCGCCGAAGTTGCACATCACCGGGCACCTGGGCATCTCGCCGATGAAGTTCGGCATGCTGCCGCCGTAATAGGGCACCGCGCAGGCAAGGCCTGGCAAGCGCGCCGCGGAAACCCAGGTCACGGTGCCGCCCCAGCAGTAGCCGACCATTCCGACCTTGCCGGCGGCCTTCGCCGCCTTGATCGCGGCCTCGGCGTCGAGCATGGTCTTCGCCCAGTCGAGCCCCTGCATGATCGCGCGCCCCGCCTCGATCTCCGGCGGCGAGTAGCCGGTGTCGTAGCCGCGCCTGGCGCGGTCGAACATCGCCGGCGCGATGACGAGGTAGCCGTCGGCCGCGTAGCCGTCGGCGACCGACTTGATGTGCTTGTTGACGCCGAAAATCTCCTGGATCACCACCACGCCGCCGCGCGGCTTGCCCGCGGGATCGGCGCGGTAGGCCGCGAGCTTGTGGCCGTCGCTCGCCGCGAGTTCGATCATCGTGCCCATGGTGCGGTCTCCTGCCCTGAATGACGAAGGTAGAATCTTCGCATGAGGAAGGCGCCGCAAGAGCTGTTTCGACTCGCGCGCAGCGCGATCGAGCGCGCCGGCGCACGTCCCGAAATGGCCGAGGCAACGGCGCGGCACCTGGTCCGCGCCGAGGAGCAGGGGCTGCCGACGCACGGCATGTCGCGCGTGCCGTTCTACTGCTCGATGCTGCGAAACGGCCGCGCCACCGGAGGCGCGATGCCGGTGATGAAGATGGATCGCGCCGCCGCGTGCCTCATCGACAACGCCGACGCGCTCCCCTACGAGTCCTGCGCCTGGGCGATCGAGGAAGTGATCGCGCGCGCGCGCCGCAATGGCGTCGCCTTCGCCGGCATCACGAATAGCGCGCACTTAGGCGTCCTCGGCATCCACCTGCTGCCCGTGGCGGCGGCGGGCATGGTGGGCGTCGCGTTCACCAATTCGCCCGCGGCGATCCCGGCGTGGGGCGGGAAGAAGGCACTCTTCGGCACCAATCCCGTCGCGTTCGCTTTCCCGCGCAAGGACTCGGAGCCGCTGGTGATCGACCTCGCGCTCACCACCGTGGTGCGCGGCAGAATCATGCTCGCCATGCAGAAGGGCGAGAGAATCCCCGAGGGCTGGGCGCTCGACCGCGACGGCAGGCCGACCACCGACCCCAAGGAGGCGATCGAGCGGGGGAGCCTGTTCCCCATCGGCGGCGCCAAGGGCGCGATGCTCGCGCTGGCGTTCGAGCTGGTGTGCGCGGCGCTCACCGGCTCGGCGATCGGCCCCGAGGCCGACTCGTTTTTCGCCGAGCAGGGCAACAAGCCGCGCATCGGCCAGGCGTTCCTCGCCATCGACCCGGGCGCGCTCGCCGGCCGGGAGAGGTATCTCGAGCGCGTCGAGGCGGTGGTCGCGGCGATGCTCGCCGACGAGGGCGTGCGGCTGCCGGGGGCGAAGCGCTTTGCATCGGAGAAGCGCCTGCGCGGCGAGGGCATCGAAGTGCCCGACGACCTGCTGGCGAGAATCGAGAAGCTCGCCCGTGCGTGAGTTCTGCGTGGTGGTGGACTTCCCCGCGATGCGCGTCGGCGTGCGCACCGACGGGGAGCGGGTGACCGGGCTTTCGTTCCTGCCGCGCTCGGCGCCGCTGCTTGCGCCGACAAACGGCCTCGCGCGCCGCGTGGCCGATCAACTCGAGCGCTACCGCGACGATCCCGCGGCGCAGTTCGACCTGCCGCTCGCGATCGAAGGCACGCCGTTCCAGCGGCAGGTTTGGGAGGCGCTGCGCGCCATCCCGGGCGGGCGCACGCTCACCTACGGCGAGATCGCGCAGCAGGTGCAGGGCGAAGCGCGCGCCGTGGGCCAGGCCTGCGGCGACAACCGCCTGCCGATCGTGATTCCCTGCCATCGCGCGGTGGCGGCCGACGGCATCGGAGGCTTCGCGCACTCGAGCGGCGGATTCATGCTCGATGTGAAGCGCTGGCTGCTGCGCCACGAGACGGGGCCCGAGACCTTCGAGCTCCGGCCTTGAACCAAGCTGACGCAGCGCTGCTGGACGCCTTCTGCGACGCGCTCTGGCTCGAGGACGGCCTGGCGAAGAACACGCTCGCCGCCTACCGGCGCGACCTCGAGCAGCTCGCGGGCTTTCTCGGCAAGCGCGGCCTCGACGGCGCGCGCGAGCAGGACCTGTTCGCGTTCCTCGGCGCGCGCAAGGGGCGCGCATCGAGCGCGGCGCGCAGGCTCTCCAGCCTCAGGCGCTTCTACCAGTGGCGCGCGCGCGAGCGAAAGATCGGCGCCGACCCCACGCTCAAGCTCGAGCTGCCCAAGCGCGCGCCGCGGTTTCCGAAGAGCCTCTCGGAGGCCGACGTGGAGGCGCTGCTCGCGGCGCCCGAGGTCTCGGCGCCGCTCGGCCTGCGCGACCGCGCGATGCTCGAGCTGCTCTACGCCACGGGCCTGCGCGTGACCGAGCTCTGCACGCTGCAGAGCAACGCCCTCGACCCCGAGCGCGGTTTCCTGCGCGCCACGGGCAAGGGGCGCAAGCAGCGCCTCGTCCCCGTCGGCGAGGTGGCGCTGCGCGCGATCCGCCGCTACTACGACGAGGCGCGGCCCGCGCTGGCCCGCGGCGCCTCCGACTACCTCTTCGTCACCCGCCGCGGCGGGCCGATGACGCGCCAGGGGTTCTGGAAGCTGATCCGCGGCTACGCGCTGCGCGCCGGGATCGCGAAGCGCATCACCCCGCACAAGCTGCGCCACTCCTTCGCCACGCACCTGCTCGAGCGCGGGGCCGACCTGCGCGCCGTGCAGGCGATGCTCGGT
>CAZVHU010000240.1:0-3192 GCA_964627075.1 uncultured Enterobacteriaceae bacterium | reverse complement strand
GCTGCCGATCACGTAGATGACGGCCGCGAGGACGCCGAGGACCAAGTGGAATCGCGCGAGAAGGGATTGACTGCGCGCGGCCGCAGCGAGTCGACCGGTCGCGGTGGACTGCTCCTTGGCGTTTCGGCATCCGGCGCTCGACCACGCTGCGCATGAACGGGCGGAGGAAGCGCCGATCGGTGCACGGCAGGTGGCGCCACTGCGCGATGAGCATGGCGCGAAGCGCGGCATCGGGGCGCTGGACGTTGGCCTCGGCCAGCGTCGAGCGGATCAGTTCGCGGTTGCCGATCCCGATGCGCGACTGCGCCGTGAACCAGCCGAGCAGTAGCGAGCCCAAGCCGCACACGAGCGAGATCAGCAGCAGTGCGATGGCGGCCAGCGCTGGCCAGGCGAGGCCTTCCGATCCTTTGGCGGCGATGAAGCTGGCGAGGCCGCCGACGAAGCCCATCCCGAACACGGTGAAGCGCTCATAGACATCGGTCGCCAGGATCTGCAGGTTTGCGGCGACGAGGCGCCCCGCACTGACGGGGTGCCCGCGCCGCTGGGTCGCGGCCAGAACGGCCCGCATCATGGCGGGAACGTCGATCGTCTCCCCCGGCCACATGCTCTGGCAGGCATCGAAGACCGCGTTGGCGATGCGCTCATCGCTCGCCCCGCGCGCGAGTTCGAGATCACGAAATCGCCACACCGGTTCGGACGCGCCTGCGGGTATCAGTCCGTAGAACAGCCGAACGCCAGTTGAAGTCGGCTCCGCGAAGGTAGTCAAGGTGTTCTCGATCAGCGGCGCGAAGCAATGTGCTTGCCGCGTCGTTTGCTGGCGAGGCGTTCCATCTGGTTCTTCTTCACCAGGCCGTCGAGCATGACCACGGCGGTCTGCTGCTCGAAGTCGGGAAGTTGATCGACCTGCTGCACGAGTTCGTGCAGTTCGGGATTGCGGATCGCGGGCTCGCTGGCACTGTCGGCGCGGCCGATCAACTCGTCCATGCTGACCTGAAGGATATCGGCGAGTTTGACCAGCATCTCGACGTGCGGCACGTAGGTGCCGCGCTCCCAGCGGTTGTAGCTGCGGGGCGGAATGCCGAGTAACTCGGCGAGGCGGTTCTGCTTGAGTCCGCGCGCGGTACGCAGCAACCGCAGGCGTTCGGTGAAGCCCTTCACGTTGGCGATCAGCGGCGAGTGTGGCGAGGTGTGCATGGTATGAGTGGCCTCCGAGCGACTTGCGCGAAATAGTCGCATACGACTATCTTACAGACAACGCCGGACGGCTATTGACCGGCTTTTGCTCAGGAGACGTCGATGGCGCGCATCGCGGAGTCGGAGGTCGAGCGGCTGAAGGCCGAGGTGAGCCTGGTGCGGTTGATCGAAGCGGCGGGGCACCGGCTGAAGGTTCAGGGCAAGGACCTGGCGATGCGCTGTCCCTTCCACGAGGGCGACGACACGCCGTCGTTCATCGTGACGCCTTCGAAGAACGTCTGGCACTGCTTCGGCTGCCAGCAGGGCGGAACGGTGATCGACTGGGTGATGCGCACGCGCTCGGTGTCGTTCCGGCACGCAGTCGAGCTGCTGGCGCGGGAGAGCCCGGCGCTGGGGGCGCCGGCGACGCGGGCGGTGCGCACGGTGAGCGCGGCGTACGTGCCGACCGAGGACGACCGGGTGCTGCTGCGCCAGGTGATCGACGACTACCACGCGGCGCTGAAGGCGGCGCCTGAGGCGCTGGCCTACCTGGCCCGGCGCGGGCTGACCCACCCCGAGCTGATCGACACGTTCAAGCTCGGCTACGCGAACCGGACGCTGGGTTACCGGCTGCCGGAGAAGAACCGCTTGCAAGGTGCGGCGCTGCGCGGGGCGTTGCAGCGGATCGGCATCCTGCGCGCGTCCGGTCACGAGCACTTCAACGGCTCGCTGGTGGTGCCGGTGTTCGACGCCGGCGGCGAGGTGGCCGAGGTGTACGGGCGCAAGATCGGGACGAACCTGCGGCCGGGGACGGCGCTGCACCTGTACCTGCCGGGGCCGCATCGGGGCGTGTTCAACGCGGCGGGGCTGGCCGGCCAGGGGGAAGTGATCCTGTGCGAGGCGCTGCTCGATGCGCTGACGTTCTGGTGCGCGGGGTTCCGCCACGTGACCTCCGCGTTCGGGGTGTCGGGCTGCACCGACGAGCTGCTGGCGGCGCTGGTGGCGCAGGGCGTGCGCCGCGTGCTGATCGCCTACGACCGCGACGAAGCCGGCGATGCGGCAGCGGCGAAGCTCGCGCCGGTGCTGATCGCACGCGGGATCGAGCCGTGGCGGGTGCAGTTCCCGAAGGGGATGGACGCGAACGCGTACGCGCTGAAGGTGACGCCGTCGGCGAAGAGCCTGGCGCTGGTGCTGGAGCGCGCGGAGCCGATGAGCACCACGGCAGCGCCGCGATCGACCGGCGCGGTGGCAACGCTGGATGCCGCTGCAGGGCCGACCGACACGACAGCGGTCAGCAGGGAGGAATCCACGCCGCCGGCGACCACCTCGGCGAGCGGCGCGGCAGCAACGCCGGAAGTTCCTGCCTTAGTCGCTGATGTTGCTCCAGAGCAAGCGGCCGAACCTGCACTCGCGTTGTCACCGGCGACGCACGCAGCGCCGCCAGCGAGCCCGCCGCCGATGGAGGCACCGATCGCGTCGGCGCCGGAGGCAGCGCCGACCGATCTGCGTGAGCGGGTGCACACCTTCGGCGAGCGCCGCTACCGGGTGCGCGGCCTGGACAAGAACCTGAGCTACGAGGTGCTGAAGGTCAACGTGATGGTGAGCGTAGGCGCGCATCTGCACGTGGACACACTGGACCTGTACCAGGCCAAGGCGCGGAGCGTGTTCGTGAAGCAGGCGGCGGCCGAGCTCGGGGTCGAGGAGTCGGTGATCGGGCGCGACCTGGCGTCGCTGCTGGTGGCGCTCGAGCAGGCGCAGGAGGCGGCGATCGGCGCGAGCCTGAAGCCTGCCGGGCCCGTCGCCGAGCCGCTGTCGGTGGCGCAGCACGACGCGGCCATGGCGCTGCTGCGCGATCCGAAGCTGGTGGAGCGGATCGTGGCCGACGTCGAGGCGATCGGCGTGGTGGGCGAAGCGAGCAACGCGCTGGTCGGGTACCTGGCCTGCGTGTCGCGCAAGCTCGATCGGCCGCTGGCGGTGCTGATCCAGTCGACCAGCGCGGCCGGCAAGTCGACGCTGATG
>CAZVHU010000239.1:0-3211 GCA_964627075.1 uncultured Enterobacteriaceae bacterium | reverse complement strand
GCCTTCTGCACCGCCACCGGCACCTCGCGCGCCTTGCCCTTGCCCATGCCGATGCCGCCGTCGCCGTCGCCGACCACGGTGAGCGCGGCAAAGCCGAGCACGCGGCCGCCCTTCACCACCTTGGTGACACGGTTCACCTGCACCATCTTCTCGCGCAGCCCGTCGGTACGTTCCTCCGACTGCTGCACACGCCTTGCATGCATCTTCGCCATGGCTGTCCCTAGAACTTGAGCCCGCCTGCGCGGGCGGCTTCGGCAAGCGCTTTGACGCGGCCGTGATACCTGTAGCCGGCGCGGTCGAACGCGACCTTCTCGATGCCGGCAGCCTTCGCCTTCTGGGCGATCCGCTGGCCGACCGCTTCGGCGGCCTTGCGGTTGCCGCCGCTCTTGAGCGAGCCGCGCAGGTCCTTCTCGGCGCTCGAGGCGCTCGCGAGCACCCTGTCGCCCCTGGGCGAGGTGATCTGCGCGTAGATGTGGAAATTGCTGCGGTACACCGTGAGGCGCATCGCGCCGAGCTCGCGGATCTTGAGCCGGGTCTGGCGGGCGCGCCTCAGGCGCGCCGGGTTCTTGTCGGTCATTGCGGCGCTCCGTTACTTCTTCTTGGTCTCTTTCAGGCTGATGCGCTCGTCGGCGTAGCGCACGCCCTTGCCCTTGTAGGGCTCCGGCGACTTGACGTCCCGGATCTCGGCCGCGATCTGGCCCACCAGCTGACGGTCCACGCCGCTCACCACGATCTCGGTCTGAGTCGGCGTCACCACCTTGATGCCCTTCGGCATCTGGTGCACCACCGGATGCGAGAAGCCGAGCGAGAGGTTGAGCTTGTCGCCCTGCGCCTGCGCGCGGTAGCCGACGCCTACCAGGCTGAGCTTGCGCTCGAAGCCCTTGCTCACGCCGGCCACCATGTTGGCGACCAGCGCACGCATGGTGCCGGACATGGCGTCGGCGTGGCGCGAGTTGCCGAGCGCCTTGCACACCAGGCGGTCGCCCTCCTTCTGGATGCCGACGTTCGGGTCCATCGGCCGCGCGATCGTGCCGAGCGGTCCCTTCACCGAGATCTGCGCGGCGGTGATGGTCACTTCCACGCCCTTGGGCAGCGCGATCGGGTTCTTCGCAATGCGCGACATGTCAGGCTCCTCAGGCGACGATGCAGAGTACTTCGCCGCCGACGCCGGTGGCGCGTGCCTTGCGGTCGGTCATGACGCCGTGCGAGGTCGACAGGATCGCGACCCCGAGCCCGTTCATCACGCGCGGGATGTCGTTACGCCCCTTGTAGACGCGCAAGCCGGGCTTGGAGACGCGCTCCAGGCGCTCGATTACCGGGCGGCCCGCATAGTACTTCAGGCCGATGCGCAGCTCGCGCTTGACGCCCTCGTCGCGCACCGCGAAGTCCTCGATGTAGCCCTCGTCCTTCAGCACCTGGGCGATTGACACCTTGAGCTTGGAATGCGGCATGCCGACATCCACCTGGCCCACCATCTGGGCGTTGCGGATGCGGCTCAGCATGTCCGCGATCGGATCAGTCATGCTCATGCGGGACTCCTCACCAGCTCGCCTTGATCACGCCCGGCACCTCGCCGCGCAGCGCCAGCTCGCGCAGCTTGTTGCGCGCCAGGCCGAACTTGCGATACACGCCGCGCGGGCGCCCGGTGAGGGCGCAGCGGTTGCGCAGGCGGACCGGCGACGCATTGCGCGGCAGCTGCTGCAGCTTGGCGCGCGCCGCGTCCTTCGCCTCGTCGGTCGCCTTCGAGTTGTGGATCACCTCGAGCAGCGCTGCGCGTCTCGCCTTGAACTTGGCAACTGCCTTGCGGCGCTTCAATTCTCGGAGCTTGACTGCCAGTTTGGCCATGTCTGCCGCCTTTCAGTGCTTGAACGGGAAGCGGAACGCCGCCAGCAGCGCCCGTGCTTCGTCGTCGGTCTTCGCCGTCGTGTTGATGGCGATGTCCATCCCGCGGAGCGCGTCGATCTTGTCGTACTCGATCTCGGGGAAGATGATCTGTTCCTTGACGCCCAGGCTGTAGTTGCCGCGGCCGTCGAAAGCGCGGTTGGAGACGCCGCGGAAGTCGCGGATGCGCGGAATCGCGATGTTCACCAGCCTGTCGAGGAACTCGTACATGCGCGCGCCGCGCAGCGTCACCATGCAGCCGACCGGGAATCCGGCACGGATCTTGAAGTTGGCGATCGACTTGCGCGACTTGGTGACCACCGGCTTCTGGCCGGCGATCTTGCTCATGTCGGCGACCGCGTTGTCGAGCACTTTCTTGTCGACGACCGTCTCGCCCACACCCATGTTGAGCGTGATCTTGCGGATGCGCGGCACCTGCATGACGGTCTTGTAGCCGAACTTCTGCATCAGGTCGGGCACCACCTTCTCGCGGTAATAGGTCGCGAGGCGCGCCGGCGGCGCCGGCAGCTGCGGGCCGGACTCGACCGGCGCTGGCCTGTCCTTGGACGCCGCCTTGTCCTTCTGCCTGGGCTGTGCCTGCTGTTGCGCCGCGGGCTTGGCCGCCTTGTCCTGCTTTTCCTGCTTCTCGTCCTTCGCCATGGCCTTCCCTTAGACGTCGACCTGCTCGCCGTTGGACTTGAACACCCGCACCTTGCGGCCATCCTCGAGCCGCTTGAAGCCGACGCGGTCGGCCTTCTGCGTCGCGGGGTTGAATAGCGCCACGTTGGAGACGTGGATCGGCATGTCGCGGTCCACGATGCCGCCGGTCACGCCCTTCATTGGGTTGGGGCGCTGGTGCTTCTTCACCCGGTTCACGCCCTCGACCACGACGTGCTCGGCGTCCACGCGGCGCAGCACCGTGCCGCGCTTGCCCTTGTCGCGGCCCGTCGTCACCACGACTTCGTCGCCTTTCCTGATGCGCTGCATGTCGCCTTCCTTCCTAGAGCACTTCCGGCGCGAGCGACACGATCTTCATGAAGCGCTCGCTGCGCAGCTCGCGCGTCACCGGCCCGAAAATGCGGGTGCCGATCGGCTCGAGTTTGTTGGTGAGCAGCACCACCGCGTTGGAGTCGAAGCGGATCAGCGAGCCGTCGGCCCGGCGCACGCCCTTGGCGGTGCGCACCACGACGGCGTCGTAGACCTCGCCCTTCTTCACCCTGCCGCGCGGCGCCGCGTCCTTGACGCTCACCTTGATGACGTCGCCGATCGAGGCGTAGCGGCGCTTCGAGCCGCCCAGCACCTTGATGCACATGACGGCGCGCGCGCCGGT
>CAZVHU010000238.1:0-3220 GCA_964627075.1 uncultured Enterobacteriaceae bacterium | reverse complement strand
GCAGCGGCGGAGTGCCCGCGCATGCGCCGGGCACGCGCCTGGAGCACCGGCTAGGGGCCTGCGCTAGCGCTGCGGCATGTCCTTGGCGCCATAGCCCAGGCTCACGGTCGCGTCCTCGGGAATCGGCGGCATGGTCGCGTTCCACCCTTCCCAAGCCTTGCGCATCGCTTCCAGCCGCGCCGGATCGCGGCCGGCGAGATTGGCGCGCTCGCGCTCGTCGTTCGCCAGGTTGAAGAGGTAATCGTCGCCGTCCACGCGCAGGTATTTCCACGCCCCGTCCCGGTAGGCGCGCTGGCCGCGGTGGTTCATGCGCCAGTAGAGCGGCCGCTCGAACGTTCGCCCGGGGACGCACAGCACCGTGGCAATCGACACGCCGTCGGGCGGGTACTCAGGGTGCGCGCGCGCCTGCCCGAGTTCCAGCATCGTCGCCGACCAGTCCATCGTCATGCAAAGCTGGGCGCTTACGCTCCCTGGCGCGACCCCTGCGGGCCAATGGGCGATGTAGGGCACGCGGATGCCGCCCTCGGTCAGGTCCATCTTGCCGCCCACCAGCGGCCAGTTGTCGCTGAAGCGCTCGCCGCCGTTGTCGCTGGTGAAGACGATCAGGGTGTCGTCGAGCTGCCCCGTTTCGCGCAGCGCCTGCACCACCCAGCCGATGCCCTCGTCCATGTGGTGGATCATTCGCCGGTAGGCGTGGATGCTGCCGCCGTGCAGGTGAAAGAGGTTCGCCTTCACTTCATCGGCGAGCGCCCGGTCCTCGCGCGTCTCCCACGGCCAGTGCGGCGCGTTGTAGTGCAGGCTGAGAAAAAACGGGGTGCCCGCCTTCGCGCCCGGCGCCGCGCGGCGCACGTATTCCGCCGCGCGGCGCGAAAGTAGGTCGGTGAGGTATTCGTTGCTGTGCGCCTCGGACTCGCCCTCGAAAAGATCGTGCTCGCCGTTGGTCGAGCGGTGCGTGAAGTAGTCGACCCCGCCCGACATCGGGCCGAAGAACTCCTCGTAGCCGCTTTTCAGCGGGCTGAAATGAGGTGGGTAGCCGAGGTGCCACTTGCCGATGAGCGCCGTGCGGTAGCCCGCCTCGCGCAGCAGCGAGGGCAGCGTCGGGTGCCCCGGCGGCAGGCCGAGGGTGGCGCTGCCGCGCGTGCGGCTGCTGATGGGTTCTTCCGCCGCGCCGCGCAGCCGGTACTGGTAGCGCGCGGTCATCAGCGCGAAGCGCGTCGGCGAGCACACCGGCGAATTGCTGTAGCCCTGCGTGAATTTCATGCCGCCCGCCGCCAGCCCGTCGAGCACCGGCGACACGGGGCCGAACTGCGCGTCGCGCCCGCCGTAGCAGCCGAGGTCGGCGAATCCCAGGTCGTCGGCGACGATGAAGACGAAGTTCGGGCGGCTCATCGTGCGCCCGCGCGCCGCGACGCAACCTCGAGGCGCAGGCCGCAGCCTTCGAACGCCTTGCGCGTGGCCGCTTTTTCCGCCTCGGTGAGGCCAAGCAGCGGCCGGCGCACCGGGCCGCCCGCCTGGCCGAGGAGCTCCTGCCAGTATTTCTGGTGCGCGGCCGCCTTGCCAGGCGGGCGCGTGCCCTTAAGGGCCTTTCTCACCGGGTCGAGGCTCGCGTGCACTGCGCGTGCCCGTGCCGCGTCGCCTTTCATCGCCAATTCCGTGTACTCGTGCATGCGCCGGTCGGAGGGCGTCTGCAGCAGGTACGGCGGCGTCGAGCACAGGTACACCTGCCAGCCCAGTTCCAGGATGTTGTCGAGCCACTCCTCCTCGTTCGAGGTGCTGACGATGAGGCGCTCGCCCGCCATGCGCGTGAGCGCCGCGTAGGTCTCGCGCGGCACGCTGTACTTGATCGCGACCACGTTGGGGATTTCCTCGGCCATGCGCACGCAGAGTTCCGGCTTGAGCAGATAGCCGCAGTCCGGGGGCTGGTTCCAGAGCACCACGCCGAGGCCCACCTGCGAGGCGACGTGGCGGTAGTACTCGAACAGCGTCTCGTCGCTGTGCGCGCCGAAGTACAGCAGCGGCGTATGCACCACGATCCACTCGGCGCCGATCGCCTGCGCATGGCGCGCCAGCTCGACCACGGCATCGAGGCTCTGGTCGGAGCAGGATACCATGACGCCCGCGCCGAACGCGGCAGCCTCTTCGACCGCGATCTCGGCCGTGCGCTTCCTTTCCGCGACCGTCATCGAGCCGAACTCGCCCTGCTTTCCGTTGACGAACAGGCCCCTGATGCCGAGCGGCCCGTACCAGTGGCGCAAATTGCGCCGCCAGCCGGCCTCATCGAGCGACAGGTCCGGCGCGAACGGCGTCAGCGTCGCTGCCCAGATGCCGCGCAGCCGCGCGCGCGCCCGGGACTTCGCCTCGCTCTGCGCCTGCGTCATCGCGCCCTCCTCACTTGCCGGGGTGCAGCGTGCCGCAACGCTTGCAGGTGCGGCGCGCAGTATCGGCGTGGAAGGCGTCGAACGCCTGCGGCAGCTGCGTGGCGAGGTCCGAGACGTGCACTTCGATGCGGTGCAGCAGGCCGTGGCACTTCGGGCAGAACCACTCGAAGCCGTCGAGCAGCTCCTTCGGGCGCGTGCGCTCGACCAGCAGGCAGAGGCTGCCCGCCTCCGGGCGCTGCGGCGAATGGCGCACGTGCGGCGGCAAGAGAAAGATCGCGCCCTCGTCGAGGTCCACGCGCTTCGGCCCTGCCGGGGTCATGATGGAAAGGTAGGCGCTTCCCTTGAACTGCCAGAAAAGCTCCTCGAGCGGATCGTCGTGATAGTCGTGCCGGCGGTTCGGGCCGCCCACGACCGAGACGATGAAGTCGGTGTCTCGCCAGACCTGCTGGATGCACACCGGGGGCTGGAGCTGCCCGCGCCGTTCCTCGATCCAGCGCGGGAAGTCGATCGCCTTGAGCACTTCGTGCAGGTTGAGGGGCTTCTGGAATTCGGCTTGCATGGCGGCCATGCGGACGGGTTCGAAGGGAAAGAGTCTAGCGCCAGTAGCATACGACCATGGCACCGCTTTCGCGCGCCGCCCGGGCACCCGCCTTCGCCCCTTTCGGCGTGCGCAGCTTCCGCTTCCAGTGGCCGGCCGACCTCGCCACCTCGTGGGCGTTCGAGATGGAAGCGCTGATCCTGGGCTGGTTCGTGCTCGCCACCACGGGCTCGGTGCAGCAGCTGGTCGCGTTCGGGGCGCTCGCCTGGCTGGGGTCGCTCTTTTCGCCCTTCTTCGGCGTCGC
>CAZVHU010000237.1:0-3271 GCA_964627075.1 uncultured Enterobacteriaceae bacterium | reverse complement strand
TGCGAACGCGCGAGGACGCCGTGGCGATGCAGCGCCAGGCACGCCAGCGTCTCGGTGTCAAGGGGAACCCAAATTTCCCCAGGTGGGGGAGCCGAGAATTCCCCACCCGGTTCACGCTTCGGCCTCCTCCGACCGGACGAGGCCGGCCTTGAGCTTCTCCTTCAGGCGGTACGAGTTGCCGCGGATATTGAGGGTGACGGCGTGATGCAGCAGCCGATCGAGGATGGCGGTGGCGATCACCCGGTCACCGAACACATCGCCCCAGGCGGCAAAGCTCTGGTTGGAGGTCAGAATCATCGGGCCGCGCTCGTAGCGGCGGGAAATCAGCTGGAAGAACAGGTTCGCCCCCAGCCGATCGATCGGCAGGTAGCCGATCTCGTCAATGATCAGGAGCCGCGGCGTGGTGAAGAACTTGAGCTTCTCTTCGAGGCGCCCTTCGCCGTGGGCTTTGGTCAGCGTGGTGATCAGGTTCGCCGCGGTCGAGAAGAGCACGCGGTAGCCGGTTTCGATCGCTTTGAGGCCCAGGGCGACGGCGAGGTGGGTCTTGCCCACCCCCGGGGGCCCGAGCACCAGGACGTTGTCGCCGTGCTCGATGTAGTGGCAGGAGGCAAGGGCCTGGACCTGCTTCTTGTCGATCGAGGGCTGGTAGGCGAAGTCGAACGTCTCCAGGGGTTTGACGAAGGGAAAGCGCGCCATGCTGGTGCGCATGGTGACGTTCTTCGAGGTCTTCGCGGCGACTTCTTCGGAGAGCACCTGCTCCAGGAAGTCGGAGTAGGCGAGTTCCCTGGCGGCGGCGTCCTGAAGCAGCGCTTCGAGGCGCTCGCGGCTCTTCAAGAGGCGCAGCTTCAGGAGGTGCTCGCCGAGGCGCTCCATCTGGGCGGGGTTCATGCCACGGCCTCCAGGAGCTCCTCGTACACGGCGAGGTCGCGCACCTCGACCCCGGCAAGGCCATCAGCGGCGGGGCTTCGCGCCGGCGCGGGCAGAAGTCCGGAGAAGCGCTTGCGGGCGTTGCGGGCTGCTGCGCCGGGTCCGTGTTCGGGATTCACGCACAGCTGATGCCGCCCGGCGAGCACCGCGTGCTCGGCGACGAGCTCGCCCTGGTGAAGGATCTGCCAGCGCTGGGCGACACGCACCACGTCCACCGTCTTGCCGATAAGCCGCCAGGGAACGGAATACCGGTTCGCGTCGATGGAAACCAGCCAATCCTCGGCGACGACGCGGCTGCGGCGCATCGCCTGCAGGAAGCTCGGCTGCTGGCTCCTGCGGGCGAGTTCTGCCGCCTCGCGGGCGAAGCGATCGATCGGCCGCTCGTGGGTGGTGCCGTGCACGCGCACGTCGGCGACCTCGGCAAGCCAGGCGCGCAGCTGCTCGTTAAAGTCCTCGAGGTGGCGAAACACGCGCCCGGGCAGAAAGTTGCGCTTGACGTACTTGACGCCGGACTCGACCTTGCCCTTGGTTTGCGCCCGATACGGGCGGCAGGCCCGCGGCTCGAACCCCCAGTGCTGCGCAAACGCCTCGAAGGTCGGATTCCAGCGCAGCTTGCCCTCGACGGTGCCGGCAACGACGGTGCGCATGCGATCGTACAGGATTTCGGCTGTGCAGCCCCCGAAGTGCTCGAACGCATGCTCATGTGCGGCAAGGAGCGAGCCCAGGCGCTCGTTCTCGTACCCTTCAGCCCAGGCGCGGCGCGAGTACCCGAGGGTGAGAACGAACACGTGCACCTCGGCTGGCCCCGAAGCAAAGCGCACGCGCACCTGCCCCCAGTCGGCCTGGGCCTGTCGCCCCGGCGGCGTTTCGAAGCGGCACTGCGTAAGCGCCGCGACCGCGGCTTCGGCCCGAAGCGGCCGCACGGCGATCTTCACCGTGTCATAGCCCCCGGTGTAGCCGCGGCTCGTGCGCAGCTCCTGAAAGAGAATCCGCGCCGAGTAATGCACCTGCGGGGCGCGCTCGGCGAGCCAGGCCCTGTGCGCCGAGAGCAGGGTTTCGATGGGGTTTGCCCGGCGGTACGGCGTCCACTCGGACTTCGCGAGTGCACTGCGCACGGTCTTGCGATCCAACCCCGTCAGCCGCGCAATGCTCGAGACCGACTGCCCCTGGGCGCGCATGCGACGGATCTCCTCCCAACGTTCCTTGCTGATCACCGGCTCCTCCGTGCCCACCTCGGGCACGGCCACATTAGCCGGGGCGCCGACGCTCTCAGCCCTCGGGCTGAGAGCGTCGGCCAAGACTTCTTTCCCTTCCATCTGAGATCTCCTCTTCAAAGATGGGTGGGGACAATTCGATTCCCACGACTGGGGATTATTGAATTCCTACTGACAGGTCCAGGCCTGCAATTCGGCAAGATCGCGCCAGCACTGCCAGCGCGGGTCGGCCGATGCGCGCTGCGTTCTGACCTGGCGCTCGACCTTGCCTTTCGCCTGGGGCGTGCGCGGGGCACACGCGTCCACGTGAAAGCGCATCACCAGGGCATAGCGCCGGTAGGTTTCGTTGATCGTGCCCCAGGCGCCCGCCCCGCGCGCGACCGCGGTCTTCTCGTTATCGACACGCACGGTGGCGCTCACCCCGCCCAAGCGCCGGAACGATTCGCTGTGGCAGTGCAGCCAGGACAAGAGATCCTTGCGCCGCGACCACACCACCGCCTCGTAACGGCTGTGACTGAGCACCATGTGAAGGGCCAACAGGTCGCTGCGCTCGCCCCCGAGCACGACTCCCGGAAACTGCGCCCAGTCCACTTGCGACTGCGCCGCGGGTGGCGTCTCCACCCGGCGCCGCGCCCGCAGCGCCGGTGCCGGATAGGTCCGCCGCCAGTAGCGCTGCACCGATCGCAGGCTGCCTCGATAGTCATGCTCGCGCCGCAACCACTCGTGCAGCCCCGCCAGGTTCAGCGGCGCCTCCCCCTGGCTCTCGCGCCAGTAGCCGATCGCCTCCGCGACCGCTTCGGCCTTCATCGGCTGCAGGCCGCGGCCGTCGATGGCCCCCGCTTGCATCCTTCGGGCGTGGTAGCGCACCGCGCCTTCGCTCACCTCCAGCAGCCGCGCCACCGCGCAGGCCGCCACGCCCTTCGCCAGCATCGTCTTGATCGTCATTCGAGACTCCAGATCGAGTTTGCTCACCCCGGCCTCCCGGCTCGAACGCCGAAATCCGGGCTCCTATACCCGAACCGCAAACTCGTAAATCTGGATGTCGCCTTAACCGAAGACTATGCTGTCTCTCTACACCTGTCGCGCTTTGCCAACGCCCGGCAGCTCATGGCCTATCTGGGGCTGGTGCC
>CAZVHU010000236.1:0-3301 GCA_964627075.1 uncultured Enterobacteriaceae bacterium | reverse complement strand
GGTGCGCGACGCGCGACGCGCCTTCGGCTGGTCGCAGGAAGCGGCCGCCCGGCGGGCGGGCGTCGGCGTGCGCTTCCTCGGCGAGCTGGAGAACGGCAAGCCGACGGTGCGCCTGGACAAGGTGCTGCGAGTGCTCAAGACGGTGTCGCTCGGCTTCGCGATCCTGCCGAGCGGGCCGCGGCCGCCGGCGCGCTAGGCCCGGGCGCCGGCCTTCTTGCCAGCCCTCAGGCGGCGCGGCGAGCGGCTTTTCGAAGCAGGTGCAGGCCTCGCTTCGTCCGGCCCGCGCCGCGCGCCGCCCGGGCATGAAAGCGCGTCTCGGCGTCGTACTCTGCGAGCAGCACGGTGGCCATCTCGTCGAAGAGCTTGGTCAGGCTCTGCTTGCGCGCCCGGGCCAGGTCCTTCAGCCGCTCGCGCTTGCCGTCGGGGATGCGGATGATCAGGGCTGCCATGCCTTTCTCCTCAAGCATTCAGCGGGCGTCAGCACCGCCAGGTCCTCGAACTTCAGCTCGGCGTCGCGAAAATCGCGCCGGTTGCGGGTCACGATCGCCTGCGCGCCACCCGCCACCGCCAGCTCGACGAGGTGGTTGTCCGACTCGTCGCGCAAGTTCGGCCGCCACAGGAAGTAGATCCTGGTCCAGCGGCAGCGCGCGAGATAGATGTCGAGCAGCTCCTCGCGCTCGGCGGGCGACAGTCGGCAGCGTTCGAACAATTCAGCCCGCTGCATCACCGCCTCGTGCTCGGCAAAGAGCGCCGGGCCCATGAGCGGCTCGAAGCGGCCTTCGAGCACCGCGCCCAATAGCCGGTTCGCCGCGCCTGCGCCCAGCATCGCCGCGACCAGAACATCCGTGTCGAGCGCGATGCGAGGCACGGCAGATGATTGCATATGTGCAATCTCCAGGCAAGCCCCTACGGGGCGCTTCCCATGATCGCGAAGGCCCTTGCCGACCTACATCGATCTGCGCGGCCGGCTCGCGGCGCGCGCCACCACGCGTCGCTCAGCTGCGACCGATCCGGCGGCGGCGGTGCCCGACCGTGATCACCGCGCCGTCGTTCGCGACCACGGCGTAGCAGCGCGCCAGGCGCTCCAGATCCTTGCGCCACGGCTCGGCGCGGGCAAGGCGCCGGCGCGACTTCTTGTCGAAGGAGAGGATCGTGGCGTGGCCGCGGTGGTCGTAGGTCTCGTGCCCGAACTCGTACAGGCGGTCGAGCACGTCGGCGCCGATGGCGCGCTGGCGCATGCGGGTGCGCGCGTGGCTGGTGAGCGCGAGCTGCATGGCGGCATGCCTACTCGCTCATCAGCCAGAGCACGAGCATCAGCGCGAAGGGCGAGAGCGCGACGGCGAGGTCGGGCGGGATCGGGAACATGGCGCCATCCTGAGGGCCGGCAGGCTCAAGGCGTGAGCCCGCGTTACCAGCACCAATCCTTGGCGAGCCGCTCCCAGTCGAGAGCCTCGATCTGTGAGCGCACCGGATCGGCTACGGGCGGCCCGAACGCGTCCTGGAACCACGCCAGCGTGAGCGAGGAAAAGGGCTCGGAGCCGGCGCGGTGCAGGGGGCCCGAGTCGAACACCCCCATGCTCGCGATGGCCGGCAAGCGCTCGTAATCCCGGAATTGGCCTGGGTCGGTCACGAGCCTCGGGCGCGCGCCGATCGCGTGCAGCACCCTGCGGGAAGGCCGCCGGGCCTGGAACGCGGTTCGCACCGGCACGATCAGGTGCGGCTCGCCTATGGCTTCCAGGCGGTGCGCCATGTCCACGAGCCGCTCGACGATCTTTTCGTTGTACTCGCGGTGCGGCTCCCCTGCGAGCAGCCCCTCGTAGGTGCGGCTCTGATCCAGGCGCGCGAGCGCGATCTTGCGCCCGGAGCGCAGCACGAGTTCCATCGCCGCCCGCTCCCGCCGGGCGTGGTCAGGCCACCGCGTAGCCCGCGAGGTGCACCACGCGCCCCTCGGCGGCGAGCGCGCCGCCCGCGACGCCATCGCCCTTCAGGCGGATGTCCTCGCCTTCGCCGAGCGCCGCGAAGCGCTCGGTGGCCGAGGCCTTGATGCGTTCGAGGAACCGGCGAGCGGCCTCCTCGGGCGGCGCCACGGGGCCCGGGCCCGCGGTCTCGAGCGCATCGAGCGCGTAGCTGCGCACGAGCTTGTCGAGGTACTTGGCGAAGGCGGCGGCCGAGTCGAAGACCTCCAGCCCCGTCACCTTGCCGTCCAGCGCCACCACCGCGCCGCGCTGGCGCGGCTCGGCGCGGAAGGCCCGCGCGTAGGCGCCGAGGTCCGCGTCGCGGCGCTCGTAGGCGTCCGACATCGCCATCGTGTCCGACTTCATGCAGAACATGGCCATCTTGTCGGAGATGTCGTTCCACACCTCGCCCTGGTCGGAGCGGCGGCTTTGCGAGCGGTGCAACGACTCGGACACGCGCACCATCTTTTTCGCCCGCGCCTTGGCGAACAGCGCGCGCCTCGCGCCGGCGAAGTCGCGACTGCGGTAGGCCTCGCGCGAGCGGTACGACCAACGCCCCTGCTCGACGCAGGACACGGGGATCACCAGGCGCTTGCCGGCGCCGACGAGGATCGAGAGGTTGACGATGCGGTTCTGCTTGGCGCCGACGAGCTCGTCGCCGTCCACGAGCAGGATTTTCTCGGCCGAGCCGTTCTCGAAGGCGAGCTCGGGGACGCTGCCTCCGGCGCTCACCTCGGTGACGCGCGCGAGCCTGCGCTCGAGGGCCTCGTCGAGGAGCAAGTAGGCCGCCGGCCGATCCTCGGGCGCAAGCAGCGGGAAGAGCGCGAGGTTGCGGTGCACCTGCGGCGCGCCGAGCGCGAGGCCGGCGAGGGACTGCTGGATTTCGTGCATGACTGCCTCCTTGGGACGCGGGAGGACAGTTTGCGGGGCGGCAGGCTCAGGGCGTGAGCCTGCCGCGGGAATAGAATGATTCGTGGCGCGAAAGCGTTTCGACCCCTCCTCCCCCGGCCCCTTCGCCCTCAGCCGCTCGAAGGTGGAGCTCTTTCTGGACTGCCCGCGCTGCTTCTACCTCGACCGGCGGCGCGGCATCGCGCGCCCGAGCGGGCCGCCGTTCAACCTCAACTCGGCGGTGGACGCGCTGCTGAAATCCGAGTTCGACGCCTACCGCGCGAAAGGCGAGCCGCACCCCTACATGGCCGCCGCCGGCATCCGCGCGGTGCCGCATCCGCACCCGCAGCTCAAGGCCTGGCGCGAGAACTTGAAGGGCGTGCGCACGGTGCACGACGCCACGGGCTTCGAGCTCTTTGGCGCGATCGACGACCTGTGGCGCGACCTGGACACGGGCG
>CAZVHU010000235.1:0-3448 GCA_964627075.1 uncultured Enterobacteriaceae bacterium | reverse complement strand
CCTACCCGCACCAGCTCTCCGGCGGCCAGCGCCAGCGCATCATGATCGCGATGGCGCTGATCCTGGAGCCGGCGCTGCTGATCGCCGACGAGCCGACCACCGCGCTGGATGTCACCACGCAGGCGCAGATCCTGCGCCTGATCAAGGAGTTGCAGGCGCGCCACGGCACTGGGGTGCTGTTCATCACGCACGATTTCGGCGTCGTCGCCGAGATCGCGCATCGCGTCGCGGTGCTGCGCCTGGGCGTGCTGGTCGTGTTGGGGCCCAAGGACGAGGTGCTCAAGCGTCCGCAGCACGCCTACACCTGGATGCTGATCGCCTCGGTGCCGGCGCTGAAGCCCCACGGCCGTGCGGCAGACGCCGGCGCGCCAGTGGTGCTGGCGACGAAGGGCCTTGCCAAGACCTACCGCGACCGCAGCTGGTTCGCCAAGCGCCGCGACGTGCGCGCCGCGGAGGACGTGAACCTCGAGGTGCGGCGCGGACAGACGCTCGGCATCGTCGGCGAGTCCGGCTCCGGCAAGTCCACCGTGGCGCGCTGCGTGGTGCGGCTCATCGACCCGAGCGCAGGCGAGATCCGCATCGGCGGCGAGGACATCGCATCGAGGAGCCACGCGGCGCTGCGCCCGCTGCGGCAGCGCGTGCAGATCGTGTTCCAGGATCCCTACCGCTCGCTCAACCCGCGGCGCACCGTGGGCGAGGCGATCATGGAGGGGCCGCTCAACTACGGCGTGCCGCGCGCCGAGGCGTCGGAGCGCGCGCGCCGGCTGCTCGAGCTCGTGCGCATGGACCAGGGGGCGCTCGCGCGCTACCCGCACCAGTTCTCCGGCGGCCAGCGCCAGCGGATCTGCATCGCGAGGGCGCTCGCGATGCAGCCCGAGCTGCTGATTGCGGATGAGGCGGTGTCGGCGCTCGACGTCTCGGTGCAGGCGCAGGTGCTCGCGCTGCTGGAGGAAATCCGCACGCGGTTGAACCTCGCGATGCTCTTCATCACCCACGACCTGCGCGTCGCGGCGCAGGTCTGCGACCACGTCGCGGTGATGTCGCAGGGGCGCGTCGTGGAGTACGGCGCTGCCGAGGACGTGTTCCTGCGGCCGCAGCATCCGTACACCAAGGCGCTATTCGAGGCGGCCCCGGGCCGCGATTTCGCCTTCGGCGCGGCGTAAACTGCGCGCCGTGGACACCCTGGACGCACGGGCGATCGCGGCTGTGCTCGGCAAGAGCGCGCCGCGCGCGCAGGTGGAGGTCGTCGCGCGCTGCGCCTCGACCAACGCCGAGCTGCTCGCGCGCCCGCTGCCGGAAGGCCGCGCGCGCATCCTCGCCGCGGAAGAGCAGATCGCGGGCCGCGGGCGGCGCGGGCGGCGCTGGCATTCGGCGCCGGGCACCGCGGCCACGTTCTCGGTGGCTCGCCGCCTGCGCTGCGCGCCGGGGGCGCTCGGCGGGCTTTCGCTCGCCGCCGGCGTCGCGGCGGTGCGCGCGCTGCGCGGCCTGGGCGTGGCCGAGGTGTCGCTCAAGTGGCCGAACGACCTCATGCTTCGCGGTGCAAAGCTCGGCGGCATCCTCGTCGAGACCCGGCAGTCGAACGGCGACGTGCTGGCCGTGATCGGCATCGGCATCAACTGCCGGAAGGTGCCGGCGCTAGGCGTGCGCCTGCGCCGGCGTGTTGCGGCGCTGGACGATTGCGCGCGCAGGCCACTCGCGCGCAACCGCGTGATCGGCGCGGTGGCGCGCGAGGTGCTCGGCGCGCTGGACGAATTCGAGCGCGCGGGCTTCGGCGCATTCGCGGGCGACTGGATGGCGCTGCACGCCTACGAGGGGCGTCGGCTGCGCGTTCGGCTGGATGACGGCCGAACCGTGAGCGGGGTCGCCTCGGGCCTCGCCGAGGGCGGCGCGCTGCGGCTGCGCACGCGCTCCGGCCTGCGAGAGATCGCCTCGGGGCACGTGGTCGCGGCGCGCGCGGCATGATCCTCGCCATCGACGCCGGCAACTCGCGCGTCAAGTGGGGCTGGTACGAGCGCCACGACGGCAGCGGCCGCTGGGCGAGCATCGCCACCGTTTCGCTGATCGAGTTCGCCGCCTCGAGCGACCACGTCAACCCCTTCTCGGTGACGCACGACAGCCCGTCGCGCATCGTCATCTCCAACGTCGCCGGCGACGGCGCGCACCAGCTGCTCGTCAACTGGACCAGCATCTTCGACGCCGAGCCGGTGTGGGTGAGGGCCGAGCGCGAGCTGTGCGGCGTCAGAAATCGTTATGACCGGCCCGAGACGCTCGGCCCCGACCGCTGGGCCTCGCTCATCGCGGCGCGCGCGCTCGAGCCGCGGCGCGCGTGCCTGGTGGTGAACGCCGGCACGGCGACGACGGTGGACGTGCTCACCGCCGAGGGCGAGTTCGCCGGCGGCGTGATCCTCCCGGGCGTGGACCTGATGCGCTTCGTGCTGCACGAGCACACCGGCCGCCTGCCGCTGCAGGAAGGCCACTTCGTGCCGGCGCCCCGCAACACGCTCGACGCGATCGAGACCGGCTGCCGCCACGCGCAAGCCGGCGCGGTCGAGCGCATGCACCGCGCCATGGGCCCGGATTGCGTGTGCCTCGTCTCGGGCGGCGCCGGGCGCGCGCTCATCGAGCGCCTCGACTTGCCGTGCCGCTTCGTGGAGAACCTGGTGCTCGAAGGCCTGGCGCGCATCGCGGCGGCCTGAGCGGGCGATGCGCGCACTGTTCCTTCTGATGGTGGCGCTCAACCTGGGCTTCTACGGCTGGGTTGCCTATTTCTCGCCCGCCGACGCAACTTCCGACCGCAGGCCCCTCGCGCAGCAGGTCGATCCCGAGAAGCTCCGCATCCTGCGCGGCGACGAGCCGGCGGCCCCGCCCGCGCCGCCGCCCGCGCCCCCCGCCGCCGAAAAGCCCGGGCCCGCACCGGAACCGGTGGCCGTGGTGAGCTGCATCGAGTGGGGCGGCTTCGCGCCCGCCGAGGCGCCGCGCGCGGAAACCGCGCTCGAGCCGCTCGCGCTCGGCGCACGCCTGTCGCAGCGGCGCAGCGAGGAAACCGCCGGCTGGTGGGTCTACCTGCCGCAGCAGCCGAACCGCGAGACCGCGCTGAAGAAGGCGGGCGAGCTGAAGAAGCTCGGCGTCGACGACTACTTCGTGGTGCAGGAGGCCGGCCGCTGGCGCTGGGCGGTGTCGCTCGGCGTGTTCAGCACCGAGGACGCGGCGAAGAACCGGCTCGAAGCGCTGCGCGCCAAGGGCGTGCGCAACGCGCAGGTCGGCACGCGCGAGCTGCAGGTGCAGAAGGTGTGGCTGCAGGTGCGCGGCGCCGAAGCCGCGCAGCAGGCGCGCCTCAAGGAAATCGCGACCGGCTTCGAGGGCACCGAGCTGCGCGCCTGTCCCTGAAAAAAAGGGGTCAGGGCCCTTTTTTTCTGGTGCTGGTGCGCGGACTCGAACCGCGGACCTA
>CAZVHU010000234.1:0-3466 GCA_964627075.1 uncultured Enterobacteriaceae bacterium | reverse complement strand
GAGGCGTCGTGCTGGACGCGCTCGCCGATGCGCCTGGCGCCCAGGCTCGCGAGCAGCTCGTCGAACTTCCTGCCGCCGAAGTTGAAGGTCTCCGCGTAGGTCCGATCGCCGAGCCCGAATACGCCGTACCGAACACGCGAGAGATCCGGCTTCGACGCCTTGAGCGCCTCGTAGAGATTCTTCGCGTTGTCGGGCACGTCGCCCTGGCCGTAGGTCGAGGTGCAGACGAGGAACACACCCTCGCGCGCGAACACGCTCGCGTCGGCCTTCTCCATGAGGATCGTCTCGACCTGGGTCTCGCCGTCATCCCAGGCGAGCTCCAGCTCCTGCGCCACGAGCTGCGCCGTGCCGGTCATGGTGCCGACGAGGATGGTGATCTTCATGCGCCTGCGGGAAATCCGTTGACACACACTATATTGCAGCATAGAATCCCGGTCAAGCACTATATTGCTTACCCGGAATCAACGCATCATCCATCCCTCATGTCCCCCGCCGCCGCCCATCCCCAGCGCGCCGAAAACGGCGAGGCCGCCTATCTCGCGCGCCTGGGCGAGCGCGTGCGCGGCTGGCGCGCCGAGCATGGCATCACGCGCAAGGCGCTCGCGCTGCGCTCGGGCGTCTCGGAGCGCTACCTCGCGCAGCTCGAGTCGGGCCAGGGCAACGTCTCGATCCTGCTGCTGCGGCGCATCGCGCACGCGATCGAGCTGCCGGTGGAGGTGCTGGTGCGCGAGCACGAGGGCGAGGCGCGCCGCGACCGCATCGCACTCGTCGGCCTGCGCGGCGCCGGCAAGTCCACGCTCGGCGCGAAGCTCGCGCAGTCGCTGGAGGTGCCGTTCGTCGAGCTCGACCGCGAGGTGGAGCGCGAGGCGGGCGCGAGCCTCGGAGAAGTCTTCTCGATGTACGGCGAGGAGGCCTACCGCCGCTTCGAGAGGAAGGCCCTCGCCCGCGTGCTCAAGGACCAGCCGCGCGCGGTGATCGCCACCGGAGGCAGCCTCGTCAACGACCCGGAGACCTACGCGCTGCTGCGCGACAACTGCCGATGCGTCTGGTTGAAAGCCTCGCCCGAGGAGCACATGCAGCGCGTGATCGCGCAGGGCGACCTGCGGCCGTTCCGCGGCCGCTCCACCGCGCTGGAAGAGATCCGCACCCTGCTCGCCGACCGCGACAGTCTCTACGCGCGCGCCGACGACACCCTGGATACCACGGGCCGCAACGTCCGGCAGAGCCTTGCCGAGCTGCGCGCCCTCGTCGCCCGCTAAGGAGAACCGCCGATGAACGCGCCCAAGCGCATCGCCGTCAGTTTCGACACGCAGCCCGACCGGTACGCCCACTGGAAGCTCGCCTTCGAGGGTCCCGTCGCCACGCTCACGCTGGATGTCGCCGAGGACAAGGGCATCGCCCCGGGCTACAAGCTCAAGCTCAACTCCTACGACCTCGGCGTGGACATCGAGCTGCACGACGCGCTCAACCGCATCCGCTTCGAGCATCCCGAGGTGAAGGCGGTGGTGGTGACGAGCGGCAAGAGCCGCATGTTCTGCTCGGGAGCGAACATCTACATGCTCGGCCTCTCGACCCACGCCTGGAAGGTGAACTTCTGCAAGTTCACCAACGAGACGAGGAACGGCCTCGAGGACTCGTCTGCGCACTCGGGGTTGAAGTTCCTCGCGGCGCTGAACGGCACCACCGCGGGCGGCGGCTACGAGCTGGCGCTCGCCTGCGACGAGATCGCGATGATCGACGACCGCTCGAGCACCGTGAGCCTGCCCGAGGTGCCGCTGCTCGGCGTGCTGCCCGGGACCGGGGGCCTGACGCGCATCGTGGACAAGAGAAAGGTGCGCCGCGACCTGGCGGACGTGTTCTGCACCACCGCCGAGGGCGTGCGCGCGGACCGCGCCAGGGACTGGAAGCTCGTGGATCATGCCGCGAAGCCCCAGCAATTCGCCGAATTCGTGAAGGCGCGCGCGCTCGAATTGGCGAAGCAATCCGACCGCCCCGGCGGCAAGGGCGTGGCGCTGACGCCGCTCAAGCGCACGCTGGTCTCGGTCGCGATCGACCAGGCCGGGCGCAAGGCCGAGATCACGGTGAAGGCGCCCGAGGGCGCGCAGCCGCAGACCGCCGAGGAGATGGTCGCCCGCGGCGCCGACTGGTGGCCGCTGCAGCTGGCGCGGGAACTGGACGACGCGATCCTCAACCTGCGCCACAACCATCTCGACATCGGCCTGTGGGTGCTGAAGACGCGCGGCTCCATTGACGCGACGCTGGCGATGGACGCGCTGCTCGAGAAGCACAAGGGCCACTGGTTCGTGCGCGAGACGCTCGGCTACCTGCGCCGCACGCTCGCGCGGCTGGATGTCTCGTCGCGCTCGATGTTCGCGGTGGTGGATTCGGAATCGTGCTTCGCGGGCACGCTGGCGGAGCTGCTTTTCGCCGCCGACCGCAGCTTCATGCTCGAAGTCGAGAATGGCCCCGCGATCGCGCTCTCGGCGCTCAATTTCGGCGCCTATCCTGCGGTGAGCGGCGCGACGAGGCTCGAAGCGCGCTTCTGCGAGGAGCAGGCGCCGGTCGAGGCCGCGCGCCAGACGGTCGGCGAGCGGCTCGACTCGCACGACGCGAGGGAGCTGGGCCTGGTCACCGCGACGCCCGACGACATCGACTGGGAGGACGAGGTGCGCATCGCGATCGAGGAGCGCGCGAGCCTGTCGCCCGATGCGCTCACCGGAATGGAGGCGTCGCTGCGCTTCACCGGGCGCGAGAACATGGCGACGCGCATCTTCGGCCGGCTCACGGCGTGGCAGAACTGGATCTTCAACCGCCCCAACGCGGTGGGCGAGGCGGGCGCTCTCAAGCTCTACGGCACCGGCTCCAAGCCGCGCTTCAACTGGGAACGGGTCTAGAACGACTTTTCAATCAGGCACCTACATGACCGCGATCAACTACACGGAAAAGATCCCCAACAACGTCAACCTCGCCAACGACCGCACGCTGCAGCGCGCGCTGGAGCACTGGCAGCCGAAGTTCCTCGACTGGTGGCAGAACATGGGCCCGAAGGACTTCCAGTCCGCCGACGTCTACCTGCGCACCGCGGTGTCGGTGGACGCCGAGGGCTGGGCGCAGTACGGCGCGGTGCGGATGCCGCACTACCGCTGGGGCATCTTCCTCGCCGACCAGGTGGCCGACCGCAGGATCGGCTTCGGCGACGCGATGGGCCAGCCGGTGTGGCAGCAGGTACCGGGCGAGTACCGCTCGACGCTGCGGCGCCTGATCGTCACGCAGGGCGACACCGAGCCCGCTTCGGTCGAGCAGCAGCGGCTGCTCGGCCACACCTGCCCGTCGCTCTACGACCTGAGGAACCTGTTCCAGGTGAACGTCGAGGAAGGCCGGCACCTCTGGGCGATGGTGTACCTGCTTCACGCCTACTTCGGCCGCGACGGCCGCGAGGAGGCCGAGGAGCTGCTCGCGCGCCACT
>CAZVHU010000233.1:0-3507 GCA_964627075.1 uncultured Enterobacteriaceae bacterium | reverse complement strand
ATCTTCGCCGCGGTGCCCTACTGCATCGATCTCATCGGCGGGCCCTACATCGAGACCGACGAGGCGGTGGTCAAGGCGTTCAGGCCGAAGTCGGCGCAGCGGCCGAAGGCCTGAAGGAGCGACCATGGCATCGAGCCTCTGGCCGGCGACGCTTCACCATCTCAGGCGCGAGAGCCCCGAGCCGGAGCGGCTGGCGCGCTTCTACGCCGAGCTGCTCGGCGACGCAAGCGAGCGGCTCGAAGGCGAGGCCTGGCGCGTGCGCGGCCCGGGGCGCGAACTGATCGTGGGACGCGGCAAGGCAGGCGCCGTGCCCTGGTATGCGCTCGCGGTGCGCGACGCGAAGCACCTGGAGCGAATGCGTGGCGAGCTGGCGAGCCGCGGCTGCGCGATCGAGCGCTCGCCGAGCCCGCTTTTCTCGGACAGCGCGTTCGCGGTTCCCGACCCCGACGGACGGCGCGTGGTGTTCGGCTTGCCGCGCGAGCCGGGCACGAAAGGCTCAGGCCCCGAAGCGCGCCTGCAGCATTTCGTGTGCGCGAGCGCGCAATTGTGGAAGCTGCTCGAGTTCTACCGCGACGTGATCGGCATGGTGGAGTCGGACCGCGTGCTGCAGGGCGAAGAGCTGGCCGCGGTGTTCCTGCGCTCCGATCCCGAGCACCACAGCTTCGCGGCGTTTCGCGCGCCGCAGTCGCGCGCCGACCACCACTGCTACGAGACGAGCTGCTGGAACGACATCCGCGACTGGGCCGACCGCATGGCGCAGCTGCGCATCCCGCTGTGGTGGGGTCCCGGGCGGCACGGGCCGGGCAACAACCTCTTTTTCATGATCGAGGATCCCGACGGCCACAAGGTCGAGTTCTCCGCGGAGCTGGAGCGCATGCCGCCCGAGATGCCGGCGCGCAGCTGGCCGCACGAGCAGCGCACGCTCAACCTCTGGGGCCCGGCCTGGATGCGGAGCTAGGTCCCTAGACTCCCGGCCTCCTACACCCAGACCTGCAGCACGAAGTCGAAGGCGGCTTGCGCGTTGGTCATGTCGACGCGCTGCAGCCTGATGCGGTAGCCGTCGCGCGTCTTCTTCAGGTGGTGCGTGTAGGCGCCGGCGAAGTGCCGCACGTCGTCGCGGCGCAGCTCCAGCATGTGGAAGCGCGAGCGCGCCACGACGTCGCCGTTCGCGGCGAGCTTGTCGATCACCACGTTGGACACCACGTGGTTGGTGCCCCACAGCGGCCGCTGCGACCAGGCGTCCGGGTGCAGCACGCGCCCCCTGCGCACCTGCATCAGGTTCTTGTCCTCGGCGAAGATCGCCGGCATGCCCTCCCAGGTGGTGTGCGAGGGCTCGGGCGGCATCCAGTACACGCCGTCGTCGGTGAACAGGTCGATCCACTCCTGCCAGCGCTTGCCGTCGAGCAGCTCGGCCTGCTTGTACAGGAATTGCTCGACCGCGTGCTGCGTCGCGTGCGCCTTCCCTGCCTTGCCTGCCGCGACCGCCTTCGTTTTCGTCTTCTTCGCCATCGCTTCAATCCTTGCCCATGAACCGCGCCCAGGCCTTCATCTGGTTGCGCATCGGGGCTTCCGAAGTTCCCATGTTGGGGCCCGACTCCACGTGCCCGGCCTTTTCGATGTCGCGCCCGTGGTGGCGCGCGAAGCTCACCCAGTCGCCGCCGTTCGACGCGAGTCCCTGGTGGCACTTCCAGAAATTCTCCAGGTCGTCGGCGTTGATCATGGTCGAGGGCGAGTTCACCAGGTTGTAGTAGGCGAGCGAGCGCCGGTAGATGGCCTCGGGCGCGCCCTTGAGGCGGAAATGCCAGATCTCGGTGAGCGTGCGGTCCACGCCCAGCGGCCGCACCGCGCGCAGCTGCTGCAGCGGCGACTGCACCGACAGTCCGGGGTAGATCAGCACGTGGTGGATGTTGACGTCGAGGATTTCCTGCGCCCGCTTCCTGCCGTAGGCCTTCGCCATCGCCTTCTCGTAGGCGAGCGTGTCGGGGTCCTTCGGCCGCAGCCCCATGTAGCCGGTGAGGATGCAGTGGCCGTGCGGGTAGTTGAGCGTCTGGAACGCGTCCCACTTGTCGATGGTGACGGTCGCGAACGCCGACAGCATGTGGTACGAGAGCGGCGCCTTGCCGCTGCGCTTCGCGATTTCCTTCTCCACCTCGTGCGCCGCCCGGCCCGTGGACTGGTGCGTGACCGACGGGTGCAGCGCGTCGAGCTGGTTCTCGAGGAAGATCTTCCAGTTGGAGTGCTGGATGACGCGGAAGCAGTTGGGCACCACCTCGACCTCGCCCCCCGGGGCGCGGTCGCACATGTCGTCGAACGCGATCTTCGACTCCCCGAGGTAGTCGAGCAGCCCCGGTCCGTCGGCGGCGAGGCTCGCGAACACGAAGCCGCGGTAGCTCTCGACGCGCGCGGCGCGCCTGACGTGGCAGTCGGGATTGTCGCGGCCGAAGCGCGTGCCGGCGTAGCCCGACTCCATCATCGGGATGTTGCGCAGCGTGCCGTCGTGCTGGAAGGTCCAGGCGTGGTAAGAGCAGCGGAAGAACTCGCCCGCGTTGCCGTTGCGGTCGCCGCACAGCATGTTGCCGCGGTGGGGGCAGCGGTTGTAGAGCACGTGCACCTTCCCGTCCCTGCCGCGCACCATCAGCATCGGCTGGCGGCCGATTTGCACCGTCCAGTAGTCCCCCGGCCTCGGGACCTGGCTCTCGTGGCCGCAGTAGATCCAAACGCGCTCGTGGATGCGCTCCATCTCCAGCTCGAAGATGCGCGGGTCGACGTACACCTCGCGGCGCACGCGGTCGGGCTCCACGAACTTGGAGAAATCAGCGACGCGCTCCTGCAGCATTGGCTCCTCCGGTGGCGATCCATGATGCGGCGCAGCACGCGCCGCGGCCCCTGGCGCGCCTCGCTTGCGCGCCACAGGCCTTTTGTCCATATTACCGCTGCCGCAGCCTCCGCAGCGGCCCTTGGAGGAGGAACCGATGAAACCGTACCGTATCGCTTTCGGCCGCGCGCTCGCGGCCGCTGCGCTCGCCGGCTGCGCCGCCGCGGCGTCCGCGCAGACCGTCAAGATCGGCGTGGTGCTCACCTACACCGGCGTGGGCGCCGAGTTCGCGCAGCAGATCGACCGCGGCATGCAGATGTTCATGAAGCTCAACCCGGACGCCTTCGGCCCCTACAAGGTGCAGATCGTGAAGCGCGACGCCAAGAACCCGGGCGGGGCGGACGCGCGCACCGCGGCGCAGGAGCTGATCGCGCAGGAAAAAGTGGACATCATCACCGGCGTCATCTACTCCTCGAACGCGATCGCGATGGAGCCCGTGGTCACGGCGGCGAAGAAGCCGTTCCTGATCATGAACGCGGGCACCGCGTGGATCACCAACCTGTCGCCGGTGATCACGCGGGTGTCGTTCTCGATGTGGCACGCGGGCCACGCCATGGGCGACGCCGCGGCGAAGATGCTCAAGGCGAAGACCGCGGTGGTCGGCTACACCGACTACCCGCCGGGCAAGGACA
>CAZVHU010000232.1:0-3542 GCA_964627075.1 uncultured Enterobacteriaceae bacterium | reverse complement strand
TCGCGGTCGAGCCCTTCGACTACGTGCCCGACGGCCCGGGCGCCGCGGCGCGCGCCATCGGCTACGTGCGCGGCATCCTGGAGGCCATTCGAGCCTGAGCGCGGATGAGCGAGATGGCCCGGTTCTCCATCCGCAGCATCGAGTTCCTCGAGCGCGACGTGCGGCTGAGGATGCCGTTCCGCTTCGGCGTGGTCACGCTTACCGAGTCGCCGCAGGCGTTCGCGCGCGTGCGTATCAGGCTCGAGGAGGGCCCGCGGCGCGGCCGCGAGGCCGAGGGCGCGGCCGCCGAGCTCCTGGCGCCGAAGTGGTTCGACAAGAATCCGCAGCTCTCCAACGAAGACAATTACGCGCAGCTGCGCGCCGCGCTCGCGATCGCGCGCGACGCCTACCTCGCGGGGGACGCCGGCACCGCCTTCGGCCACTGGCGGGCGCACTACGCCGGCCAGATCGAGGCCGGGGCGAAGCTGGGGCTCAACAGCCTGGTGGCCTGCTACGGCCCGGCGCTCATCGACCGCGCAGCGCTCGATGCGCTGTGCCGCGCGCTCGGCGTGTCGTTCTACGACGCGGTGCGGAAGAACCTGGTCGGCGCCGGGATGCTGGAAGGGCTCGACCTGCCGGCCTTCTTCGCCACGCTGACGCCCGCGCCGCGCATCGCCGCGCGTCACACCGTGGGGCTCATCGATCCGATCGTGACCGCGGACCTGAAGGAGCGGGTGGGCGACGGCCTGCCCGAGACGCTGGAAGAGGTGGTCGCCGGCTACGGCCAGCGCTATTTCAAGCTGAAGGTCGCGGGCGAGGTGCCGGCCGACCTCGAGCGGCTGGCGAGGATCGCCTCGGTGCTCGACCGTTCGCGCGAGCCGTATTTCGCCTCGCTCGACGGCAACGAGCAGTACGAGGACATGGCGGGCGTCGCCGAGCTGTGGCGGCGCATGAAGGAGGACCGGCGCCTGGCGCGCCTGGTGGAAAGCATCCTGTTCATCGAGCAGCCGGTGAAGCGCAGCCACGCGCTGGAGCGCCCGGTGGAGGGGATCGACAAGCCCGTCATCATCGACGAGTCGGACGATTCGCTGGAAGCCTTCCCGCGCGCCAAGATGCTCGGCTACTCGGGCGTTTCGTCCAAGACCTGCAAGGGGCTGTACAAGTCGCTCGTCAATGCGGCGCGTTGCGCGCGCTGGAACGCAGAGGCCAAATCGGCCCGCTACTTCATGTCGGGCGAGGACCTGACCATCCAGCCGGGCCTTGCGCTGCAGCAGGACCTGGCGCTGGTTTCGCTGCTCGGCATTACGCACGTCGAGCGCAACGGCCATCATTACGTCAACGGCATGATGGGGTTGCCGCGCGGGGAACAAAGGGCGTTCCTAGCCGCGCACCCGGACCTGTACGAGCGGAGCCACGGCGCCGCGCGCGTGCGCATCGCGCAAGGGATGCTGGCCATCGGCTCGCTCGGCTGCGCGGGCTACGCGAGCGCCGCGATGCCGGATTGGGATTCGATGAGGAGAATGCAATGAAGAGATTGTTGACGGTGTTTTGCCTTGCATGGGCGCAGTGGGCGGCGGCGCAGGCATTCCCTGCGCGCCCGGTGACGCTGCTCGTGACCTTCCCCGCGGGCGGGCCGACCGACATCGCCGGCCGCGCGCTGGCGGAAGCGACCTCGAAGTACCTCGGCCAGCCGGTGGTGGTCGAGAATCGGCCAGGTGCGACCGGGACGCTCGGCGCGGCGGCGCTGGTGAACGCGAGGCCCGACGGCTACACGGTGAGCATGACGCCGGTGACGGTGTTCCGCCTGCCGCACATGGAGAAGGTCGCCTTCGACCCGCTGAAGGACATCCGCTACGTGATGGGCGTCTCGGGCTACGTCTTCGCGGTGATCGTGCGCTCCGACGCGCCGTGGAAGAGCATGGCCGAGCTGATCGCCTATGCGAAGGCGAACCCCGACAAGGTCACTTATGGATCGCACGGCATCGGCAGCACCGTGCACCTCGCGATGGAGGAGCTCTCCGCCGCGCAGGGCCTGAAGCTGACGCACGTGCCCTACAAGGGCAGCGCCGACATGATGACCGCGGTACTCGGCGGCCACATCGCCGTCGCCGTGGACTCGACCGGGGCGGCGCCGCACGTCGCCTCCGGCAAGGCGCGCGTGCTCGCGGTGTTCACCGAGAAGCGCGTCGCGATCTGGCCCGATGCGCCGACGCTCCTGGAGCTCGGCTACGGCATCGTCTCGACCAGCCCCTACGGCATCGGCGTACCGGCCGCCACGCCCGATGCCGTGGTGAAGGCGCTGCACGACGCTTTCAAGAAGGGGCTCGAGGACCCGATCCACCTCAAGGCGTTGGAGAAATTCAACCAGCCGGTCTGGTACCAGTCGGCCGAGGATTACGCCAAGTTCGTGCGCGAGCAATACGCGAAAGAAGGCTCGCTGATCGAGCGGCTGGGCATGAAGAAGAAATGAGCGCCACCATGGGATTCAGGGTCCTGTCTACGAACCACACCAGTTTCACCGTCTCGAGCCTTGACCGCTCGGTCGCGTTCTTCCGCGACTGCCTGGGCTTCCAGGTGGTGTCGCGCGCAGCGCGCGATCCGGCGATCATCCGCCAGGTGACGGGCGTTGCCGGCGCCGACATGGAGATCGCCTACCTGCGCGGGCCGGGGCACGCGCTCGAGCTGATCGAGTACAAGGCGCCCGCGGACAAGGGGCGCGTCCAGGCGCGTCCCTGCGACACCGGCTTCGCGCACGTCGCTTTCGACGTGGACGACGTGGACGCCGCGGTGGCGGCAGCGGAGAAGCACGGCGTGCGCCCGATCAACCCGCCGGTGGCGATCAACGCCGGCCCGAACAAGGGGCGCAAGGTGGTCTACCTGCGCGACTGGGACGGCGTCACCATCGAGTTCATCGGAGCGCTGCCGGCATGATGCGGCGGAGCAGGGGCCCCGCTTGCGGGGATGCGACCCGCAATCATGCCGAGGTGCCGCGACGGGTGCCACATACGACGATGCGACAGCGGATCGGAAGCGGCGCATGAGCGAAAAAAGAATCGGCGTCATCATGAACGGCGTCACCGGGCGCATGGGCACCAACCAGCACCTGGTGCGCTCGATCCTCGAGATCCGCAAGCAGGGCGGCGTGGCGCTTCAGGACGGCACGCGCGTGATGCCCGATCCGATCCTCATCGGACGCAACGCGGCGAAAGTCGAGGCGCTCGCGAGGCAGCACGGCGTGGAGCGTTGGACCACAGACCTCGATGCGGCGCTCGCCTCGAAGGACGATGCGCTTTTCTTCGATGCGGCCTCGACGCAACTGCGGCCGAGGCTGCTGAAAAAGGCCATCGCCTCGGGCAAGCACGTCTATTGCGAAAAGCCCGTCGCGACCACGCTCGCCGAGGCGGTGTCGCTGTACAAGGCGGCGAAGAAGGCGAAGGTGAAGCACGGCGTGGTGCAGGACAAGCTCTGGCTCCCGGGGCTGCTCAAGCTGAAGAGGCTGCGCGACCAGGGCTTCTTCGGCCGCATCCTCTCGGTGCGCGGCGAGTTCGGCTACTGGGTGTTCG
>CAZVHU010000231.1:0-3550 GCA_964627075.1 uncultured Enterobacteriaceae bacterium | reverse complement strand
GCACGAAGTACCAGCTGATCGAGGCCTACGACGGCGAGGCGGGCGTGGCGAAGGCACTCGAAGCCCGCCCGGACCTGATCCTCATGGACATACAGCTGCCCAAGATCTCCGGCATGGAGGCGACGCGCCGCCTGCGCGCGGAGGCCGCGACCAAGGCTACGCCGATCGTCGCGATCACCTCGTTCGCGCTCTCGGGCGACGACCAGAAGGCGAAGGAGGCGGGCGCGACCGCGTACCTGGCGAAGCCCTACAGCCCGATGGACCTTCTCAAGCTCATCCGCACCCTGCTGCCCGAGGGCTGAGGCGGAACGCGGGCGCGGCGCGCGCCGGGCCGCGCCTGCGCAGGAATTACTCAGTGATTGAGTAAATTTGCTCAGTGACTGAGTAAATGATAGGCTGGGCGCCATGGCATTCGAGCGCCCGGTGGTCGGCGAGCTGGCGGCGGCCCTCGAGCGGCGGCCGCCGCTGCTGCAGGTCCTGGTCGGTCCGCGCCAGGTCGGCAAGACCACGGCCGCGGCGCAGCTGGAGGCGCGGCTGGGCTGGCCGAGCCATAGCGCGTCGGCGGACGCGGCGCTGCCGCATCCGCCCGAGTGGATCGAGACCCAGTGGCGCCTGGCGCGCGCGAGCGCCGCAGCCGCGAAGCGGCGGGTGCTCCTGGTGCTGGACGAGATCCAGAAGGTGCGCGGCTGGAGCGAGGTGGTGAAACGGCTCTGGGACGAGGAGCGGCGCAGCGGCGGCAGGGTGCGCGCGCTGCTCCTCGGCTCCTCTGCGCTGCTGGTGCAGAAAGGTCTCACCGAAAGCCTTGCCGGCAGGTTTTTCCTGCATCGCTGCCCGCACTGGTCCTGGCCCGAATGCCGCCAGGCGTTCGGCTGGCCGCTCGAGCGCTGGCTCTACTTCGGCGGCTATCCGGGCGCTGCGCCCTTCGCCACCGACGAGGCAGCGTGGAAGCGCTACGTCACCGACTCGCTCATCGAAACCGTGATCGCGCGCGACGTGCTGCAGATGCAGACGGTGGCGAAGCCGGCGCTGCTGCGGCACCTGTTCGCGCTCGCCGCGGCCTACCCTGCGCAGATCCTGTCCTACAACAAGATGCTGGGCCAGCTGCAGGACGCGGGCAACACCGTCACCCTCGCCGCATACCTGCGCCTGCTCGAGACGGCGTTCCTCGCGAGCGGGCTCGCGCTCCACGCGCAGGGACAGGTGCGCAAGCGCGGCAGCAGCCCCAAGCTCATCCTTTGGAACAACGCGCTGGTGAATGCGCCGTCGACCAGGACTTTCGCGCAGGCCCAGGCGGACGGCGCCTGGTGGGGGCGGCTGGTCGAGAACGCCGTCGGCGCACACCTGCTGAACGGCCTGGAGGGCCCGCAGTGGAGCATCGCCTACTGGCGCGCGAACGGCGACGAAGTGGACTTCGTGGTCAGCCGCGGCACGCACACCTGGGCCCTGGAAGTGAAGAGCGGGCGCGCAGGCAAGGCGGGCGGCCTGGCCGCATTCCGGAAACGCTATCCCAGGGCGAAGACGTGGCTGGTCGGGGAGGGCGGCGTGCCGCTGCAGGATTTCCTTGCAGCACCGCCGGTGCGCTGGTTCAGCGAGCCCTGATGGCGCTCATTGCCGGCGAACTCCACTATGATGCGGTGGAGTCGGTTCAGGGGAGGATGGCCGATGTCGGTGAAGCGGAAATCCGGGCCGGGAAAACGCCAGAAAGCGAGCCGCGCGGCGCCGCGCCGCGACGAGAGCGTCGCGCGCTACAAGCTGGCGATGCGCGCAATCAACGAAGGCGTCTACGACTGGGACATCGCGCGCGGCACGATTTACTACTCCGAGGGCGTCTATTCGGTATTGAAGATGCCCCGCAGCATGAAGACCGTGGCCGACTGGCGGCGCCGGATCCACCCCGACGACCTGCCTGCGTTCACGGCGGCGGTCATCGGGCACCTGAAGGGCCAGACGAAGCGCTTCCAGTGCGATTACCGCTTTCGGGCCGCAGACGGCAGCTGGCGCTGGGCGCGGCAGCACGGCATCGCGCAGCGCGACCGCAAGGGGCGTGCGGTGCGCATGATCGGCTCGAGCGGCGACATCACCGAGCTCAAGCGCGTCGAGCAGGCGCTCAAGGACAGCGAGCAGCGCCATGCGCTCGCCACGCGCGCGGCGACCGAGGGCATCTACGACTGGAACGTGGCGAGCGGCGAGCTCTACCTTTCGGAGCGGGCGAAGGACTTCTTCGGCGTCGGCGCCGGGCGGCTGACGCCGAAGGCGTGGAACAGGCGCATCCATCCCGAGGACTATCCGGGCTACCGTCAGGCGGTGCTCGCCTGCTTCAAGGGCCTCGCGCCGCAGGTCGAGCACGAATACCGCATCCGCAACGCCGCCGGCGGCTACGCCTGGGTGGTGGATCGCGGCATCGCGGTGCGGGACGAGGCCGGGCGCGCCACGCGCCTCGTGGGCGCGCTGAGCGACGTCACGCAGCGCAAGCTCAACGAGATCGAGCTCAGGCGCGCGCGCGACGAGGCCACCGAGGCGCTCGAGCAGAAAGCGGCGGCGGCCGAAGTTCTCAAGGTCATCGCGAGCTCGCCCTCGGACGTGCAGCCGGTATTCGATGCAATCGTGGAAAGCGCGGCCCGCCTTTGCGGCACGCCGATTGCCACGATGTTCCGGTACGACGGCAACCTGGTCGACGTGGCTGCCTCGACCGGATGGCCGGGGGTCGAGAAGGTCCGCAGGATCTACCCGAGACCCCCTGACCGAAAGACGATGGCCGGCCGGGTGCTGCTCGGAAAGGCGGTCGTCGAGGTGCCCGATTTCGCGACGGATCCGGAGCTGTCCGAAACCGTCCGCACGGCCGGATTGGAGGGCGGCATCAGGGCCACCCTGGGCGTGCCGATGATGCAACGCGGAATGGCCCTCGGCGCGATCGTTCTGTCGAAGCATTCTCCTGGCCGTTTCGATCCCAAGCAGGTCGCGCTGCTCCAGACCTTCGCCGACCAGGCGGTGATCGCGATCGAGAACGTGCGCCTGTTCAACGAGCTGAAGCAGCGCACCGAGGCCCTCGCCAAGTCGGTGGGCCAGCTCCAGGCGCTGGGCGAGGTCGGGCAGGCGATCAGCTCGACGCTCGACCTGGAGACGGTGCTGAAGACGATCGTCGCGCGCGCCGTGCAGCTCACCGGGATGGACGGCGGCACGATCTACGAATTCGACGAGCCCGGCCGCGAATTTCATCTGCGTGCCGCCGAGAACATGCCCGAGGAGCTTGCCGAGGTGTACCGCAGGATGCCCATCCGGCTCGGCGAGGGGATCGTCGGCGGCGCGGCGGTGAAGCGCGAGCCGATGCAGGTCCCTGACATCCAGGACCCGAGCTACCAGACGCGCTACCGCGAGCTGCTGCTTCGCCACGGATATCGCGCGATTCTCGCGGTGCCGCTGCTGCGCGACGAGCAGATCATCGGCGCGCTCACCGTGAACCGCAACCGGCCGGGCGCTTTCACACCCGAGACGGTCGAGCTGCTCAAGACCTTCGCCACGCAGTCGGCGATGGCGATCCAGAACGCGCGCC
>CAZVHU010000230.1:0-3555 GCA_964627075.1 uncultured Enterobacteriaceae bacterium | reverse complement strand
CCTCGGGGCGTAGCGCAGCCTGGTAGCGTACCTGCATGGGGTGCAGGTGGTCGCGAGTTCAAATCTCGCCGCCCCGACCAGACTATCGGAAGACTTCCGTGAGGGGGGGCTTCTTCGTTCCGCGCCGAGATGTGCCGGCCGGGATCGCCTAGAGTGATGCCATGATTCGCGCCGCCCTGGCCGTTATCGCCATTGTCGCCCTCGCCGCCTGCAGCAAGGTGACGGAGGACAATTTCGCGAAAATCCGCGACGGGATGAGCGAGCAGGAAGTCATCGCGCTGCTCGGCAAGCCGTCGGAGTCCTCGAGCATCAGCGTGCTCGGCCTTTCCGGCACCGCCTCGAAGTGGGTCGAGGGCGACGCCGCGATCACGGTGCAGTTCGTCAACGGCAAGGTGCGAGGCAAGAGCTTCGAGCGCGCGCCGGCCAAGGGCGCCAGGCGCTAGCCGCTGGGCGCCGCGCAGGCAGAGGAGATCCGCCATGCCTTTCCTTCCGCAGCTACCCGCCAACGCCAAGGTGTTCGACGCGTTCCAGGCCTGGCCCGGCCTCTATGGCCCGGTCGGCGCGCTGTCGCAGATCGCCCTGCGCGACCACCCGTCCCGGCTCAGCGCGGGCGAGCGCGAGCTGATCGGGGCGTTCGTCTCGCGCCTCAACCAGTGCGACTACTGCTACCGGGTGCACAACTCGGCGGTGGACGCCTACGGCATCCCCGCGGACCTCGTCGAGCAGCTGCGCGCGGACATCGACGCCGCGCCGGTGGAGGCGCGCATGAAGCCGCTGCTGCGCTACGTGCGCAAGCTCACGCTGGAGCAGTCGCGCATGACGCAGCGGGACGCCGACGCCGTGCTCGCCGCGGGCTGGGACGCGGAGGACCTCAACCTCGCGATCTGCATCTGCGCGCTGTTCAACTTCATGAACCGTTTCGTGCACGGCCTGGGCATCGAAGAGGACCCGGCGTATTCCCTCGCCGCCGGGGCGCGCCTCAAGGCGGTGGGCTACGCCGGCTCGGGCCGGCTCACCAAGGAAGAGCGCGACCGATTCGGCCCCAAGCCGGGTTGAGGCCGTCCGAGTGTAAAGCCTGACTTTACACTCGGGTCGTCCCGTGCCGGTCTCCGCGGCGCGAGTGCTACTTCAGCTTCTTCAGCGCCGCCGCTGCGCGCGCCGCGTCGTCGGCGCTGTCCAGCGCAACGAAGCCGACGAACTTCCTGCCGATGGCGGTGGCGGTGATGCCGCGGAAGCTCAGGCCCGCGCCGGCGAGCGCGCGCGCGATGCGCGCCGAGGCGCCCGGCTGGTCGGCGCCCTCGAAGCGCACCGAGTGGATGCTGTCGCTCTTCGCGAAGCCCGCCTCCTGCGCCGCGCGCGTCGCCTTCGCCCCCTTCACCGGGTAGACGATCATCATCCCCTTGCCGGGGTTCTCGGGCGTGCGCCGCGCGAACGCGAACTCGAGGTTCGCGCCCGCCCTGGCGAAGGGCTCGAGCTTGTCGGCCGCGCCGCCGGCGCGGTCTTCCACCGTCGCCACCCAGGTATCCCCACGCGTCACCTTCAGTTTCATGGCCTCCTCCTCTCGCAGCTGCAGGGAGGAAAATCCTACGCCCACTAGAATGCGCGAGGAAAGGGGGCGCGATGGCGGAAGCGAAGGCGGCGCTGGTGGTGGGGGCGGGGGACGCGACGGGCGGGGCAGTGGCGCGGCGCTTCGCGCGCGAGGGGTTCACGGCCTGCGTGACGCGGCGCAGCGCCGAGAAGCTCCAGCCGCTGGTCGCCGCAATCGAGGCCGAGGGCGGCCGGGCGCGCGCCTTCGGCTCCGACGCCCGCGACGAGGCGCAGGTCGAGCAGCTCGTCGCCACGATCGAGCGCGAGGTCGGGCCGATCGAGGTGGCCGTCTTCAACGTCGGCGGCAACGTGCGCTTCCCGGTCCGCGAGATGACCAGCCGCGTCTACCGCAAGGTCTGGGAGATGGGCGCCTTCGCCGGGTTCCTGGTCGGGCGCGAGGCGGCGAAGGCGATGGTGCCGCGCGGCCGTGGCACGATCCTCTTCACCGGCGCCACCGCGAGCATGAGGGGTGGCCCGGGGTTCGCCGCCTTCGCGGGCGCCAAGCACGCGCTCAGGGCGCTCGCGCAGAGCATGGCGCGCGAGCTCGCGCCGCAGGGCATCCACGTCGCGCACCTCGTGATCGATGCCGCGATCGACACGCCGTTCATCCGCGACAACTTCCCGCAGCGCTACGCGCTGAAGGAAAAGCAGGGCATCGTCAATCCGGAGTCGATCGCGGAAGCCTACTGGCGGCTGCACTGCCAGCCGCGCGACGCCTGGACGTTCGAGCAGGACTTGCGGCCCTGGATCGAGACCTGGTAATGGAGGCTGCCTAGGCGAACGCGGCGCGCCGACGCGAGCGGCGCAGCAGCTCGAAGGCGATCGCGAGGTTGAGCGCGTTCCAGGCGATGCCGTGGATGAACGCGGCGCGGTAGGAGCCGGTGAGGTCGAAGATCGCTCCCGAGAGCCAGCCGCCCGCCGCCATGCCGAGCAGCGTCGCCATCAGCACCGTGCCGACGCGCTCGCCCGCCTCGCGCGGCGAGAAGTGCTCGCGCACGATGATGGCGTAGGAGGGCACGATGCCGCCCTGGAACAGGCCGAACAGCGCCGACACGAGGTAAAGCGAAGCGAGGCCGTCGAAGGGCAGGAACATCGCGAGCGCCACCGCCTGCAGCCCGGAGCCGAGGAGCAGCGTCCTCAAGCCCCCGATGTGGTCGCAGATCCAGCCCGAGAGCAGGCGGCTGACGATGCCGCAGGCGAGCATCAGCGAGAGCATCTCGGCGCCGCGCTGCGCGCCGAAGCCGAGGTCCACGCAGTAGGCGACGATGTGCACCTGCGGCATGGACATCGCGATGCAGCAGGCGACGCCCGCGACGCAGAGCAGCGCCTGCAGCTGCCCCGGCGTGAAGCCGAGCGGGCGCGGCGACCAGTCGCCGTGCGCCGTCGCCACCGCGGCCGCCTCCAGCGCCGGCGGCCGCCGCCGCAGCATGAGCGCAAGGGGCACGACCGCTGCAAGGCTGAAGAGGCCCACGCCGACGTAGGTCGTGCGCCAGCCGGCGGTGTCGAAGAAGTGCTGCACGATCGGCGGCCAGACCGCGCCCGCGAGGTAGTTGCCGCTCGCGCAGATCGCCACCGCGATGCCGCGCCGGCGCGTGAACCAGAGCGAGGTGTCGGCCACGAGCGGCGCGAAGGTCGCCGCGGTGCCGAGCAGGCCGATGGCGAGACCCTGGATGAGCGCGAATTGCAAGAGGCTCTGCGAGAAGCCCGCGGCGATGAAGCCCAGGCCCAGGCACGCGCCGCCCAGTATCACCGGCACCATCACCCCGAACCGGTCGGCAAGCCGCCCCATGAGGATGCCGCCGACGCCGAAGCCGAGCATGGTGAGCGTGTAGGGCAGCGAGGCGTCCGAGCGGCTCGCCGCGAACTCCGCCTGCACCGGGGGCAGCGCAACGGTGACGACGTACATGCCCGCGCCGCCGATCGTCATCAGCGCGAGCGAGGCCGCCAGCCGCGCCCAGGCATAGGCCG
>CAZVHU010000229.1:0-3659 GCA_964627075.1 uncultured Enterobacteriaceae bacterium | reverse complement strand
GCTAGCCCGAATATTTCATGAGGTGAGGTCGGCGGATTCCTGATTTGTGCGTTGAGTCAAGTGGTTAGATTGATTTCAACGAGGACTCCGCCGATGACAGATTGTACCGGGAAGCCGATCGAGTTTGAGCCATTCAAGCGCCGCCGTGTCGAGGTGAATTTCGACGGTGGCGAGATCTCCAGCGACGGGGGCCTGCCGCTGCTCAGGAAGCTGGAGCGGCGCCTGGGGCTGATCGCGGCGGTGGCGCGGGTGTTGGCCGATCCGCGTGATCCGGAGCGGATCGAGCACACGCTCGGGGACATGCTGCGCCAGCGCGTGTTCGGGTTGGTGCAGGGCTACGAGGACCTGAACGATCACGCGAGGCTGAGGAACGATCCTCTGATGCAGACCGCGTGCGAGCGGGACACGGCGCTTGCCTCGGCGCCGACCTTGTGCCGGTTGGAGAACCGCGCGAGCCGCGCTGCGGCCTGGGCGATGCACGGGGTGATCCTCGAGCAGTTCATCGCCGGCTTCAGGAGAGCGCCCGAGGAGCTGGTGTTGGACTTCGATGCGACCGACGATCCGCTCTACGGGCGTCAGGAAGGCCGGTTCTTCCACGGCTACTACGACCGCTACTGCTACCTGCCGCTGTACGTGTTTTGCGGCGAGCAGTTGCTGGTTTCGTATCTACGCCCCTCCCGGATCGACGAGGCCAAGCACGCCGGGGCGGTGCTCAAGCTGCTGGTGAAGCGCCTACGAGCGGCTTGGCCGACGGTTCGTCTCATCGTTCGGGGCGACTCCGGCTTCTGCCGCCGGCGGCTTCTTGCCTGGTGCGAACGAAACGACGTGCACTATGTGCTGGGGCTGGCGAAGAACTCCCGGCTCAACGCCATGACCGAAGCGCAGCGCGCGCGCCTGGCGCGCCAGTTCGCCCAGAGCCAGGTGAAGCAACGCGAATTCAGCGAGTTTCGCTACGGGGCGCGCACCTGGAAGTGCGAGCGGCGCGTGATCGCGCGCCTGGAGCACATGGACAAGGGCGACAACCCGCGCTACCTCGTCACCAACCTCCCAGGCGAGCCCCGGACGCTCTACGAGGATCTGTACTGTGCCCGCGGCGAGATGGAGAACCGCATCAAGGAGGCGCAGCTGGGCCTGTTTGCCGATCGCACCAGCTGCCAGGCCTTCGCGGCCAACCAGTTCCGGCTGCTGCTGTCGTCTCTGGCCTACATCCTCACCGAGCGGCTGCGCTCGCTCGCCCTGGCCGGCACCGAGTTCGCGCGGCTGCAGGCCATCACCCTGCGCGCAAAGCTCCTGAAGATCGGCGCCGTGATTCTTCGCAACACCCGGCGCGTACGCGTGATGCTCAGTTGCGCCTTCCCCTACCAGGCGATCTATCTGGCCGCAGCGCGCGCGCTCGACTCCCCGTAACGCACTCCGCGTGCTGTCCCCGGCACGCTGACAAACAACGGGGGTAAGGGGGAGCTTTGCCCGTAATCCAAACACACCCCTCCAAACGGCGCGCCTTGCCAGCGAATTCGCAAAATCCGTTCGCCCGACGACCGTCCAACCCCAAATCAGACCACTCGTGAAATATGCGGGCTAGCGGGGGCGGAAGGCGCTAGCGCTTGAGCGCGAGCGTCAGGCCGTCGCCGATCGGCACCATCGCCAGCTCGACCCGCCGGTCGCGGTGCAGCCTGCGGTTGAAGGCGCGCACGGCGCGCGTGTCGGCGCTGCGGTCGCGCCGGTCGATCACCCTGCCGTACCAGAGCGTGTTGTCCACTGCGATCACCCCGCCCCTGCGTACCAGCTGCAGGCAGCGCTCGTAGTACCTCGTGTAGTTGGCCTTGTCCGCGTCGATGAAGGCGAGGTCGAACGGGCCCTTTAGCTTCTTCAGCGTTGCAAGCGCCAGCCCCAGCCGCAGATCGATTTTATTCTGTACTCGTGCCTTTCTCCAGTACTCGCGCGCGATCGCAGTCCATTCCTCGCTCCGATCGCAACACACGATCCTTCCGTTGCGGGGGAGCGCGAGAGCCATCGACAACGCGCTGTAGCCGGTGAAGGTGCCGATCTCGAGGATGCGGCGCGCGCCGATGAGACGCACCAGCAGCTGCAGGAACTGCCCCTGCTCGGGCGCGATCTGCATCGTCGCGCGCGGCAGGCGCTGCGTGGTCCGGCGCAGCGACCTTTGCACGCCCGTCTCCCGCGACGAAACCCCGAGCAGGTACCGGTGCAGGACGGCAGAGAGCTGCAGCGTCTTCGCGGTCATCGGCCGAGGAACAAACGGTAAGCGGGATTGCGCGTCTCGTCGGCGCTGGGATAGCCGAGGCGATCGAGGAAGCGCCGGAACTCGCGCATCTCGGCCTTCGGCACCTGCATGCCGACTAGGATCGAGCCGTAGTCGGCGCCCAGGTTGCGGTAGTGGAACAGGCTGATGTTCCAGCCCGGGTTCATGGCGGTGAGGAACTTCATCAGTGCGCCGCGGCGTTCGGGAAACTCGAAACGGTAAAGCAACTCGGGCACGCTGCCACGCGGCAGGTGGCCGCCGACCCGCGGCAAATGGCCGCCCACCATATGCCGCATGTGGCCCTTGGCGACCTCGTCGTCGGAGAGGTCCAGCGTGCGAAAACCCGCGCGGCGCAGCGTGCGCACGATGCGGCCGGTCTCGTCGCGGTCCTGCACCGTGACGCCGACGAAGATGTGCGCCTCGCGCGGGTCCTGCATCCGGTAGTTGAACTCGGTGATGTTGCGCCCGCCCAGCGCGCGGCAGAAGCGGCGGAAGCTGCCGCGCCGCTCGGGCAGCGTTACCGCCAGCACCGCCTCGCGGTGCTCGCCGACCTCGGCGCGCTCGGCGACGAAGCGCAGGCGGTCGAAGTTGGTGTTGGCGCCGCAGGCCACCGCCACCAGCGTCTTGCCGCGCACGCCGTGGCGCGCGACCCAGGCCTTGGCGCCGGCGATGGCGAGGGCGCCCGAGGGTTCGAGCACCACGCGGGTGTCCTCGAACACGTCCTTGATCGCGGCGCACATCTCGTCGGTGTCGACGAGAACCATCTCGTCGACGAATCTCTTCGCCAGGCGGAACGTCTCCTTGCCGACCTGCTTGACCGCCACCGCGTCGGCGAACAGGCCGACGTGCTCCAGCACCACGCGGCGGCCGGCCTTGAGCGAGCGCGCCATGGCGTCGGCGTCCACCGGCTCGACGCCGATCACGCGCACCGAGGGCCGCAGGCGCTTGATGTAGGCGGCGACCCCGGCGATGAGGCCGCCGCCGCCCACCGCGAGGAACACGGCGTGGATCGGCCGCGCGCTCTGGCGCAGGATCTCCATGCCGATGGTGCCCTGGCCGGCGATCACCTCGGGATCGTCGTACGGATGGATGAAGCTGAGTCCGCGCTTCTTCTTCAGCTTCATCGCGTGCCGGTACGCCTCCGAATAGCTGTCGCCGTGCAGCACCACCTGCGCGCCGCGCGCGGCGACCGCGTCCACCTTGATCTTCGGCGCGGTCACCGGCATGACGATCACCGCGCGGCAGCCGAGCTTCTGCGCCGCCAGCGCCACGCCCTGCGCGTGGTTGCCCGCGCTGGCGGCGATCACGCCCTTCGCCAGCTTCGCCGCCGGCAGGCCGGCCATCTTGTTGTAGGCGCCGCGCAGCTTGAACGAGAACACCGGCTGCAGGTCCTCGC
>CAZVHU010000228.1:0-3683 GCA_964627075.1 uncultured Enterobacteriaceae bacterium | reverse complement strand
GTGGTCTGGCCGCCCTTGACGATCGCGATCGGCTCGAGCTTGCCGCCCTTCATGGTGAAGATCGTCATCTCGGCGTCCTTGCGGTCGCCCTTGGCGTCGAACGCGATCTTGCCGGTCGCGCCCGCGTACTCGAGCTTCGCCAGCTCAGGCAGGTACTTCGCCGGGTCGGCCGAGTTCGCCTTCTTCATCGCCTCGATCAGCAGGTTGGCCGCGTCATAGGTGAACGGCGCGTACAGGATCGGGTCGGCGTTGAAGCGCTTCTTGTAGGCCTCGGTGAACTTCTTGTCCGCGGCCTGCGGCGGCAGTCCCGCCTGCGAGCACAGCAGCCCGTCGGCCGCGGCGCCCGCGAGCTTGGTCATGTCGTCGGTGCAGGCGCCGTCGCCGAACGAGAACACCGCCTTGACGCCCAGCTCGCGCCCCTGCTTGAGAAGCGGCCCGCCGGTCGCGTCCATGCCGCCGTAGAACACGGCGTCCGGGTTCTTGCCCTTCACCTTGGTGAGGATCGCCTTCCAGTCGGTGGTCTTGTCGGTGCCCTGCTCGCGCGGCAGCACGTTGACCTGCGCCGCCTTCAGCGTCTTCTCGACTTCGTCGGCGATGCCCTTGCCGTAGGCGGTGGCGTCGTCGATCACCGCGACGAGCTTGGGCTTCTTGCTCGCCATGAGGTAGCTCGCGATCGCGGGCCCTTGCTGGTCGTCGCGCCCGACGACGCGGAACTGGGTCTTGAAGCCCTGCTCGGTGAGCTTGGGATTGGTGGCCGATCCCGAGATCACCGGGATGCCGGCCTGGCTGTAGATCGACGAGGCGGGAATCGAGGTGCCGGAGTTGAGGTGGCCGACGATGCCGTGCACCTTCGCATCGACCAGTTTCTGCGCCACCGTGGTGCCGACCTTCGGATCGGCCTGGTCGTCCTCGCCGATGAAGGTGAACTTCGCGTCCTTGCCGTCGATCTTGAGCTTGGCCTCGTTCGCCTGCTCGACTGCGAGGCGCGCGCCATTCTCGTTGTCCTTGCCGAGGTGCGCGATGCCGCCGGTGAGCGGGCCGACGTGGCCGATCTTGATGTCGATCGATGCGGCCGGCGGCGGCGCGGCTTGCTTCTTCGCTTCGGGCGCCTTGGCGGCGGGCTTGGGCTCTTCCTTGCCGCAGCCGGCGAGCGCGAGCGCGGTCGCGGCGGCGATCAGGGTCAACGAAAGCGGGGTGCGATTCATGGGGTCTCCGGTACGCGGTGTCTGGGGAAAACGGGAGGTTGAGCGGGGGTGAGACGGCGCGTAATGATACTCCAGCGCCAGGCCGGGAAATGCCTTCCGCGCTCCTGAAATGCGAAGGGCCGGTCGCCCGGCCCTTCGATCGTTGCGGATTTCCCGACGGTTACTTCTGCGCCAGGATCCACTTCACCAGCGCGTTGATGTCGGCGTCCGGAACGTTCGGGTTGGGCGCCATCGGCACCTGGCCCCACACCCCGGAGCCGCCTTTCTTGACCTTTTCGGCCAGCTTCGCCTCCACCCCCTTCTGGCCGGCGTACTTCTTCGCCACGTCGATGTAGGTCGGGCCGACCGTCTTCGGGCCCTTGACGGTGTGGCAGGCGACGCAGTTGTGCTTTTTCGCCAGTTCGTCGCTTGCCTGGGCGGGCAGGGCTGCGGCCAGCAGGGCGGCGGCGGCGGTAAGAATGACCGATTTCACGATTTCTCCCCTCAAAAAGGCGCCGATGCTACCGGATCAGGGCCTGTTTGCAAGCTGCCTTCAGGGCCTCCAGCTCGCCGATCGGCGGCAGGCATATAACGCCCCGGCACAGCCATCCGTTGACAGGCTCGCGCCCGCCCGTCCCGGTGCGGGGCTTGTCCAGAACGGGGGGCAGCCCTGCGACCCCGTGGGGGATGGCGAGCACCACGGTGTCGGGCAGGTGCTCGCGCGCGAGCGCCTGCGACCAGCCGCCGAGCGCGCCCGCCTCGCCCCGCAGCACCAGGGTGGCGGGCGGGGCGAGCAGCTCCGAGAGCGCGATCCCGAGCTGGCCGAAGCCCGCCGGGTACTCGGGCATCGTCGGATAGAACGCTTCCAGCGTGCGCTCGGCCGCGCGCGCGTAGCGGTCTTCGCCCGTGAGCGCGGCGAGCCTCGTCAGCGCGAACGCCGCCACGCCGTTCCCTGAGGGCATGGCGCTGTCGTGCCCGGGCTTGGGGCGGTGGATCAGCTTCTCGTGGTCGCCCGCGGTGAAGAAGAAGCCGCCCTGCGCGCGGTCCTCGAAATGCTCGATCAACACCTCGGCGAGCTGCTCGGCGAATTCGAGCTCCTCGGCGCGGAAGTCGGCCTGCGCCAGATCGAGGATCGCAGCGATGAGGAAGGCGTAGTCGTCGAGGTACGCGGCGAGGTGCGCGCGCCCGTCCTTGTACGTGGCGAGCAGCCCCGCGCGCCGCCCGCCCGGCTTGCCCTCCTGCCACATCTTCGCGCGAATGAAATCGAGCGCGCGGCGCGCGGAATCGATCCACTCGCTCCGTCCGAACACGCGCCCGGCGCGCGCCATGCCGCGGATCGCGAGCGCGTTCCAGGAGACGAGCACTTTCTCGTCGCGCCCGGGACGGATGCGCCGCTCGCGCGCGCCGAAGAGCTTCTCGCGCGCCGCGGCAAGCAAGCGCGCCGCCTCCTCGGGCTCGACCCCGGCAAGCTTCGCCGCGCCCTCCAACGTGCGCGCGACGTGCAGGTGCCAGTGCTTGCCCTCGAAATTGGCGCCGCGGTCCAGGCCCCAGTAGGGCGCGGCGACCTGCCACTCCTCGGGCGTCATCAGCGCGCGCGCCTCATCGCGATGCCAGACGTAGAACTTGCCCTCCTCGTGCTCGGAGTCGGCGTCGAGCGAAGAGTAGTAGCCGCCCTCGGGCGACTGCATTTCGCGCAGGAGCCAGCCCGCGGTCTGCTCCGCGCAGCGCGCGAACAGCGCCTTGCCGGTCGCGACCCAGGCCTCCGCGAGCAACCCGAGCAGCGGCCCGTTGTCGTAGAGCATCTTCTCGAAGTGCGGGATCATCCAGTGCTGGTCCACGCTGTAGCGGCAAAAGCCGCCGCCCAGCTGGTCGTAGATCCCGCCCTCGCACATGCGCTCCAGCGTCACCTCGGCCATCTCGAGCGCGGCGCGGTCGCCGCGCGCGGCGTACTGCCGCAGGCAAAGCTCGAGGTCGGTCGGGTGCGGGAACTTGGGCGCGCCGCCGAAGCCGCCGAAGCGCGGGTCGAAGTTGGCGCGCAGGCTCTCAAGCAACGCCTTCACCGGCGCCTCGTTCAGCTCCGAGCGGTGCGCGCTGCCTTGGGGCACGGTGCGCGCAAACGCGCCGCGCAACTGCTCGCCCTGCGCCGAGATCTGCGCGCGCTTCTCGCGCCAGATCGCCGCCACGCGCTCCAGCAGCTCGCCGAACCCCGGCAGGCCGTAGCGCGAGCTCTTCGGGAAATAGGTGCCGCCGAAGAAGGGCGTGCCGTCGGGCGACAGGAACATCGTGAGCGGCCAGCCGCCTGCGCCGCGCGCGAGCATCTGGTGCGCGGCCTGGTAGATCTGGTCGAGGTCGGGCCGCTCCTCGCGGTCCACCTTGATGTTGACGAAGTGCCGGTTCATGAGCTCCGCGATGCCTGCGTCCTCGAAGCTCTCGTGCGCCATGACGTGGCACCAGTGGCAGGCCGAGTAGCCGACCGACAGCAGGATCGGCTTGTCCTCG
>CAZVHU010000227.1:0-3811 GCA_964627075.1 uncultured Enterobacteriaceae bacterium | reverse complement strand
GCGTAGTTTAGGAATCGCCGCCGTCCAAACCTTCAACTAAAAACGGGACACCGCCCCCGAAGTGTAAAGTCACACTTTACACTTCGGCCTGTCACACGGCTGTCGAATCGGCGCGCTAGCCTGCGCTGTGGTTGCACGCGAGGGCGAGGTTGGCGATACAGAGCGACGAGGCGGTGGACAGGTTTCTGCAGGCGAGCGCCGCGCAACTGCTCGGCGCCACCCATGGTCCCCGTCTGCAAACCGCGTTCGCAAGGCGTGCGCAGCGCGTGGCGATTGTGCAACCGCCTGAATCTTCGATCAAATCCGAACTGTCACATCAGCGTAACGTTCGCAGCCTAGATTTCGTCCCGATCCCAGCCGGGAAAGCGTAAGACGCCCCGGTTCTCAACGAAAGGACGAGTCATGAAACTGAAGTACGCGATCCAGGCACTCACCTTCGCCGGCCTGGCGGCGGCCGCGCAGGCGGTGTTGCCGCAGCAGATCGTCAAGGTCGACGGCTCGAGCACGGTGTTCCCCGTGACCGAGGCGGTGGCCGAGGAGTTCCAGAAGGAGAAGAAACAGCGGACCAAGGTCACCGTCGGCATCTCGGGCACCGGCGGCGGCTTCAAGAAATTCTGCCGCGGCGAAACCGACATCTCGAACGCCTCGCGGCCGATCCTGAAGAAGGAAATGGACGACTGCAAAGCCGCTGGCATCGATTACTTCGAGCTGCCGGTCGCTTTCGACGCGCTCACGGTGGTGGTGCACCCGAGGAACGGTTTCATCAAGAGCATGACGGTGGCCGAGCTCAAGAAGATGTGGGAGCCGGCCGCACAGGGCAAGATCACCAAGTGGAGCCAGGTCAACCCGGCGTGGCCGGATGCGCCGCTGAAGCTGTTCGGCGCGGGCGCCGACTCGGGCACCTTCGATTACTTCACCGAGGCTATCGTCGGCAAGTCGAAGTCCTCGCGCGGCGACTTCACCGCGAGCGAGGACGACAACGTGCTGGTGCAAGGGGTCTCGCGCGACGTCAACGCGCTCGGCTTCTTCGGCTATGCCTACTACGAGGAGAACAAGGATAAGCTCAAGGCCGTAGCGATCGTGGAGAAGGAAGGCAAGGCCGCGGTGCTTCCCTCGATGGACAGCGTGCTCAAGGGAACCTACCAGCCGCTCGCGCGTCCGATCTTCATCTATGTCAATGCCAAGTCCCTGGCCAAGGCCGAGGTGAAGGAGTTCGTCGAGTACTACATGACCCACGGCGCGAAGCTCGCCAAGGAGGTCAAGTACGTGCCGCTGCCCGACCAGGCGTACAAGACGGCGTGGGACCACGTCGTGAAGGGCAAGAAGGGCACCGTGTTCGGCGGGATCGCCGAGGTGGGCGTCACCATCGAGGAGCTGCTCAGGCGCGAAGCCAGGCTCTGACGGCGCGCAAGCCGGTCCGCGCAGCCCGTCGCAGGTCGGACCTGCGGCGGGCTTTTCGTTGCTAACATAGGGGCCCTATTCGATGTCTGCCGTGCCCGGCGATCTCTCCGCGTCCCCGCAGCCCGGGGCGATGACCGCGCGTCTCGCCTACCGGCGCTCGCGCATCCTGCGCGAGCGCGTGATCGAGCTGGTGCTGTTCCTCGCGGCGATGGTCTCGGTCCTCACCACGGCGGCCATCGTCTACGTGCTGATCAAGGAATCGGTGGTGTTCTTCCAGGCGGTCCCGCTGTGGGACTTCCTCACCGACACGCAGTGGACCCCGCTGTTCGACGACGCGCACTTCGGCATCCTGGTGCTGCTCTCGGGCACGCTGACCAGCTCGCTGGTGGCGCTCGCGATCGCGATCCCGCTCGGCACCATCATCGCCATCTACCTTTCGGAGTTCGCGCCGTTCTCGGTGCGCGAGATCGCCAAGCCCTTCCTCGAGCTGCTCGGCGGCGTGCCGACCATCGTCTACGGCTATTTCGCGCTGCTGTTCGTGACACCCATCCTGCAGTGGTTCTATCCCGAGCTGCCGGGCTTCAACCTGCTTTCGGCCGGGATCGTGATGGGCATCATGATCATCCCGTACGTCGCCTCGATCAGCGAGGACGCGATGCGCGCGGTACCGATGAGCCTGCGCGAGGGCTCCTATGCGATGGGCGCGACGCGCTTCCAGACCGCGACCAGGGTGGTGGTGCCTGCGGCGTTCTCGGGCATCGCCTCGGCCTACATCCTGGGCATCTCGCGCGCGGTAGGCGAGACCATGATCCTCGCCGTCGCCGCCGGGATGCAGCCCAACCTCACCTTCAACCCGCTGGAGCCCGCCGCGACGGTCACCGCCTACATCGTGCAGGTCGCGCTCGGCGACTTGCCGCACGGCTCGATCGGCTACCAGACGATCTTCGCCGCGGGGCTTACTCTGCTGCTGGTGACGCTTGCCTTCAACATCGCCGGCCACATGCTGCGGCGCTCGTTCCGCGAGGCCTACTGATGGCCTACGCGCGCGGTATCGAGGAGATCCGCCCGCTGATCGCCCGGCACAAGCGCTGGGACATGATCTTCGGCCTGTGCGGCCTCCTCGCGCTGATGGTGGGCGTGCTGACGTTCGCGGCGCTGTTCGTCGACATGGCGATCGACGGCATCCCGCGGCTCACCCCCGATTTCTTCACCAACTTCCCCTCGCGGCGGCCGGCCCAGGCCGGCATCCTCTCGGCGTGGGTGGGGTCGTGCCTGGTGATGGTGGTGACCGCCTTCTTCGCCGTGCCGCTCGGGGTCGCGTCGGGCGTATACCTCGAGGAGTACGCGCCGCATAACTGGATCACCGACGCGATCGAGATCAACATCACCAACCTCGCCGGGGTGCCCTCGATCGTCTACGGCCTGCTGGCGCTCGGCCTGTTCGTCTACCAGTTCGGCTTCGGCCAGTCGATCCTCTCTGCCGGGCTGACGCTCGCGCTGCTCATCCTGCCGGTGGTGATCGTCGCCACCCGGGAGTCGATCCGCGCGATTCCGCAGGGCATTCGCGAGGGCGCCTACGCGCTCGGCGGCACGCAGTGGCAGGTTTGCAGGGACCACATCATCCCGTACTCCTCGCCCGGGATTCTCACCGGCGTCATCATCGGCATGGCGCGCGCCATCGGCGAAACCGCGCCGGTGATCACCATCGGCGCGCTCACCTTCATCGCCTTCCTGCCGCCGGCGCCGCTCAAGGCGGAGCCGCCCTTCCTGTCGTTCGAATGGGTGATGTCGCCGTTCACGGTGATGCCGATCCAGATGTTCAACTGGACCTCGCGCCCGGAGGCTGCGTTCCACCAGAACGCCGCGGCGGCGGGCTTCGTGCTCGTCCTCATGACGCTTGCCATGAACGGTCTCGCGATCTGGCTGCGCTACCGCCTGCGCCGCAAAATAAAATGGTGATCCATGTCAGTCGCATCCGTCCTGGCGGCCGTTGAGCCGCGCGCGCAGGAATCCGAGCGGACCGCAGCGAAAGCGGCCGCCAAGGGCCTGAGCTTCTACTATGGCGACTTCCGCGCGCTCAAGAACCTCGACCTGGTGGTGCACGAGCAGCGCGTCACCGCCCTGATCGGGCCCTCGGGCTGCGGCAAGTCCACCTTCCTGCGCTGCTTCAACCGCATGCACGATCTGTACCCCGGCAACCGCTACGAGGGCGAGATCCGGCTCTACCCCGACGACACCAACCTGCTTGCGCCGAGCATCGACCCGATCGAGGTGCGCATGCGCCTGTCGATGGTGTTCCAGAAGCCCAACCCGTTCCCCAAGTCGATTTTCGAGAATGTCGCCTACGGGCTGCGGGTGCGCGGCGAGCGCTCGCGCCGCGCGCTCGAGGACAAGGTCGAGGCGGCGCTGC
>CAZVHU010000226.1:0-3826 GCA_964627075.1 uncultured Enterobacteriaceae bacterium | reverse complement strand
AGAGAGTAGGCCGACGGCACCACGACGAGCGTGAGCAGCGTCGAGGTGATCATGCCGCCGATCACCGCGATCGCGAGCGGCGCGTTGGTCTCGGCGCCTGCGCCCAGGCCGAAGGCCGCGGGCGTGAGCGCGAGCACGATGGTCGCCGAAGTCATGAGCACCGGCCGCATGCGGATCGGGCAGGCATCCAGCAGCGCCTGGTCCACCGCGAGGCCTTGCGCGCGGCGCTGGTTGGTCAGGTCCACGAGCAGGATCGAGTTCTTCGCCACCAGGCCGATCAGCAGCACTAGGCCGATCATCGAGTAGATGTTGAGCGTGTGCAGCGGCACGCGCAGGCCCATGGCCTGGCCGAACTGCGACAGCGGCACGAACAGCCACAGCGCGAACACGCCGCCGATGATCGCGAGCGGCACCGCCAGCATGATGAAGAAGGGCTGCAGGAACGAGTTGAACTGGCTCGCGAGCACCATGAAAAGCAGCGCGAGCGCGAGCGCGAAAGTGAAGCCGATCGCCTCGCGCGTCTTTTGCAGCTGCTCCGCCTCGCCGATGAACACCAACTGGTAGCCGAGCGGCAGCTGCTCGGCGGCCTTGCGCACGCGCTCCATCGCCGCGGCGAGCGGGATCGAGGGCGAGGCGTAGAAGGTTGCGGCGTACTGCAGGTCGAAGCGCCCGATCACGGCGGGTCCCAGGCGCTCCTGGAAGCGCGCCACCGTATCGAGGCGCACGAGCTGCCCCTGGCGGTTGCGCAGGTAGATCTTGGCGAGGTCGAGCTGCGAGGCGAACTCGCCCTCCTTTGCCTTGACGCGGATGTCGTAGCGCTCGCCGTCGCCCGGGTAGTCGTTGTACTTGGCGATGTCCACGCCGCCGGTGAGCATGTTGATGGCGAGCGCGAGGTCCGACGAGGTGAGGCCGACGCTCGCGGCGCGCACGCGGTCGGGCTCGAGCACGAGCTGCGGCAGGTCGAGCTGCAGGTCGGTGTCCATGCGGCCGATCTGCGGGTCGGCCTGCAGCGTGCGCTGCAGCTCGGCGGCGTGGCGCCCCATGTCCTGCAGGTTCGCGCCCTTGACCACGAACTGCAGCGGCTCGGAGCGCTGCCCCATGACGATGCCGAAGGCGCGCGGGAATGCGCGCGCGCCGGCGATCCGCGACAGGTCGCGGCGCAGCGCGACCAGGATCTCGGCCTGCGTCATGCCGCCGAGCTTGCGGCGCTCGGCCTTGGTCTTCATGCGCCCGACCAGCGTCGCCTGGTTGACCTGCCCCGCCGAGCCCAGGCCGATGACGCCGAACTCGGTCACCACGTCCGGGTAGCGGAACACGATCTCCTCGACCTCGCGGAGCTTCTGCTCGGTGTAGTGGATCGAGGAGCCAAGCGGCGTTCGGATGCCGATGAGGAACCGGCCCTCGTCCGCCTGCGGCGCGAGCTCGGTGGGCAGCAGCTTGAAAAGCGGCACCACCGCCGCGGTGACCAGCGCCGCCCCGCCGAGGACCTTCCAGCGGTGCCTGAGGCTCGCGGCGAGCGCGCCGCGGTAGAGGCGGTCAAGACGCTCGAAGGCGTGCTCGAGCAGCCAGTAGATGCGGCCGTGCTTCTTCTGCACGTGCAGGTAGCGCGAGCACAGCATGGGGGTGAGCGTGAGCGACACGAACAGCGACACCAGCACGCCGAAGGTGACCACCACGGCGAACGAGCGCAGGAACTGGCCGAGGATGCCGGACACGAAGATCACCGGCGCGAAGATCGCCACCAGCGACACCGAGGCGGCGACCACGGCGAAGGTCACCTCGCGGCTGCCGTCGACCGCCGCGGCGAGCGTGTTGTCGGTGAGGTGCTCGCGGTGGCGGTAGATGTTCTCCAGCACCACGATGGCGTCGTCCACCACCACGCCGATGAGCAGCAAGAGCGCCAGCAGCGTCACCGAATTGAAGGTGTAGCCGAAGAAGTACATCACGGCGATGGCGCCGAACAGCGACACCGGGATCGCGGTGGCGATGATGAGCGTGGAGCGGAAGCTCTTCAGGAACAGCCACACGACGAGCGCCGCGAGGATCGTGCCCTCGAGCAGGTGCGCCTTGAGCGAGTTCACCATCTCGCCGATGAAGATGGCGTCGTTCTGCACGTAGTGCAGCTCGAGGCCCGGCGGCAGCTGCGGCCGGATCTCGGTCTCGATCCGGTGGCGCACCTTCTCGATGATGTCCACCGTGTTGGTGTTGGGCACCTTGACGATGCCCACGCCGATGGTGGGCTTGCCGTTGAAGCGCGCCAGCTGCCTGAAGTCCGAGAGGCCGTCCTCGATCTCGGCGATGTCGCGCAGCCGCACCGGCGCGCCCTCGCGGTAGGCGACGATCATCTTCTCCAGGTCGTCCAGCCGGTGGAACTCGAGGTCCAGCTTCACCAGGTGCTCGGTCGCGCGCCCGGTGAGGAAGCCGCCGGAGAACTGGATGTGCTCGGCGGCGAAGGCGCTGGCGACGTCCTGAGCCGCGATGCCGTAGGCGGTGAGCCGCGCGGGCAGCAGGTTGACGCGGATGGTGCGGTCGCGCCGGCCGCCGATGCGGATCTCGCCCACGCCGTCGATGGTCTCGAGGCGCTTCTTGATGACGTTGATCGCGTACTGGTTGAGCTGCTGCTGCGTGCGGTCGCCCTGGAGCGCAGTCCACATGATCGGCTGCGTGTTGGTCTCCACTTTGGCCACCACCGGCGGGTCGGCGTCCTTGGGAAGCCGCCGCAGCACCTGGTTCACCTTGGCCTGCACCTCGTTGAAGGCGACGTCGATGCGCTTTTCGAGGTTGAAGGTGATCACCACCACCGAGACCCCGGGCGAGGAGGTCGAGGCGATGTGCTCGATGCCCGGAACGCTGTTCACCGCGGTCTCGATCAGGTTGGTGATCGAGGCGTCCACCACGTCGGGGTTGGCGCCCTTTTGCGCGGTCACCACCGAGATCACCGGGAACTCGATGTACGGCAGCCTGTCCACGCCCATGCGGCTGTAGGCGATCAGGCCGAAAAGGATCAGCACCGCGTTCAGCATGAACGCGAACACGTGCCGCTTGATGGAAAGCTCGGGCAGGGTCATCGCTTCAGCCCTTCGCCGCGGCGCTCTTGTCCGCGCCCTTCCCGGTGGACTTGCCGGCGCCCTTCTCGCCCGCCTTTTCCCGCTCGGCGAGGCCCTTGCCCGCGGCCGGCTTGGGCAACGCCACCACCGCGCCGTTGGTCAGGAACCCCGCGCCGTCCACCGCCACGCGCTCACCCGGCGCGAGGCCCTTGAGGATCTCGTAGTAGCCCTCCTGGCGGATGCCGGTCTCGACCAGGCGCTGCTGCGCGGTGAGCTTGCCGTCCTGCTCCGCGACCACGTAGGCGACCTTGCCGGCCGGCCGCAGCACCACGCTCTGCTCGGGCACGGTGAGCGCATTCTCGCGCACCGCGATCACGATCTTGGCGTTGACGCTGCCGCCGCCGCGGAAGCTGCCGTCGTTGTCGAACTTGACGATGGCGTCGAGCGCGCGGCTCGCGGCGACCACCGTGGGCCGGATCTCGTCGATCTTCGCCTCGATCTCGCGCCCGGGGTTGGCTGGCGCCGACAACTGCACCTTGAGGCCGGGCCTGATGATCCGGTCGGCGTTTTCCGGCAGCGGCAGGTGCGCGTGCAGCCGCTGCATGCCGACCAGCTTGAAAAGCGGGTCGCCGACTTTCACGAAATCGCCCGGCGCCACGATCTGCACCTCGACCTCGCCGTCGATCGGCGAGGTGACGCGCGCCTTGCCGAGGTTGCGGCGCGTCTGGTCGGCGCGCGCCCTCGCAGCCGCGATCTGCTCCCTGAGCGCCGCGCGCTGC
>CAZVHU010000225.1:0-3900 GCA_964627075.1 uncultured Enterobacteriaceae bacterium | reverse complement strand
ATTCTCTCGGATCGGCCGGAAACCGCCGCTTCAACCTTCAACTACGTTTGGGACACCCCCCACTTGCCGCCTACCCCGCCCCCTCGCCCAGGTAGGCCTCCCGCACCCGCGGGTCGGCGAGCAGCTCGTTCGCTTTCGCCGCGAGCGTGATGGCGCCGGACTCCATGACGTAGCCGCGCGCGGCGATCTCGAGCGCAAGGCGCGCGTTCTGCTCCACGAGCAGAATCGTCACGCCCTGCGCGGCGATCTCGCGCACGATCTCGAAGATCTTCGCCACCAGGAGCGGCGCGAGGCCCATCGAGGGCTCGTCCAGCAGCAGGAGCCTGGGCCGGCCCATCAACGCGCGGCCGATGGCGAGCATCTGCTGCTCGCCGCCCGAGAGCGTGCCCGCGGTCTGTGCGCGGCGTTCCTTCAGCCGCGGGAAGGTCCGGTACTGGCGCTCGAGGTCGGCAGCGACCTCCGCGTCGCGCCTGGAAAACGCCCCGATCGAGAGATTCTCCTCCACGGTGAGCTGCGGAAAGATGCCGCGCCCTTCCGGCACCATCACGAGGCCGCGCCGCGGCAGCTCGAACACCGGGATTCCCGAGATGTCGGCGCCGCCGTAGCGCACGTGGCCGCCGCGCGCAGGCGTCAGGCCGCAGATCGCGCGCAGCGTCGAGCTCTTGCCCGCGCCGTTGGCGCCGATCAGGCACACGAGCTCTCCGCTCTCCACCGCGAGGTCGATGCCCTTCACGGCGCGGATGCCGCCGTAGCTCACCTCCAGGCCCGAGACTTCCAGCAGGCTCATCGGCGTTGATCGGCGTTCATCGGCGGTTCCGCAATGCCTTGCCTTACGCCGCCGCCGAAACGCCGAGGTACGCCTCGATCACCTTCGGATCGCGCTGCACCTCGGCGGGCGCGCCCTCGGCGATGCGCTCGCCGTAGTCGAGCACCAGCACCCGGTCGCAGACGTTCATCACCAGGCGCATGTCGTGCTCGATGAGGAGCAGCGTCACGCCGTCCTTGCGGATGCCGTCGAGCAGTTTCCTCAGCGCCGCGGTTTCCGAGGCGTTCATGCCGGCGGCCGGCTCGTCGAGCGCGAGGAGCTTGGGCTCGGTCGCGAGCGCGCGCGCGATCTCCAGGCGCCGCTGGTCGCCGTAGGGCAGGCTCCCCGCCGGGTCGTTGGCGCGCGCGCGGATGCCGACGTAGTCGAGCAGCTCGGCCGCGCGGCGCTCGATCGCCGCTTCCTCCGCGCGCGTCGCCGCATCGCGCAGCACCGCGCCCACGACGCCCGCGCGCGTGCGCACGTGCCGGCCGATCATCACGTTCTCGAGCGCCGAGAGGTTGGAGAAAAGCCGGATGTTCTGGAAGGTGCGCGCGATGCCCGCAGCCGCGACCTGGTCGGGCTTCAAGCCCGCGAGCGGCCGGCCGTCGAAGCGGAAGTTCCCTGCGTCGGGCGCGTAGATCCCGGTGAGCACGTTGAACAGCGTCGTCTTCCCCGCGCCATTGGGGCCGATCAGGCCGTAGATCTCGCCGCTCCGGATCGAGAACGACACCTCGTTCAGCGCCTGCACGCCGCCGAAGCGCTTCGACACTCCGGTCGCTTCGAGCAATTCGCTCATTGCGCGCGCTCCGCGAGCTCGCGCTTCCTCACCGCCGAGGGCAGCAGTCCCGCCGGGCGGAACAGCATCACCAGCACCAGCGCGAAGCCGAAGACGAGCATGCGCAGCACTTCTGCCTCGACCACCGCCTTGCCGAACAGCGCCTTCTGGACCGGCTCCACCGTCCAGCGCAGCACCTCGGGCACGAAAGAAAGCAGCACCGCGCCGAGGACCACGCCCCAGACGTTGCCCATGCCGCCCAGCACCACCATGCACACCACCATCACCGACTCGACCAGCACGAAGCTCTCGGGCGAGATGAAGCCCTGGATCGCCGAGAACATGCCGCCCGCGACGCCGCCGAAGGAGGCGCCCATGGCGAAGGCGAGGAGCTTGAGATTCGTGGTGTTGATGCCCATGGCGCGCGCCGCGGTCTCGTCCTCGCGGATCGCCTCCCAGGCGCGGCCGATGCGCGAGTCCTGCAGCCTGAGGTTGAGCACGATGATGGCGAGCAGCACCGCGAGCAGCAGGAAGTAGTACTTCATCGGCCCGCTGAAGGCGATGCCGAGGAGCGACTCGCCCTTCGAGAAATCGAAGCTGCCTACGGCGAACGAATCGATGCGCGCCAGCCCTTGCGGGCCGTTGGTGATGTTCACGGGGCGCGACAGGTTGTTGAGGAAGATGCGCACGATCTCGCCGAAGCCGAGCGTGACGATCGCGAGGTAGTCGCCCCGCAGCTTCAGCGTCGGCGCGCCCAGCAGCACGCCGAACAGCGCCCCGAGGGCCGCGCCGACCGGCAGCACGACCCAGAACGGCAGGTGCAGGTCGAAGTGCGGCCCGGCGAGCAGCGCGTAGGCGTAGGCGCCCACGGCGTAGAAGGCGATGTAGCCGAGATCCAGCAGCCCGGCGAAGCCGACCACGATGTTCAGGCCCAGCGCGAGCAGCACGTAGAGGATCGCGAAGTTGGCGATGCGCACCCACGCCGTGCCGATCGCCGAGAGCGCAAACGGCAGCGCCACCAGGGCGAGCGCCACCATCGCAAATCCCGCCATCTGCACCGCCGGCCGATCGCGCCAGGTCTTCACTCCTTCACTCCTTCACTCCTTCACTCCTTCACTCCTTCACTCCTTCACGCCCTGTCCCCCACCCTCTCCCCGAGCAACCCCGACGGCCTGAACACCAGCACCAGGATCAGCACCACGAAGGCAAACACGTCCTGGTAGTTGGAGCCGAAGAGGATGAAGTGCGAGTCCGCCTTGCAGCGCGCGGCGAGCCATTGCGACACGCCGGCGATGCGGCACAGGTCGGTGAACTCGCCGATGTAGCCCGCTCCCAGCGCCTCGACCACGCCGAGCACGAGGCCCCCGACCATCGCGCCCGGGATGTTGCCGATGCCGCCCAGCACCGCAGCGCAGAAAGCCTTGAGCCCCAGGATCGAGCCCATGGTGTATTGCGCCACGCCGTAGTAGGTGCCGACCATCACGCCCGCCACCGCGGCGAGCCCGGCGCCGATCATGAAGGTGGCGGCGATCACGCGGTTGATGTCCACGCCCATCAGGCCCGCCACCTGCTGGTTCTGGGCGGTGGCGCGCATCGCAGTGCCCAGGCGCGTGCGGTATACCAGCCACGCAAGGCCCGCCATCATCGCCAGGCAGGTGGCGACGATGGCGATCTGCACCTGGGTGATGCTCGCCCCGAGGAAGGTGTAGGTCTTGAGCGGGATGATCTGCGGGAAGGCGAGCACGTTTCGGCTCCAGACCAGCATCGCCAGGTGCTGCAGGATGATCGAGACGCCGATCGCGGTGATGAGCGGCGCAAGGCGCGGCGCGCGCCGCAGCGGGCGGTAGGCGAGCCTTTCCATCGAGTAGGCGACCAGCACGCACACCGGGACCGCGCACGCGGTGCCCACCAGCACCACCGCCACCGGCGGCATGCCGCCCGCGGCGAGGGCGTTGATCACGGTGAACGCGACCATGGCGCCGATCATCACCACCTCGCCGTGGGCGAAGTTGATCAGCTGGATGATGCCGTAGACCATGGTGTAGCCCAGCGCTACCACCGCGTACACGGCGCCGAGCGTCAGCCCGTTGATCAGCTGCTGGACGAGGATGTCCATGCGGCCCTGCCCCTCCCGCGCGCAAGCCTAAATGAAAAACGGCGCCCAGGGGCGCCGTTTGGCGGCAACGGCACCCCGAGGTGCCGTTTTGCAGTTTGCGGCGGCGCGCCTACTTGCCGCCCGCGGCCTTCATGAACTCCGCGTAGTCGGTGGTCTGGCCGCCCTTGACGATCGCGATCGGCTCGAGCTTGCCGCCCTTCATGG
>CAZVHU010000224.1:0-3937 GCA_964627075.1 uncultured Enterobacteriaceae bacterium | reverse complement strand
TCTACTACGGCAACTTCTCGGTGTTCCAGTCGCTGCCCGACGTGTGGGCGATCGAGCAGGTGTTCCCGATCATCCCGGTGCACCGCCACAACGAGGCGCCGACGCGACGCGCCATCCTCGCCGACATCACCTGCGACTCGGACGGCAAGATCGACGCATTCATCGAGTCCGGCGGCATGCGGCGCACGCTTCCGGTGCATACCTGGGTGGAAAGCCAGCCCTACTATTTCGGCGTCTTCCTGGTGGGCGCATACCAGGAAACGCTCGGCGACCTGCACAATCTGATGGGCGACACCAACGTGGCGAGCGTGCGGGTACACGGCGATGGCTCGTTCGAGTTCGTGCGTGAAATGAGCGGCGACAGCATCTCGGACGTGCTTTCGTACGTGGAGTACCAGCCGCAGCAGCTGCTCGAGCAGCTGCGCCGCACCGCCGAGCAGGCGGTGCGCAAGGAGCGCATCACGCTCGCGCAACGCCAGGAGCTGCTGGAGTCGTTCGCCGCGAGCCTTCGCGGCTACACCTACTACGAAGACTGACCCCAAGGAGTCCCGTCACATGTCCAAGGTGCTGATCGTCGGCGCCGGCGGCGTCGGCCAGGTGGTGGCGCACAAGTGCGCGCAGCTCCCCGGCGTGTTCTCCGAGATCACGCTCGCCAGCCGCACCGAGGAGAAGTGCCGCCGCATCGCCGCGCAGATCGAGCGCCCGATCCGCACCGCGCAAGTGGACGCCGACGACGTGCCGCAGATGATCGCGCTGATCGAGCGCGTCAAGCCGAAGATCGTGATCAATGTCGCGCTGCCCTACCAGGACCTGCACATCATGGACGCCTGCCTCGCCACCGGCGTCGACTACCTGGACACCGCCAACTACGAGCCGCTCGACGAGGCGAAGTTCGAATACAAGTGGCAGTGGGCCTACCACGACCGGTTCAAGGAGCGCGGCATCATGGCGCTGCTGGGATCCGGCTTCGATCCCGGCGTCACGAACGTCTACACCGCCTGGCTGCACAAGCACGAGTTCGAAGAGATCGACACGCTCGACATCGTCGACGCCAACGCCGGCAGCCACGGCAAGGCGTTCGCCACCAACTTCAATCCCGAGATCAACATCCGCGAGATTACGCAGCGCGGCAGGTATTGGGAGAAAGGCGCCGGTGGCAAGGGAGCCTGGGTGGAGACCGACCCGCTGTCGGTGAAGCGCAGCTTCAGCTTTCCCGAAGGCATCGGCCCGATGAACATCTACCTCCTCTACCACGAGGAACTGGAGTCCATCGCCCGGCACTTTCCGAAGCTCAGGCGCGCGCGCTTCTGGATGACGTTCTCGGACAACTACCTCAACCACCTGCGCGTGCTGCAGAACGTCGGCATGACGCGCATCGAGCCGGTGCGCTTCCAGGGCGTGGACATCGTCCCGATCCAGTTCCTGAAGGCGCTGCTGCCGGATCCCGCGAGCCTGGGGCCTTTAACCAAGGGCCGCACCTGCATCGGTTGCATCGCCCACGGCCGCAAGGGCGGCAAGGCGAAGACCGCCTTCATCTACAACATCTGCGACCACGAAGCGTGCTACCGCGAGGTGAAGTCGCAGGCGATCTCCTACACCACCGGCGTGCCCGCCGCTGTGGGCGCCGAGATGATGCTCACCGGCAAGTGGCGCGGGCAGGGCGTGTTCAACATGGAGCAGTTCGACCCCGACCCGTTCCTCGAGGTGATCGGCCCGCGCGGCCTGCCCTGGAAGGTGGTCCCGCTCGATGCACCGATGGACTGAGGTGCGCGGGAAGCTGGACCGTTTCGGTCTCCTCGACCTCAAGCGCCTGCCTTCGCCCTGCTTCGTCGTGGACGAAGTGGCGCTGGAGGAGAACCTGCGCCTGCTTGCCCGCGTCCAGGCGGCGAGCGGAGCGAAAGTGCTGCTCGCGCTCAAGGCCTTTGCGATGTGGAGCCTCGGGCCGCTGGTCGCCAAGTACCTCGCCGGAACCTGTGCCAGCGGCCTGCACGAGGCGCTACTCGGGCGCGAGCATTTCGGCGGCGAGGTGCACACCTATTCAGCCGCATTCACCGAATCCGACCTGCGCGAAGTGCTGCAGGTCTCCGACCATGTCGTGTTCAACTCGCCCGCGCAATGGAAGCGGTTCCGCGCCATGGCGCAAGCCGCTGCCCGGGAGCGCAGCGGCCTGAAGTTCGGGCTGCGCGTGAATCCGCAGCACTCCGAGGGCGCGGTGGCGCTCTACGACCCCTGTGCGCCCTGCTCGCGCCTCGGGACTCCGCGCCCGGCGATCCGGGCCGGCGACCTGGACGGCCTTACCGGGCTTCATTTCCACACCCTCTGCGAGCAGGACCTGCCGCCGTTGCAACGCACGCTGGCGGTGTTCGAAGAGAAATTCGGCGCGCTCCTCGAGGGAATGGAGTGGATCAACGTCGGCGGCGGGCACCACATCACGCGCCCCGGCTACCAGGTCGAGGACCTCGTCAGGCTGCTGCGCGAATTGGGCGCTCGGCACAAGGTGCAGGTCTACATCGAGCCCGGCGAAGCGGTCGCGTATCACTCCGGGGTGCTGGTCGCCGAAGTGCTCGACGTGATGGAAAACGGCATGCCGATAGCGATCCTCGACACCTCGGCCACCTGCCACATGCCCGACGTGCTCGAGATGCCCTACCGGCCGCGCATCGTCGGTGCCGGCGAGCCCGGCGCCCTCGCGTACACCTACCGGCTGGGCGGGCAGTCGTGCCTGGCGGGCGACGTGATCGGCGATTTTTCATTCGAGCGGCCGCTCCAGCTCGGCCAGCGGCTCGTGTTCGAGGACATGGCCTACTATTCGATGGTCAAGACCACGACCTTCAACGGCGTGCGCCTGCCTTCGATCGCGATCTGGAATTCTTCGAGCGGCGCGCTCCGCGTGGTGCGCGAGTTCGGCTACGATGACTTCAAGGGGCGACTGTCTTGAGATTCTTCGAAAGCGACGTCCCAGAGTGCGCGCCGGAAGCCGCGCGGTTCCACGTCCTTCCTGTTCCCTACGAAAAGACGGTTTCCTATGGCGGCGGCACCGCCAAGGGCCCGGCTGCGATACTCGCCGCTTCGAGCCAGCTCGAGCGCTGGGACGGCGCCAGCGACCCCGGCGCCGAGGGCATCTACACCTGGCCGGCGATCGATTGCTCGCGGCCCCCCGCGCGCGTCATCGACGACATCGCCGCGGCCGTGCAACGCATCCTGCAGCTGAAGAAATTTCCGGTGGTCCTCGGCGGCGAGCACACCGTGACCTGGGGCGTGATCCGCGGCTACCTCGATGCTGGAGTGAAGGATTTCGGCGTGGTGCAGATCGACGCCCATGCCGACCTGCGCGACCGGTACGAAGACGATCCGCTGTCGCACGCAAGCGTCATGCGGCGCGTGGTCGAGGCCGGCGTTCCGCTGGTGCAGCTCGGCTGCCGCGCTTACTGCGAGGAAGAGCGCGACGCGCGCAGGAAGCACAAGGTTCTCGCCCGCGACGCAGCGGACCTCGTGCCCCGCGCGGTGACCGAGGTCCGCCTTCCGCGCCAGTTCCCGAAAAAGGTGTTCTTCACGGTCGACGTGGACGGCATCGACCCCGCAGTGCTGCCAGCGACCGGCACCCCGGTGCCCGGCGGCCTTGGCTGGTACCAGACGCTCGCGCTGTTCGAATCGGTCGCGCGGCAGCGCCGGCTCATCGGCTTCGACGTCATGGAGTTCGCGCCGATCGTGGGCTTTCACGCCTTCGATTTCGCCGCCGCGCTGCTCGCCTACAAGCTGATGGGCATCGTGCAGCGCTGCCAACGACCGGCGGCGGGCGGTCAAGGCAACAAAAAACCCCGGCGCTCCTGAGAGCCCGGGGTTTCGTGTATGGCCTGGCGGTGACCTACTTTCGCGTGCGACTGCACACTATCATCGGCGCAAACCCGTTTCACGGTCCTGTTCGGGATGGGAAGGC
>CAZVHU010000223.1:0-3953 GCA_964627075.1 uncultured Enterobacteriaceae bacterium | reverse complement strand
TCCACAACTGGACCGGCAACCGCGTCACCTGCCGCGACTGGTTCCAGCTCTCGCTGAAGGAGGGCCTCACCGTGTTCCGCGACCAGGAATACGGCGCCGACACGTACTCGAGGGCCGTCACCAGGATCCAGGAGGTCCGCATGTTGCGCGCGGGCCAGTTTCCCGAGGACGCCGGCCCGATGCAGCACCCGGTGCGGCCGCAGTCGTACATGGAGATCCGCAACTTCTACACCATGACGGTGTACGAGAAAGGGGCGGAAGTGGTGCGCATGCAGCACGCGCTGCTCGGCGAGGAGAAGTTCCAGGCCGGCATGCGGCTGTACTTCCGGCGCCACGACGGGCAGGCGGTGACCTGCGACGATTTCGTGCAGGCGATGCAGGACGCGAGCGGCGTGGACCTCGCGCAGTTCCGCCGCTGGTACGACGTCGCCGGCACGCCGCGCATCGAGGCGGCCGGGGAGTGGGACAGTGTAAAGTCACGCTTTACACTTGCGCTCACCCAGTCCCCTCAGGCGCCGTTCCACATCCCGGTCGCGGTGGCGGTGGGCGGCGAGGAGCGCATGCTCTCGCTCACGGAGCGCTCGCAGACGTTCGTGTTCGAGAACCTGCCCGAGCGGCCGGTGCCGTCGCTGCTGCGGCGCTTCTCGGCGCCGGTGATCCTGGAGTACCCCTACACCGAGGCCGAGCTCGTGCAGCTGATGGCGCGCGACAGCGACCCGTTCAACCGCTGGGAGGCCGGCCAGCGCCTCGCCGCCGACATCATCCTCAAGCGCGGCGGCGAGCCCTCGCCCGCGTTCGTCGCCGCCGCGCGCCGCGTGCTCGCCGATCCCGATCCCGCTTTCGCCGCCGAGGCGCTCGCGCTGCCTTCCGAGACCTTCCTCGCCGAGAGCATGGAGGTCGTGGATCCCGACGCGCTGCACGCCGCGCGCAACACGCTGCGGCGGCGGCTCGCGGAGGCGCTGAAGGAAGAGCTGCTCGCCGCCTACCGTGCGAACGAAGTCCCGGGTCCGTATGCGCCGACGCCCGCCGCGATCGGCAGGCGCGCGCTGCGCAACGCCGCGCTTTCCTACCTGATGGAGCTCGGCAGCGAGGACGTCGTCGCGCTCTGCTACGAGCAGTTCGGCCAGTCGAACAACATGACCGAGCAGTTCGCCGCGCTCGGCTGCCTCGCCAATAGCGAAGCGAAGCAACGCGAGATCGCGCTCGAGTCGTTCTACGAGCGCTGGCGCGACGAGCCGCTGGTGGTGGACAAGTGGCTCGCGGTGCAGGCGGGATCGCGCCTGCCCGCTGCGCTCGCGCGCGTGAAGGAGCTGCTCGCCCACCCGGCGTTCGACCTCAAGGTGCCGAACAAGGTCTATGCCCTCATCCGCACCTTCGCCGCCAACCACGTGCGCTTCCATGCCGCCGACGGCGGCGGCTACGCCTTCCTCGCCGAGCAGGTGCTCGCGCTCGACCGCCTCAACCCGCAGGTGGCGGCGCGCATGGCGCGCGGCTTCGACCGCTGGAAGCGCTTCGACGCCGGCCGCCAGGCGCACGCGCGCGCGGCGCTCGAGCGCATCCGGGACGCCGAAGGCCTGTCGCGCGACTGCGCCGAGATCGTGACGAAGGCGCTAAGCTAGCGGCCGTGGTCCCCCGCCTTCGCGGGGGCGACATCGGGAGCGACCCGGACATGGACCCGTTCACCCAGCTCGTCGCCGCCACCGCGGCATTCCTGTTGACGCATTTCGTCTCCAGCACGCCGCTGCGGGCCGCGCTCATCCGCGGCATCGGCGAGAAGGGCTACCGGGGTCTGTACACGCTCGCCGCGTTGGCGACGCTGGTCTGGATGGTCTACGCCTACAACCGGGCGCCGGTCCAGCCCCTGTGGCCGGGATTCAAGCTGCTGCCCGCGATCTTCATGCCTTTCGCGTTCATCCTGCTTGCCTGCGGCGTGCTGTCGCGCAACCCGACCATGGTCGGCGCCGACAAGCTGCTCAAGAGCGAGGAACCCGCGCGCGGCATCATCCGCGTGACGCGCCACCCGGTGATGTGGGGCATCGCGCTCTGGGCGGCGGCGCACCTGCTCGCGCGCGGCGACCTCAAGTCCACCGTGTTCTTTGGCGGCCTGCTGGTGCTCGCCCTGGCGGGCGCAGCGGCGCTCGATGCGCGCAAGGCGACGGCGCTCGGCGAGGACTGGCGGCGCTTCGCGGCGGCGACCTCGCACCTGCCGCTGGCCGCGATCGCCTCCGGGCGCAACCGCCTCAAGTGGAAGGAAATCGGCTGGCGCAACCCGGCGATCGGCGTCGCTCTCTACGTCGTCTTCTTCGGCGCGCACGCCTGGTTGTTCGGGGCGCGGCCCTGGTGAGGCGCGCCGGCGGCGCGCCGCGCTACTGAGCCAGCTTGCGCTTCACGCGCTCGTCGAATTTCGCGACGTTCACCACCACGCGCTGGTGCGTGCCGTCGCCGATAAGCTCCTTCTCGTCGCGCGCCTCGACGCGGAAGGTGACGAGGCGGCCTTCGACGCTCGTCACTTGCGCGCTCGCGACGACGCGCATGCCGACCGGCGTCGCGGCGACATGGCGCACGTCGAGATGCGTGCCCAGGGACTGGAAGCCCGCGGGCAGCAGCCGCTCGATCGCGTCCAGCGCGGCGGCCTCGATCAGGTTGATCATCACCGGCGTGGCGAGCACGTGCACCTTGCCGCTGCCGATTCGCGGCGCGGTGTGCTGCTCGCCGACCAGCAGCTCGGCATGGCCGCGCAGCCCCGGCGCCAGCACCTAGCGCCCCTTGCGCGACTCGGCGATGTAGAAGCGCGCCTTGTCGGCCGCGTCGATGCAGCTCGGGAAGCGCTCCAGCGCCTGCTGTCCCTTGGCGTGGGTGAGCAGCGCGAGCGCCTTGCCGTAGCTCACGGTTCCCGCGAAGCCCTCGGCCTTGGCGATGTCGAGCTCCGCCCAGGCCGAATCGAGCAGCGAGGCGCAGCGCTCGCGCCCGGGCTTCGAGGTCGCGCAGCCGGCGACGAGCGTTGCGACGAGCATGACGACGAGGATTCGCATGCGCTCATTCTACTTCGCTCGCGTGCCACAGCCACGCCGCGCCGCGAACGCCGCTCGAATCGCCGTGGTGATTTCGCGCAAGGCGCGTCGCAATGTGGTCCGAGAACACGTGCCGCTTCCAAAGCCTCGGTACGGCATCGTAGAGCCTCTGCATGTTGGACAGTCCGCCGCCCAGCACGATCACGTCCGGGTCGAGGATGTTGACGACCCCGGCGAGCGAGCGCGCGAGCCGCTCCTCGTAGCGCGCCATGGCAGCCTGCGAATCCGCGCCGCCATCGCGCGCAAGCGCCGGACCCGAGAGGTAGGTTTCGATGCAGCCGCGCCGGCCGCAGTAGCACTCTGGGAGCGGCAGGTCGTCGCCCGCGGCAAGCGGCAGGGGGTTATGGCCCCATTCGCCCGCGATCGCGTTCGGCCCGGTGAGCACGCGGCCCCGGACCACGATGCCGCCGCCGACGCCGGTGCCGAGGATGGCGCCAAAGACCACTTCCGCGCCCTGCCCCGCGCCGTCCGCCGCCTCCGAGAGCGCAAAGAAGTTGGCGTCGTTGGCGAGCCGCACTACGCGCCCGAGCAGGCGCTTAAAAGCAGATTTGTTGGTGGATCCAGGCGGCCGAGCGGGAAGCGGAAAGAGGTTGAGGCTGAGCCCACCGCGACCCGGTCCGAGCCATCGGTTGGGCCTCAGGACACCACGTTCTGCGGCGTGCCGGCCAAAAAGGCCCGGACATTGGCCACGACCCGGTGCAAGAGCCGTTCGCGCGCGCTGCGGGTCGCCCAGCCCACATGGGGTGTGATCAGGCAGTTGCGAGCGGTCAGGAGCGGTTGATCGGCCGGGGGCGGCTCGGTTGTCAAGACATCCAGTCCGGCCCCGCCGATCTGGCCGGCGTTCAGCGCCTGGGCCAGAGCCGCGTCGTCCACTAAAGGACC
>CAZVHU010000222.1:0-3973 GCA_964627075.1 uncultured Enterobacteriaceae bacterium | reverse complement strand
TACGACGGCCGTGGCCTCGTGCCCGGCACCTCGACCGCGAAGGAGGTCGAAGCCGTCATGGGCCAGCCGCACCAGAAGCTCGCGGTCGCCGGCGGCGACGACATCTGGTTCTACTCGCGCCAGCCCTTCGGCCGGCGCATCTTCGCCGTGCGCCTTGCGCCCGACGGTACGCTGCGCGGCATCGAGCAGACGCTCACCCGCGAGAACGTGGACAAGGTGCGCGCCAACGTCGACACGATGAAGGACGTGCGCGAGCGCTTCGGGCCGCCGTTCGACGTCGGCCGGCTGCCGCTCATGCCGCGCGTCACCTGGGAATACTGGATGTACGAGTACGACCACTGGCCAAAGCGGCTGATCGTGCAATTCTCCGACGACGGCATCGTGCGCGAGGTGATGGTGCTGCGCGACCCGTCCGAGGACGGCGCCAACCCCGGCGGGCGGAACTGAACCAAGAAAGGGGTCGGGACCCTTTTCCACCGCTGAAAAGGGTCCCGACCCCTTTTCTTACTTCGGCAGCCAGGCCATCGCCAGCACGCAGAGCGCGCCCGCCGCGAGCTGGACCGCGGCCACCGGCACGCCATAGCGCAGGAACCGCGCGAAGGTGATGCGCTGGCCGTGGCTGGCGCAGATGCCCGCGCTGACCACGTTGGCGGCCGCGCCGATGAGCGTGGCGTTGCCACCCAGCGTGCCGCCGAACATCATCGCCACGAACATCGGGATGGTGGCGAGCGGCCAGTCCGAGAACCCGGCGGCGAGCGCCTCCTCCGGAACCGCTTCGGCCGCGACCAGGTAGCCCTTGGTCATGACGAGCGCGGCGGCCACCACGGGGGTGTTGGCGAGCACCGCCGAGAGCACGCCGATGCCCGCGAGCAGCGCCATCGCCACGAGCAGGAACTCGGTGCCGAACCAGCCATGCAGCCTGAGCGCCATGCCCTGCAGGATCCCCGTCTTGGTGAAGCCCTGCACGAGGCAGAAGATCGCGGCCAGGAACACCAGCGTCTTCCAGTCCACCGCGCGCAGCGCCTCGTCCACGGTTTCGACTTTCGCGCCGTAGATCACCAGCAGCGCGAGCGCCGAGGCGAGGATCGCGACCGACGGCGGCAGGATCTGGACCGGCAGCTGCTCGCCGAACAGGAACATCAGCACCATGAACACGAGCACGCCGAGCGCGAGCGCCACGAAGCCCGGGCGCTCGATCGGCGGCAGCGGCTTCCCGGCCTCGAGCGCGCGCTGCGCGCCCCACACTTCGGGCATTAACCGCGGCAGCAGCGGGATCACGACCAGCACCGTGAACAGCCCGCCCAGGCTCACCTTCTTCAGGTAGTCGCCGAAGCTCATGCCGATCGAGCTGCCGACGAGGAAGGTCGCCGGGTCGCCGACCAGCGTGAGAAGGCCCGCCGAGTTGCTCACCAGCGCCATCAGGACCATCGGCCCCACGAAGTCGATCTTCATCGCGCGCGCGACGCCGATGATGACCGGCGCGAGCAGGATCACGGTGGTCGCGTTGGGCAGCAGCGCGCAAACCGGTGCCACCAGCGCGATGAGCAACAGCAGGAAGCGCTTGCCGCTCCCGGCGGTCGCGCGCAGGAACAGCACACCGAGGCGCTCGAAGATGCCGGTCCTCGCAAGCACGTGCGCGACCACCATGCCGCCGAAGAGCAGCGAGATCGGTCCGCCGGAGATTTTCGCTGCTTCGAAGAAATCCGTGTCCCTGAGGATGCCCAGCACCACCATCAGGCTGACGCCGAGCAGCGCCGCAAGCGCCATGTCGATGGCATCGAACGCGATCACGAGGATCACCGCGGCGAAGATGCCGAGTGTGAGGGTGATCTGAAGGTCGGTCATCGCAGCGGCGGGGCGTACATCAGGCCACCCCGGGTCCAGAGCTCGTTCAGGCCGCGCTCGAGCTTGAGGGCGCTGCCGGCGCCGAGGTTGCGCTCGTAGATCTCGCCGTAGTTGCCCACCGCGCGCACCGCCTGCACCGCCCAATCGGGTGGCACGCCGAGCGCCTTGCCGACCCGCGGGTCCGCGCCGCTGATGCGCCGCACGGCCGGATCGCGGCTGTCTTTGACCCGTGCCTCGATGTTGTCGCGGGTCATGCCGGCCTCCTCCGCCGCGACCAGCGCATGCAGCACCCAGCGCACGACGGTGAACCACTCGTCATCGCCGCGCCGCACCGCCGGGCCGAGCGGCTCGCGCGAGATGCGCTCGGGCAGGACGACGTAGGCCTGGATGCCCGCGGGCGCCCGCAGGCGGGCGATCGCCAGCAACGATGTTTCCATGGTGAGCGCGGCGCACCGCCCGGCGTAGAAAGCCTTCACGGTCTCGCTCTCGGAATCGATCACCAGCGGCTTGACGCTCGCGCCGCGCGCGGCGAAGTAATCGTCGAGGTTCTGCTCGTTGGTGGTGGCCTTCTCGACGCACACGGTTTGCCCCGCGAGGTCGGGCACCGACCTGGCGCGCGAACCCTGCGGCACCATGAATGCCTGGCTGTCGTAGAACAGCACCCCGGCGAAGAGCACTCGTAGCCCTGCCTCGCGGCCGAGCGTCCAGGTGGTGTTGCGAAGCAGCAGGTCGACGCGCTTCGCCTGCAGCGCAGGAAAGCGCGTCGAAGCCTTTAGCGGCACGAACTCGACCTTCTCCGGATTGCCGAGCACGGCGGCGGCCACCGCGCGGCAGAAGTCGGCGTCCAGCCCGCGCCAGCGGCCATTGGCGTCCTTGAACGAGAAGCCTTCGATGCCCTCGCTCACGCCGCAGCGCAGCTCGCCGCGGGATTTCACCGCATCGAGGGTCTCGCCGGCATGGGCCGCGGCGACGAGGAACGCCGCGGCCAGCACGCCACCGGCGGCGGACAGGCGCCGCCGGCCGGGAAATCGGGCTCTGACCCCGATCTTCCTACTCGTAGCGGACATCGAGGATTTCGTAGCGCTTGACGCCGCCGGGCGCCTGCACTTCGACCGCGTCGCCAGCGTACTTGCCGATGAGGGCGCGCGCGATCGGCGAGGCGATCGAGATGCGGCCGTCCCTGATGCTCGCCTCGTCCTCGCCGACGATCTGGTAGGTCACGGTCGCGCCGTCGGCCTCGTCCTCGAGCTCCACCGTCGCGCCGAACACGCAGCGGCCGTCCGAGTCGAGGAGCTTCGGGTCGATCACCTGCGCGTTGGCGAGCTTTGCCTCCAGCTCCGAGATGCGCCCCTCGATGAAGCCCTGGCGATCGCGCGCGGCGTCGTACTCGGCGTTCTCCGACAGGTCGCCGTGCGAGCGCGCCTCGGCGATCGCCGCCGAGACCGCCGGGCGCTCGACGGTGCGCAGGCGCTGCAGCTCGGCGCGCAACAGCTCCGCGCCCCGCGCGGTCATCGGGGTCTTGGCCATTGGAGAATGTTAAGTCGCCTGCCGCTCAGGCGAGCGCGAGTTTCGCATGCAGTTCCTGCAAGCGGTAGGGCTCGAGCCGGGCGAGCGCGCGCATGCCGGTGCAGGCCGCTCGCGCGCCCGCGATGGTCGTGTAGTAGGTGATGCGCTGCGCAAGCGCGCTGGTGCGGATCGAGCGCGAATCCGAGATCGCGGTGCGGCTATCCTCGACCGTGTTGACGATGAACGCGACTTCGCCGTTCTTGATCATGTCGACGATGTGCGGGCGGCCCTCGGCGACCTTGTTCACCGGCGTCACCTGGAGGCCGTGCGCCGCGAGCACCGCCGCGGTGCCGCGCGTGGCGAGCACCTCGAAGCCCAGCTCCGCGAGGTCGCGCGCGACCTGCACCGCGGCGTGCTTGTCGCCGTCGCGCACGCTGAGGAAGGCGCGCCCGCCCCGGGGAAAGCGCACGCCCGCCGCGAGCTGCGATTTGACGAAGGCCTCGCCGAAACTCTCGCCCACGCCCATCACCTCGCCCGTCGACTTCATCTCGGGCCCGAGGATCGTGTCCACCCCGGGGAACTTGGCGAACGGGAACACCGCTTCCTTGACCGAAAAGTAGGG
>CAZVHU010000221.1:0-4051 GCA_964627075.1 uncultured Enterobacteriaceae bacterium | reverse complement strand
AAACCCGAAGAGCCGATGTCGACCGGCACGCCTTACTTCGTGGCACGCCAGGCGCCTTGCGAAATGTGCGAGGACATCCCATGCGTAAAAGCTTGTCCTACCGGTGCGCTCGATCACTCGCTCACCGACATCAACAAGTCGAAAATGGGTCTGGCAGTGCTCGTGGACGAGGAGACCTGCCTCAACTTCCTCGGATTGCGCTGCGACGTGTGCTACCGGGTGTGCCCGCTGATCGACCAGGCGATCACGCTCGAGCCGCAGCACAACACGCGCACCGACAAGCACACGCGCTTCATCCCGACGGTGCACTCCGACAAGTGCACCGGCTGCGGCATGTGCGAGAAGGCCTGCGTGCTGGAGCGCGCCGCGATCCGCGTCTACCCGCGCGAGCTCGCCAAGGGCGAGCTGGGCCGCCACTACCGCATCGGCTGGGAAGAGAGGCCGCGATGAGAGCTGGAAGGTGGACGCTGATGCGCCGCGCCTCGCAGCTCGCGATCCTCGGTCTGTTCCTCGCCGGGCCGCTCGCGGGGGTTTGGCTCGTCAAGGGCAACCTCAACTTCAGCTACACGCTCGACTTCCTGCCGCTCACCGACCCCTATGTGCTCGCGCAGTCGCTCGCTGCGGGGCACACGCCGGCCTCGACGGCGCTGATCGGCGCCGCGATCGCGCTCGCGTTCTACCTGCTCGTGGGCGGGCGCGTGTACTGCGCCTGGGTCTGCCCGATGAACATGGTCACCGACGCCGCGGCGTGGCTGCGCGCCAGGCTCGGCGTGCGCAGCTCGACGTTCCTCTCGCGCCGGATGCGCTATTGGATCCTGGCGATGACCTTCGCGCTCGCGCTCGGCACCGGAACCATTGCCTGGGAGCTCGCCAACCCGGTATCGATGCTGCACCGTGCGCTCATTTTCGGGGTCGGCGCCGCGTGGGCCGTGGTGCTGACGGTGTTCCTGTTCGATCTCTTCGTCGCCAAGCGCGGCTGGTGCGGGCACCTGTGCCCGGTGGGCGCGTTCTACAGCCTGCTCGGGCGCTTCGCCCTGCCGCGCGTGGTGGCGGCGCGGCGCGCCGATTGCGACGACTGCATGGACTGCTACGCCGTCTGCCCCGAGCCGCAGGTCATCACCCCGGCGCTGAAGGGAGACAAAGGCGTCGCGCCGCAGGGCGGCAGCCCGGTGGTGCTGTCGCCCAATTGCACCACCTGCGGCCGCTGCATCGAAGTCTGCGGCAAGAACGTGTTCGAGTTCGGGACGCGCTTTCGCGGCGCGGCCCCCAGGATCGTCAAATTGGCCGAACCCAAGGAGGCAACATGAAACCCAGGACCCGGTTGCTGCTCGCCGCGCTGGCGGCGGCATTCGCAGCGGCGTGCGCGACGCAGCTGGCGCCGCCGCAGTCGCTGCGCGGCGCGGACGCCGCCGCCGCCGACAAGCAATTCCAGGAGGCGGCATGGCTCGGCCGCAAGCCCGGGAGCCAGCCGGGCTACGCGCGCACCTACTCGACGCAGCCGCCGCTGATCCCGCACGCGGTGGAGAACTTCGACGAGGTGACGCTCGCCGACAACCAGTGCCTCGAGTGCCACGGGCCGGCGAACTACTTGAAGAAGGAATCGCCGCCGGTGGGCGAGAAGCACTTCGCGCCGGGCAGCAAGACCGAGCTCGCGCAGGCGCGCTACGCCTGCGTCATGTGCCACGTGCCGCAGGCCGACGCGAAGCCCCTGGTGGACAACACCTTCCAGGGCGACCGCGTGGTGCCGGCGTCGCAGAAGCCGGGGCCTGCGAGGTAGAGTGTAAAGTCACGCTTTACACTTTGGCCCTGGGTCCCCGCCTCCGCGGGCAGGACCGCGGTGCGGTCCGCTAGCGCGGCACGCGCGGCGCGTCGTCGGGGACGAAGAAATCCACCTGCAGGTCGGCGTCGCGCGTGCCGGGCACCGCGGCGTACTTCGAGAAGTCGCGCACGCCCGCGTCCCACAGCACCGCGTCGTCGATGCAGAAGTTGCCCGTGAACTCGCGGCTCGGGCGCGTCAGGATCCAGTGCGCCGCGTCGGCCATGATCCGCGGCGTGCGCGAGCGGCGCATCAGCGCCTCGCCCCCGAGCATCGCCACCGCGGCGGTGGCGATGGTGGTGTGCGGCCAGAGCGAGTTGGCCGCGATGCCGTCGTTCGCGAATTCCGCCGCCCACGCGAGCGTGCACAGGCTCATGCCGAACTTCGCCGTGGTGTAGGCGAGGTGCGGCGCGAACCACTTCGCCTGCATGTCGAGCGGCGGCGAGAGCGTCAGCACGTGCGGGTTGGCCGCCTTCTTCAGCCACGGGATGCAGCATCTGCCTACGAGGAAGGTGCCGCGCGCGTTGACCTGGCTCATCAGGTCGTAGCGCTTCATGTCGGTGTCGAGGGTGCCCGTGAGCTGGATCGCGCTGGCGTTGTTGACGCAGACGTCGATGCCGCCGAAGCGCTTGGCCGCCTGCTGCACCGCGCGCGCCACCTGGACCTCATCGCGGATGTCGCAGGCGATGGCGAGCGCCCTGCCGCCCGCGGCCTCGACCTCCTGCGCCGCGGTATGTATGGTGCCGGGCAGCTTCGGGTGCGGCGCCTCGGTCTTGGCGGCGATCGCGACGTTGGCGCCGTCGGCGGCGGCGCGCAGCGCGATCGCCAGGCCGATGCCGCGCGAGGCACCCGTGATGAACAGGGTCTTGCCTCTCAGGTCTGCCATGCGGGGGTCCCTCCGGCGACCATGTTAAGCCACGCTGGCGAAAAAAAACCGGAGGGATCGCCTCCGGCCTGGCTGCCCGCGCGCTGAACGGCTTGTAGTCCGTGCCAACGCGCGGAGTTGATCGGGCGCTTTTCGCGTCCCGATCAGCCGCTTAGTAGATGTCGTGCTGCGTGTTGTAAGTGTTGAACTTGCCCGTCGGGGTGATCATCTTCGGATCGGTGATCACCTTCTTCACCTTGAGCGTCTTGTCGTCGTAGACCACGATCGCCGACTGGTCGGTCTTGCCGCCCCAGAGCGAGATCCAGACCTCGGTGCCGGTCTGGTCGTACTCCGGGTGCACCGCGCGCCGGATCGCCTTGGTCGCCGGCAGCCCGGAGTCCTTCGCAACGTTGACCTGCCGCGGTGCCTTGGAAAGGTCCTTCAGGTCGTAGACGTAGACCGACTCCGCGAGCTCGCGCTCGGGGTTCTGCGGCACGTCGGCCCAGAGGTTCGAGGACTTCGGGTGCGTCTTGACGAACAGGTTCCCGGCGCCCGGCATCTTCAGCTCCTGCACCACCTTCCAGGCGTTGCCCTTGAACTGCGCGTGCTCCTTCTTCTCCGAGGGCGTGCCGATCAGCGTCACCACCGCGTCGCCCAGGTGCCCGGTGGCCCACACCGGCCCGAACTTGGGATGCACGAAGTTCGCGCCGCGCCCCGGGTGCGGGATCTTCTTGGTGTCGATCAGCGCCGCGAGCTTGCCCGTCTTGGTGTCCACCGCCGCAATCTTGTGCGAGGCGTTGGCCGCCACCAGGAAGTAGCGCTTGGAGGCGTCCCAGCCGCCGTCGTGCAGGAACTTGGCCGACTCGATGGTGGTTTCCTTCAGGTTCTTGATGTCGGAGTAGTCCACCAGCTTGATCTGCCCGGTCTCCTTGATGTTCACCACCCACTCGGGCTTGATCTCGGAGGACACGATCGAGGCGACGCGCGGCTCGGGATGGTACTCGCCGTCCACCGTGATGCCGCGCGTGGAGACCAGCTTCAGCGGCTTGAGGGTGGCGCCTTCCATGATCACGTACTGCGGCGGCCAGTAGGAACCGGCGATCGCGTACTTGTCCTCGTAGCCCTTGAACTTCGAGGTGTCCACCGAGCGCGCGTCCGACCCCACCTTGATCTCCGCCACCACCGCCGGCTTCTCCATCCACAGGTCGATGAGCGACAGCCGCCCGTCGCGGCCGATGACGTAGACGTAGCGCCCGGACTTCGACAGGCGCGAGATGTGCACCGCGTAGCCGGTCTTGACGATCGAGCGGATCTCCTTGGTGTCGCCGTCGATCAGCGCCACCTCGCCGGTGTCGCGCAGCGTCACCGAG
>CAZVHU010000220.1:0-4107 GCA_964627075.1 uncultured Enterobacteriaceae bacterium | reverse complement strand
GCATCACGCGCAGCACAACCCGCACGCGATGCTGCGCGAAGTGGTGACGGTAAAGGAGGTGCTCGATTCGCCGGTGATCGCCGACCCGCTGCACCGGCTCGATTGCTGCGTGGTGTCCGATGGCGGCGGCGCGCTGATCGTCGCGCGGCCGGAGATCGCGAAGTCGCTCAAGCGCCCGCGAGTGACGATCCTGGGCGCGGGCGAGTCGCCGAAAGGGCAAGGCGGCGGCAAGGTGGACCTGACATACACCGCCGCCGCGTGGTCGGGGCCGATCGCCTTCGAGGAAGCGGGCGTGAAGCCCGCCGACATCAAGTACGCCTCGATCTACGACAGCTTCACGATCACGGTGCTGCTGCAGATCGAAGACTTGGGTTTCTGCAGGAAAGGCGAGGGCGGCAGGTTCGTCGCCGACGGCAACCTGATCTCGGGCACCGGCGGGCTGCCCTTCAACACCGATGGCGGGGGCCTGTGCAACAACCACCCGGCGAACCGCGGCGGCATGACCAAGGTGATCGAGGCGGTGCGCCAGCTGCGCGGCGAGGCGCACCCCGAGGTGCAGGTGAAGAACTGCGACCTCGCGCTCGCCCAAGGCATGGGCGGCCAGCTCGGCACGCGCCACGGCAGCGCGACGCTGGTGCTCGGAAGGGACTAGAGATGCCGACCCCTTACCAGGAGCGCAAGATCGCGCCCCCCGCGGTGAACGCGGAGGTGAAGCCGTTTTTCGAGGCCGCCGCGCAAGGCAGGCTCCTCGTCAAGAAATGCGCCGCCTGCGGCGCGCACCACCATTACCCGCGCTCTCTCTGCCCGCACTGCTTCTCCGAGCGCACCGAGTGGATCGAGGCGCGCGGCACGGGCACCGTCTACTCCTGTAGCGTGCTGCGTCGCGGCGTGCCGGTGCCGTATTGCATCGCCTACGTGACGCTCGACGAAGGCGTTACGATGCTCACCAACATCGTGGACTGCGACCTGGACAGCGTGCGCATCGGCCAAAGGGTGAGGGTCGTGTTCAAGCCGAGCGAGGGCGGCGCGCCGGTGCCGATGTTCGCGCCCTTGTAGCTTCCATGATGGTCCGCACCCGCTTCGCGCCCTCGCCGACCGGGTTCCTGCACATCGGCGGCGCGCGCACCGCGCTCTTTTCCTGGGCCTACGCGCGCCACCACGGCGGCAAGTTCGTGCTGAGGATCGAGGATACCGACCTCGAGCGCTCGACCGAGCTGTCGGTGAACGCGATCCTCGAGAGCATGAAGTGGCTGGGCCTGGACTGGGACGAGGGGCCGTTCTTCCAGATGAAGCGCTTGGAGCGCTACCGGGAAGTCGCCGAGCGGCTGATCGCGGCGGGCCATGCCTACCGCTGCTGGGCGACCAAGGAGGAGCTCGACGCCTTGCGCGCCGAGCAGCGGGCGCGCGGCGCGAAGCCCCGCTACGACGGCCGCTGGCGCCCCGAGCGGGCGAAGGCCGCAGGGCTCGTTCCACCTGCCGACCGGCCGCCCGTCGTCCGCTTTCGCACGCCGGAGGAGGGCAGCGCAGGCTGGAACGACCTCGTCAAGGGCGCGATCGAGTTCCCGAACTCGGAACTGGACGACCTCGTGCTGCTGCGCGCCGACGGCGTGCCGACCTACAACTTCGGCGTCGTGGTGGACGACCTCGACATGGCGATCACGCACGTGATCCGCGGCGACGACCACGTCAACAACACGCCGCGCCAGATCCACATCTTCCGCGCCCTGGGCGAGAGGCTGCCGCATTTCGCGCACGTGCCGATGATCCTGGGCTCCGACGGAGAGCGGCTCTCCAAGCGCCACGGCGCGGTCAGCGTCACCCAGTACCGCGACGAGGGGTATCTCCCCGAGGCGCTCGTGAACTACCTCGCGCGCCTGGGCTGGTCGCACGGCGACCATGAATTCTTCCCGATCGGGAAGATCGTGGAGTGGTTCGACCTCGCGCACGTGAGCCGCTCGCCGGCACAGTTCGACCCGGAGAAGCTCGCCTGGCTGAACCAGCAGTACATGAAGCAGGCGGCTGACGACCGGCTGGCCGGGCTCGCAGAGCCGATGCTGCGTGCGCTCGGGGTGGATCCCGATGCCGGGCCGCCGCTTGCGAAGGTCGTGGGCCTGCTCAAGGACCGAAGCAACACCGTCGCGCACCTCGCGGAAGGCGCGCATTTCTTCTATCGCTACGAGGCGCCGACGGCCGCGGCGGTGAGCGAGCTGGTGACCGACAGGACGCGCCCCGCGCTCAAGATGCTGCAAGCGCGGCTCCTCGACACGCCATGGGACCGCAAGTCGCTCGGCGCCGCGACGAGCGCGGTGCTCAAGGCGACCGGCCTCAGGATGCCGGAGCTTGCGATGCCCGCGCGGCTGCTCGTCACCGGGCGCACGCAGACGCCGTCGCTGGACGCGGTGCTCGAGCTGCTCGGGCGCGAAACGGTGCTCGCGCGCCTCGCGCACCACCTCGGCGCCGACTGATGGCATTGCCGCGCAAGCCATGAACCTCGTCCGCGCCTTCCGCACCGTTGTGCAGTACAACGGCTCGCGGCCGGCGCTGCTCGATGCGGCGCGCAGCTACACCTGGGCGGAGTTCGGCGAGCGCGTCGCGCGCCTTGCGGGCGCGCTGCGCTCACTCGGCATCGAGCGCGGCAAGCGCTTCGCGATCCTCGCCCGCAACGGCTTTCGCGGCGACGAGCTGCGCTGGGCCGGGTTCTGGCTCGGCGCGATTCCCGTGCCGGTCAATTTCCGCCTTGCGCCGCCCGAGATCGCGCACATCCTCGAGGACGCGGCGTGCGCGAAGGTGTTCGTGGAGGCGCCGTTCATGGGCGCGCTCGAGCACCCGTCGCTCGCGGCCTGGCGCGAGCGCGCGGTGCCGATCGGCGAGTCCTTCGGCGCGAACGCCGAGCCCTACGAAACGATGCTCGCGAGCGCGGCGCCCGCCGCGCCGAACGATCCCGATCGGCATGAGGACGCGATCCTGCTCTACACCGGCGGCACCACCGGGCGCTCGAAGGGCGTGCGCCTCTCGCACGAGGGAATCCTCGCCAGCTCCTACGCCTTCGCGCTCGGCACCGGGGCGCGGCGCGAGCACGTCTATTTGCGCGCGGCGCCGATGTTCCACTCGGCGGACCTGCTGCCGCTCGGCTGGCAGTTGCAGGGCGCGGCGTCGGTTTTCCTCCCCATGTTCTCGCCCGCGGCGTGGCTCGAGGCGGTGGCGCGCTGGCGCGTCGGCGCAACCATCACCGTGCCGACGATGCTGATCGGCATCGTGTCGTTCCCGGACTTCGCCAAGGCTGATCTCTCCAGCCTCAAGGTGCTGATCTACGGCGCGGCGCCGCTGCCGCTGCCCTGGATCGAGCGCGCCGCGAAGGCCTTCCCGGAGGCGGCATTCTACAACTGCTACGGGCTCACCGAGACCTCGCCGGATCTCACGATCTTCGATGCGGGCGAGTTCCGCGAGGCGATCGAGCGCGGCCTGCCGCACGTCGCGTCGGTCGGCAAGCCCAACGTCGTGAACGAGCTGCGCGTGGTGCGCACCGACGGCAAGGAGTGCGCAGTGGGCGAGCCGGGGGAACTCGTTGCGCGCGGGCCCAACGTGATGCTCGGCTACCTCAACCGCCCCCAGGAGACCGCGGAAGCGCTGCGCGACGGCTGGCTGCACACCGGCGACGTGGCGCGCGTGGACGAGGCGGGCTACATCTACCTCATCGACCGGCTCAAGGACGTCGTGCGCACCGGCGGCGAGAGCGTGTATTCGGCCGAAGTCGAGGCGGTGCTCCAGCGCCACCCCGCCGTGGCCGAGGTTGCGGTCATCGGCGTGCCCGACGAGCGACTTGGCGAGACCGTCGCCGCGGTGATCGTCGCGAAGCCCGGCGCGGCGGTGCCTTCCGAGCCGCAGCTCGACGCCTTCTGCCGCGAGTCGCTCGGCGGCTTCAAGGTGCCGCGGCGCTTCCTGTTCGCCGAGCAACTGCCCAAGAGCGCGCTCGGCAAGGTGCTCAAGTCCGACCTGCGCCTGCGCTTCGGGGCCAAGCCCGAAAAGCGCTGAACTCGCGCTATAATCCGCGCCCTTGCGTGGGGGTATAGCTCAGCTGGGAGAGCGCTTGCATGGCATGCAAGAGGT
>CAZVHU010000219.1:0-4111 GCA_964627075.1 uncultured Enterobacteriaceae bacterium | reverse complement strand
CGCCAACCGCTGCCAGGTGAGCGCGATGAAGAGCTGCGAGGAGCAGTCGGCGAGCATCACGCGGCGAATGAGCGGGATGCTGGAGGGCGCGCCCGCCGGCGCCGAGCCGATCGTCGGCGCGATGAAGTCGTTCCTGCAGGCGGCGCAGGCTGCCTACGGAATCGGCGCGCAGGCGACCGAGCAGGCGGCGAAGCTGACGGAAGCGCAGTTCGTGACGGCGAGCGCGGGAATCCGGGAAGCGATCGCCGCGGCGAGGCAAAAGGCCGCCTGAGACGCAGCGCCGCGGCACCCTCGCCGTCAAGATCGGGCTTCTCCTTTTTCGTTCCCGGCCTGGACCTCAGGCAATACTAGATATAGTAGCGGTAAGCTTCGGATTGTCAAAAGCTAGGCCTTGGCCGTGCCGGGCGCGCGCGTGCCCGTCACGAAGGGAAAAGCGGGAGAAGCGGGATTTGATCTGGTGCCGAGGAAGGGACTCGAACCCCCACAGTGTTGCCACCGCCAGGACCTGAACCTGGTGCGTCTGCCAATTCCGCCACCTCGGCGAGGGAGCGGAATTCTAGTGGCTGACCCCACGCATGTCAAAGAAAAGAAAAGAGAATTTGGCTTCCCGGCGCCGCCGCCGGGCGCCTGACCCGAGCCCCGAGGCGATCCTCGAAGCCCTCGAACGCGCGGGCGCGCCGCTCACCCGCAAGGAGCTTGGCCGGCACCTCGGCGTCGAGCGCGGCGACCGCGCCTTCGTGCATGCGCTCGCGGAGCTGGAGCGCACCGGGCGCGTGGTGCAGAACCGCGCCGGAAGCCTCCTTGCCGCAGGGCGCATCGACGTCGTCGCCGGCCGCATCGAGGGCCATCCCGACGGCCACGGATTCCTGGTCCCGGACGACCGCTCGCCGCAGATATTCGTGCCGCCGGCGGAAATGAAGCAGGTGCTTCACGGCGACCGGGCCGCGGTGCGCATCACCGGGCGCGATGCGCGCGGCCGGCCCGCGGGCGTCATCGTAGAGGTGCTCGAGCGCGCGCGGCGCCGCATCGTCGGCACGCTGCACGCCGGCGCCGGCGTGATGTACCTCGCGCCCGAGGATCGCCGCATCGCGCAGGACATCGTCGTGCCGCCGGCACAGGCGGGCCGCGCGAAGGCGGGCGAGGTGGTCACCGTGGAGCTGGTCGCGCAACCCACGAAGCACGCGCAGCCGGTCGGGCGCGTGGCCGAAGTGCTCGGCCACCACGCCGACTCGGGCATGGAGATCGAGATCGCGCTGCGCAAGTTCGACCTGCCGTTCGAGTTCTCCAAGCGCGCGCTCGCCGCGGCGCGCGCCATGCCCGAGGGCGTCACCCCCGAGGATCGGCGCGGCCGCCGCGACCTGACCCGGCTTGGCTTCGTCACCATCGACGGCGAGACCGCGAAGGACTTCGACGATGCGGTGTACGCCGAGCGCGAGGGCAGGGGCTGGCGGCTGTGGGTGGCGATCGCCGACGTCAGCCACTACGTGCGCCACGGCGATGCGCTCGACCATGAAGCGCGCGAGCGCGGCACCTCGGTGTATTTCCCGCGGCGCGTCATCCCGATGCTGCCCGAGAAGCTCTCCAACGGCCTGTGCTCGCTCAACCCCGAGGTCGAGCGCCTGGCGATGGTGTGCGAGATGGCGATCGCGGCGAAGGGCGCGGTCGAGCGCTACCAGTTCTACCCGGCGGTGTTCCGCTCGCACGCACGCCTCACCTACGCGCAGGTGTGGGCGAAGCTGTCCGCGGGCAGGCCGCCGGAGAGCCTGCGCACGCTCTACGACGTGTTCCACGCGCTGCACGCCGAGCGCGAGCGGCGCGGCGCGATCGACTTCGAGACGGTCGAGACGAAAATGGAGTTCGACGCGCGTGGCAAGATCCTTCGCATCGTCCCCGAGCCGAGGAACGACGCGCACCGCCTGATCGAGGAGTGCATGCTGGCGGCGAACGTCTGCGCCGGGAACCTGCTCGCCGAGCGGGGCCACCCGGTGCTCTACCGCGTGCATGACGTTCCGGCGCCGGAGAAGGTGCAGGCGCTGCGCGACTACCTTGCCGAGCTGGGGCTGCAGCTCGGCGGCGGCGAGCGGCCCGAGCCCGGCGACTATGCGCAGCTGCTCAAGCGCATCCGCAAGCGTCCGGACTTCGCGTTGCTGCAGACGATCCTGCTGCGCTCGCTCAAGCAGGCCGTCTACAGCCCGGACAACGTGGGACATTTCGGGCTCGCGTTCGAGGCCTACGTGCACTTCACCTCGCCGATCCGCCGCTACCCGGACCTGCTCGTGCATCGCGCGATCAAGGCTTGCCTGGCGGGGCGCCGCTACGACGGCGTGGACTGGGGGGAGCTGGGCCGCCGGACCTCGGAAGCCGAGCGGCGCGCCGACGACGCGAGCCGCGACGTCGAGAACTGGCTCAAGTGCCACTACATGCAGCAGCACGTCGGCGGCGTCTACGAGGGCAGCATCACCGGCGTCACGGCGTTCGGCCTGTTCGTCACGCTCGACCACTACTACGTCGACGGCCTGGTGCACATCTCGGAGCTGGGGCGCGACTACTTCCGCTTCGACGCCGCACGCCACATGCTGCTCGGAGAGCGCACCGGCAAGCGCTACCGCCTCGCCGACCGCATCAAGGTGAAGCTCGTGCGCGCCGACCTCGAGACCAGGCGTATAGATCTCGTGCCGGCATGAGTAGACATGGAGACCGCGAGCCGCGGGTGGTGTTCGGCTTTCACGCCGTGCTCTCGCGCCTGCGCGCCGATCCCGCCGGCGTGATCGAGATTTTTCTCGACGAAGGCCGGCACGATGCGCGCGCGCGGGACCTCGCCGCCGCGGCCGGGCGCGCGAACGTGCGCCTCATGCGCGTGCCGGCAAAGCGCCTCGACGGCTTCTACGGCGGCGGCAGGCACCAGGGCGTGGTGGCGCGCGTGGAGGTGCGCGACGCGGTCGAGAATCTCGACCATCTGCTCGCGAAGCTCGAAGGGCCGCCGCTGCTTCTCGTGCTCGACGGCGTGACCGACCCGCGCAATCTCGGCGCGTGCCTGCGGGTGGCGAACGCGGCCGGGGCGCACGCGGTGATCGCGCCGCGCGATCGCGCCGCGGGGATCACGCCGGCGGTGTCGCAGGTCGCAAGCGGCGCGGCGGAACTGACGCCCTACATCATGGTGACGAACCTCGCGAGGACGCTAGACGAGATCAAGCAGCGCAACATCTGGGTGGTCGGCGCCGACGACTCGGCCGATACGGAGCTCTACGCGGCGAAGCTCCCCGAAGCGATCGCCTGGGTGCTCGGCGCCGAAGGCGAGGGCATGCGGCGCCTGACGCGCGAGCGCTGCGACCTCCTTGTGCGCATCCCGATGCGCGGCTCGGTCGAGAGCCTCAACGTCTCCGTCGCCGCGGGCGTGTGCCTCTACGAATCCGTCCGGCGCCGCCCTTCACCTTCCTCCTGATTGCGTCTTCCCCGCGCCTTTACTTCGTCTTCCCCGCGCAAGCGGGGATCCACGCTGGCCGCAACCCCGGCCGCCCGGCGCGACGGTGCGGCAACCCCGCGGCGCGCTGCGGGCACCCGGTTTGCGGCGGCCAGTCAACCCACGACAGGCCGCACACAAACCGCCCGCGACGCGCGCCCGCCGCCCCCTGTCGCGCCGGGCGGCCCGGGCTGCGGCCGCGGCGCTTCGCGCTGATAGAATCGCCGCCGCGCTCTGCTTGCGCGCTTCGCTGGCGCACGGAAACAGTCCTGATAGGAAACCAATGCTGATCAGCTCGTCGATGCACGCAATTGCAGCTGCGCTGATGCTCGGCGCCGTGCTGCTCGCCGGCTGCACGGTCTACGAAGTCGGCCCGGGCGTTTACTCTACGGCGCCGGCGCCGAAGTTCGACGCCGCGTGGAGCGCGACGGTGGGCGCGTTCCAGGACCAGGGCGTGCAGATCGTCCGCGAGGACCGCGCCGCGGGCATCCTCCAAGGACGCCGCGGCGGCATCACCATCACCGCCGACCTGCGCACGCAGGCCGACGGCAGCGTGCGCGTCGAGCTCAGGACCACCGGCGCCACCGACCAGGACCCCGGCCTGATCAACCGCATCTCGAACGCCTACGACCGCCGGATGGGGCGCTGAGC
>CAZVHU010000218.1:0-4125 GCA_964627075.1 uncultured Enterobacteriaceae bacterium | reverse complement strand
ATGCGCGGCCGCAGCCAGACGAGCAGCGCGAGCCCGGGGAGCGCGATCAGGAAGGTAAAGAAGAAGAATGATTCCCAGCCCAGCCCCGCGACGAGGTAGCCCGCCACCGGACCGACGTAGACGCGCCCCACGGCGGAAAGCGCCGAGAGCAGCGCGTACTGCGTCGCCGAGAAGCGCCGGTCGCACAGCGCCATCAAGAGCGCGACGTAGGCCGCGGTGCCCATGCCGCCGCACAGGTTCTCCAGCCCGATCACGGTCACCATCAGGGGATAGCTCTTGCCCGCCGCGGCGAGCGCCATGAAGCCGAGGTTGGTGAGCGCCTGCAGCACGCCGAAGACGAGCAGCGCGCGATAAAGCCGCATCTTCGCCATCAGCGCGCCGCCGGCGAGGGCGCCGAGGATCGTCGCCCCGAGGCCGAAGCCCTTGTTGATGCCGCCGACATCGGTGAGCGAGAACTGCGGCCCGCGCAGCAGAAAAGTGGTCGTGAGGTTGCCGGCGAAGGCGTCGCCGAGCTTGTAGAGCACCACCATCGCAAGCAGCCAGAGCGCGCCGTCGCGCGCCATGAATTCGGCGAAGGGCTTCACCACCGCTTCGTCGAGCGTCTTCGGCGCGGCTTGCGCGCCCTCGGGCTCGATCGCAAACCAGGTGGCGACCATGCCCACGCCCATCAGCGCCGCCATCAGCCAGTACGTCGCGTGCCAGCCGAGCCACTGGTCGGCGAGGATCAGCGCGCCCGCGCCCGAGACGAGCATCGCGAGGCGATAGCCGAGCACCGACACCGCGGCGCCGGCGCCGCGCTCATCGCGCGCGAGCCAGTCGGCGCGCAGCGCGTCGAACACGATGTCCTGCGAGGCCGAGAGGAACGCGGCGGCGAGCGCGGCCGCGCCGAGCAGCCACGGCGAAGCCTGCGGCGTGAGCGTGCCCATGAAGCCGATCGCGGCGGCAAGCGCAAGCTGCGTCACCAGCAGCCAGCCGCGGCGCCTGCCGAGGAAAGGCGGCGTGTAGCGGTCCATGAGCGGCGACCAGACGAACTTCCAGGTGTAGGGCTGGCCGACGAGCGCGAACCAGCCGATGGCGACGATGTCGACGTGCTCGGCCGCGAGCCACGCCTGCAGCGTCCCTGCGGTGAGGGCAAGGGGCAGGCCCGAGGCGAACCCGAGCAGCAGGAGCAGCAGAATCTTGCGGCTGGTGAACACCGCCGCGTAGGCCGACAGGTTCATGCGCGGCGCAGTGTAAACGGTTGCCACGCCGGGCAAAACTCGGTAGCCTCGGCGTGTTCCCTCCCGCAACTCCCGCTCCCCCGAAGGCAAGCCATGAACACCTCTTCCGAAGTCAACACCCAGAAGCTCGTCGCCGACCTTAAAGTCGTTATCGCCGACGCCGAGGACCTGCTGCGCGCCACCGCCGGCCAGGCGGGCGAGAAGCTCGCCGCCGCGCGCGAGCGCGCCCAGGCCTCGCTCGCGGTCGCGCGCGCCAAGCTCGGCGAGGCCGAGCGCATGGTGCTCGAGCGCTCCAGGCAGGCTGCGCACGCCACCGACGAGTACGTGCACGACAACCCGTGGACCGCGGTCGGCATCGCCGCGGGCGTCGGGCTTGTGATCGGCCTGCTCATCGGCCGCCGATAGCCCTCCGCTGATCCCGCGCCCGCGCCCGCGGGCGGGAGGACCGCATGCCCGGCCCGGTGAGGGAGTTTGCGCGCTCGCTGCTTTCGTTCGCGGAGACGCGCGCCCGCATCGCGGCCACCGAGGTCGAGGAGCAGCTCGCGCGCTTGGCCGAGATCTGGGCGTGGTCGGTCGCCGCGCTCGTGCTGCTGGTGCTCGCCGCGCTGTTCGCCTCGTTCTGCATCGTGCTCGCGCTGTGGGACACGCATCGCGTGCTCGCAGCCGGGCTGCTCGCGGCGCTGTATTTGGCGGCGGGCGTGGGCGCGGCCCTCGTGGCGCGCACGCGGGCGCGCGAGCGCCCCAGGTTCCTCTCCGCCACGCTGCAAGAGCTGGCAAAGGACCGCGACCACATGGCGGGCAAGTCCTGATGCGCTCGCGCCTGATCGAATTGAGGGAGCGCCGCGCGCGCCTGATCGAGCGCGCCGCGAGCGAGCGCGCCGCGCTCGGCGAATGGGTCGCGCGCGCCGAGGTGATCGAGGGCTGGGCGGCGAAAGGCGCGGCGGCGGCCCGCTGGCTGCGCGAGCAGCCATTGCTTGTCGCAGCCTGCGCTGCGCTCGCGCTGGCGTTGCGGCCGCGGCGCGCGCTGCGTTGGCTGTCCAAGGGGCTCACCCTGTGGCAGCTCTGGCGCGAGGCGCGCGCGCTGTGGCAGCGGCTTGCGCCGCTCGCCGGCCCTGCAAGACGAGCGTCCTAGCGTGAAGACGCCCCTGCCGCTGCGCGCCATCCTCGAGCTCGCCGACCGCGAGCGGCGCTTCATCCTCGCCGAAGTGGTGCAGGTGAAGGGCCTGATGCCGATCTTGATGAAGCGGCGCAACCGGCAGAAGTGGACGCGCGAGGACATCGCGCAGATGCGCGTGCACCTGAAGCGCCTGTCTAAGGTCTCGCCCTACCTGGTGGTGCTGGTGATGCCCGGGGGCCTGGTCATCCTGCCGGTGCTCGCCTGGTGGCTCGACCGGCGCCGCGGCCGCCGCGCGCCGCCGGCTGCAGCGCCGGCGGGATAGCGGGATTGCGGGGGCGCCGGGCCCCTACCGGTAGATGCGCTCTGCGCCTTCCCGGCCCCCCGCACCCCCCGAGCGCGTTGGCGATCGCTCCCACTATTTCAAGGACCAGTCGTAGTCGATCGTGAGCGGCGCGTGGTCGGAGAAGCGCCGGCGCTTGAAGATCGCCTCGCGCCCGGCGCGGCGCGCGATCCCCGGCGTCGCGATCTGGTAGTCGATGCGCCAGCCCACGTTCTTCGCCCACGCCTGGCCGCGGTTCGACCACCAGGTGTACTGCCCGGGCTTGGCGTTCAGGCGCCGGAACACGTCCACGTAGCCCAGCTCGTCGAACACGCGCGTGAGCCACGCGCGCTCCTCGGGCAGGAAGCCCGAGTTCTTCTGGTTCGAGCGCCAGTTCTTGAGGTCGATCTCGCGGTGCGCGATGTTCCAGTCGCCGCACAGCACGAGCTCGCGGCCGCCTCGCTTGAGCGCCGCCAGATGCGGCAGGAACTGCTCCAGGAACCGGAACTTGGAGGCCTGCCGCTGCGGCCCCGCCGAGCCCGAAGGCAGGTAGACCGAGATCACCGAGAGCTTGCCGAAGCGCGCTTCCAGGTAGCGGCCCTCGGCGTCGAACTCGCGGCTGCCGAAGCCCTCCTTCACCGAATCGGGCGCGACCCGGCTGTAGAGCGCGACGCCGGCGTAGCCCTTCTTTTGCGCGTGCGAGAAGTGGCCGTGCCATCCCTTCGGCGAGCGCATCGCAGGTTCCAGGTCCGCCTCCTGCGCCTTGATCTCCTGCAGGCAGGCGATGTCGGCGCGCTGCGCCGCCAGCCAGCGGAAAAAACCCTTGCGCGCCGCCGAGCGGATGCCGTTGACGTTGAGGGTGACGACCCTCACGCGGCCCCCGCGTGCCTCAGGCCGACGGAAAGCTCGAGGCGCCGCCGTGCGCCGCCGACCAGGCGGCGGGGCCATGGAGGAACTTCTCGACCTCGTCCACCTGCGCGCTCGCGAGGTAGCCGCCGCGCTTGACCACCGCCAGCACGTCCCACCAGGTGGCGAGGTGGTGCAGGCGCACGCCCAGGTCGGCGAGCGTCTTCTTCGACTCGGGGAAGATGTCGTAGTAGAAGTTGACGTAGACGTGCTCGACCACGGCGCCGGCGTCGCGCAGCGCCTTGCAGAAATTGATCTTCGAGCGCCCGTCGGTGGTCAGGTCCTCGACCAAGAGCGTCCTCGCGCCCGCGCGGATGTCGCCCTCGATCTGCGCGTTGCGGCCGAAGCCCTTGGGCTTCTTCCTCACGTACTGCATCGGCAGGCCGAGGCGCTCGGCGATCCACGCGGCGTAGGGGATGCCGGCGGTCTCGCCGCCGGCGACGACGTCGAACTGCTCGAAGCCGGCGTCGCGCGCGAGCGTCGCCGCGGCGAAGTCCACGAGCTGCCCGCGGATGCGCGGGTAGAAGATGAGCTTGCGGCAGTCGATGTAGACCGGGCTCGCC
>CAZVHU010000217.1:0-4150 GCA_964627075.1 uncultured Enterobacteriaceae bacterium | reverse complement strand
GAAGCCGAGCCCGCTGTGCTCCATGTCGAAGAGCGCGAACTCGCAGCCGGCCGCAGTTAGCACCTGCGGCATCCCCGGCGTGAAGAAGTCGATCACGAGCGCGCCGGAGACGGTTTCGCCGGCGAGCACCCGGGTCTTGAAGGCGTTGCTCTTCACAGTCATCGCTTCCTCGCTGAACCGATGTGCTTGCGTGGCGCCCCCGGATCCCGTGCAGCCAGCCCGCGCTGCGCGCTTTCCAGCAGGCGGTAGAGCTTGTTGGCGCGCATCAGGTGGGCGGTCATCGCCCTCTCCGCGCCGTCCGGATCGCGCGCGGCGATGCGCTCGAAGATCCGGGTGTGCTCGGCGATCGTCACCCGCTCCGCGCCCGGCGCCCGGACGAGCTCGGTGTGGAACTTCTCGAGCCATTCGAAGATGGCCTGCGAGAGCGCGACGTAGATCGGATTGCCCGAGATCGAGGCGATCGCGCGATGGAATTCCATGTCGCGCTTGAGGAACAAGGCGGCCTCTGCCGCCTTGTGCGCCTCGAGTGCGGTGCGCAGCCGCTCGATGTCGTCCCGTGTCGCGCGCGCCGCGGCGATGCGCACCATTCCCAACTCGAAAAACTGCCGGGCCTCCTTCAGGTGCTCGAGCGTCTCGCTGGAACGCGAAAGCAAATGGTGTCCGAGCTCGGACACCTGGGCAACCACGCTCTGTGCGGATACCGGCAGCACGCGCGCGCGCTCGCCGTGGGTGATGGAGATGAATCCCATCCTCTCGAGTGCCTGCAGCGCCTCGCGGATCGCGGGACGCCCGACACCGAAGGCTTGCATCAGCTGGCGCTCGGACGGCAGGTGCGCATCCGCCGGCCACTCGCCAGCGCCGATGCGCGCGAGGAGACGATCGAGTACCTCGCGCGCGAGCTTGCGGCGCTGGATCGGCGCGACCGCGGCGTGCGTCGCCTGCCGCATTGACACTTCTCGACTCATCATGTAATCATCATACCAGTTTGCCATCGACGGGCGCGCACCGAACGCGCCGCGAAGGGACGGCCGGCACGCGCCGGACGCAACCAATGAAGGAGACTGCCATGACTCGCACCTGGATCGCGACCTTTGCCGTGGTGATGCTGCTCGCCGCCTCGCCAGCGGGCGCGCAGCAGCGGCAGCTTCGCTTCGGCTCTCCCTGGCCGGCGACCAGCCTCTTCCACCAGGGCATCCTCAAGTTCGCCGAGGAGGTGGAGAAGGGCACGAACGGCCAGATCAAGGTGCTCGTCTTCCCGGACGGCCAGCTCGGCGACATCCAGGCGCTGATCAACGGCATGCAGACCGGCACCGTCGACATGACCTACCTCGCGATCGGCAACGCCAACGTGCTCAAGGGCGGGCCGCAGCTCAACCTCGCGTACGTGCCATACCTGTTCAAGAGCAAGGCGGCGGCCGAGGAGATCGCGAACGGCCCGATCTTCCAGAAGATGTACGAGGACGTGGCCAGCCAGTCGGGCGTGCGCATCTTCGCGGTTTACGGGCAGCGCACGCCGCGCGGGGTGCAGAACTCCAAGCGCGCGGTCGTCAAGCCCGACGACATGAAAGGGCTGAAGATCCGCATCCCGCCGATCGACGGCATGCGCCAGTTCGTCGGCACGCTCGGCGCCCAGGGCGTCGTGATGGGGCTCGGCGATACCTACCAGGGGATCAGCCGCGGCCAGGTCGACGGACACGAGAACGGGATCGATGCGGCCATCTCGTTCAAGTGGTTCGAAGTCGCGAAGTACTGGACCGAGACCGCGCACATGTACGAAACGGCGGCCTGGTACATGCCCGAGAAGATCTGGCAGTCCCTTACCCCGGACCAGAGGAAGGCGTTCGTGAGCGCCGCGAAGGCCGGCGGCGCGGTGGTCACCCAGCTCGGCGAAAAGATCGAGAAGGACGGGCTCGAGACGTTCAAAGCCAACGGCGTGACGGTCAGCCAGCCCGATCGCGCCGCGTTCGAGGCGGCGCTGAAGGACGCGTACAGGCAGTCCGAGGGCAAGCTCTGGCCGGCGGGGCTGGTCGACCAAATCCGCGCGCTGCCGAACAACAGGTAGCCGTCGACGGCATCCGCGCCGCTCAGCAGTAGCGCGATGCTCGCCGCGCTGCGCGGGGTACTGCGCGCGTTCGAGCGCGCCGCGGCGTTCGCCCTCGGCGCGCTGCTCGTGGCGATGCTTCTCCTCGTGGTGTCGCAGTTCGTCGATCGCTACATCCACCCCATCTGGCGCGGCTTCCCAGCCGACGAGTACGTCAAGGTCGCCCTGATCTGGATGACTTTCCTCGGCTTCGGCCTGGCAATGCGGGCGGGCGTCGAGATCCGCGTCGATTTCGTCGACCAGCGCCTACCCGAGCGCGCGCGAGCCTGGCTCAACGGCCTCTTCGACCTCCTGCTGCTCGCGCTGCTCGGCGTCATCCTCTGGAAGTCCGTGCGGCTGTACGAGGTGAGCATGCTGCAGACGATCCTCGGCACCGACATGACCGTCTCGGTGCCGGTGCTCGGAATGGCCCTCGGCTGCGCGCTTATGTTCGTGGCGGTGCTCGCAAGGTTTCTCCGGCGCACGTGCGGAGTAACTCTGTAGGTGCTGGTCCTCCTTTTCCTGTCATTCCTGCTGCTGATCGTCGTCGGCGTCGACGTCGGCCTGTCGATGATCCTATCGGCCTGGTTAGGGATCCTGATCAAGACCGACCGCGCGGTGGACACCATCCTGCTGCCGCAGACGATGATGAACGGGATCAACTTCTACGCGCTCGTGCAGATCCCGCTGTTCGTCCTGGCCGGCGAGCTGATGAACCGCGGTGGGCTGACCGCGCGGCTGATCGACTGGTCGCTCGCGTTCACCGGTCGCATGCGCGGCGCACTCGGCCACGTCACCGTCCTCACCAACCTAATCATGGCCGGCATCTCCGGCTCGGCGGTCGCCGACGCAGTCGCCACCGGCAAGCCGCTCATCCCCGCGATGCAGAAACGCGGCTACGCGGACGGCTTCGCAGGCGCAGTGGTGAGCGCCGGCGCGCTCCTCGGTCCGGTCATCCCGCCGTCCATCCCGATGGTGATCTATGCACAGATAGCCAACGTGTCGGTCATCCGGATGTTCCTCTCTGGCGTGATCCCCGGCCTCCTCCTCGCCGGGGGGTTTTTCGTGATCTGCTCGCTGGTCGCGAAGCGCCGCGGCTATCCGACCGAAGCGCGCATCGACCTGCGCGGCAAGGTGCGCGCGACCGGCCGGGCGTCGTGGGCGCTAGCGATGCCGCTGCTCGTCATCTTCGGCATCCGGCTCGGGTGGTTCACCGACACCGAGGTCGCGGCGATGGTGGTGCTGTACGCGCTCGTCGTGAGCGTCGCGATCTATCGCGACCTCAAGGTGCGGGAGCTGCCGAAGCTGCTCTACGAGGCGGGCCGAGCGAGCGCGACGATCCTCTTCCTGCTCGCGGCTGCCGGGCCATTCTCGTGGCTGGTGGCCGAGAGCCAGGTCGGCGAGTTCGCGGTGCAGACGATCAGCGCGATCAGCCACAGCCCGATCGTCATCATGTTTGTGATCAACCTATTCCTGCTCGTTGTGGGCTGCCTGATCGAGCCGCTGCCGGCGATGGTGATCTTTCTCCCGGCGCTCCTGCCGATCAGCGCGCAGCTCGGCATCGATCCGATCCAGTTCGGCTCGATCCTGGTGATCAACCTGATGATCGGCATGCTGACCCCGCCCGTCGGACTGCTGCTCTTCGTGGCCTCCTCGATCAGCAACCTGCGCATGACCGAGGTGGCGCGCGAATCCCTGCCGTTCCTTGCGTGGGCGCTCGTCGTGCTCGCGCTGCTCATCGTCTTTCCGCCACTGACCACGTGGCTGCCGGGGCAGGTGCGGTAGCCGGATGACAGCAAGCGCGCACGATCTGGTCGCGCGGAACACCTATGCGCCCGCATTGGCCGCTGCCGAGCGATGCCAGAGCGTGCGGCGCCAGCCGTAGCCGATCGCGAACGTCGCCGCCAGCCCGAGGCCCGCGTAAAGGACGGTCGTGACGGCAAACCCGAAGTGCGCGATGACCGGCCCGGCCGCGAGCAGGCCGAGCGGCAACCCCCAGACCGCGAGGATGCGCATGCCCATCACGCGCCCGCGCATCTCGTCGGCCGAGGCGCGCAGCATCACCGCCGC
>CAZVHU010000216.1:0-4160 GCA_964627075.1 uncultured Enterobacteriaceae bacterium | reverse complement strand
CCCTCGCGGTACCACTCGGTGCGCGCGATCTCGTGGCCGTTCAGGCGCCCGGCGCTCATGATCTTGACGCCCTGGGCGCCGAGCCGCATCGCGTTCTGCATCGCGCGCTTCATCGCGCGGCGGAACATGATGCGCTTTTCCAGCTGCTGCGCGATCGAGTCGGCGATCAGCTGCGCGTCGGTCTCGGGCTTGCGGATTTCCTCGATGTTCACGTGCACCTGCTGCACGCCCATGATGCGGCGCAGCTCGGCCTTGAGCGCCTCGATCTCCTCGCCCTTCTTGCCGATCACCACGCCGGGGCGCGCCGAGTAGATCGTGATGCGCGCGTCCTTCGCCGGGCGCTCGATCAGAACGCGCCCGACCGACGCGTGCGCGAGCTTCTTCTTGAGGAAGCTGCGCACCTTGACGTCCTCGGCGAGCATCGGCGCGAACGTCTTGTTGTTCGCGTACCAGCGCGAGCTCCAGTTGCGGTTGACCGCGAGCCTGAAGCCGACCGGGTTGATCTTTTGTCCCATTGCGATCCTTTTTCAGTCCCCGACGGTGAGGTAGATGTGGCAGGAGTGCTTCTGGATGCGCGTGCCGCGCCCCTTGGCGCGCGCCGAGAAGCGCCTCAGGAACGGCCCGCGCTCGACGTGGATGGTCTTCACCTTGAGCGTGTCGATGTCGGCGCCGTCGTTGTGCTCGGCGTTGGCGATCGCGGACTCGAGCAGCTTCCTGATGAGGTGCGCGCCCTTCTTGGGAGAGAAGGCGAGAATGTTCATCGCCTGGTCCACCGGTCTGCCGCGGATCAGCGCAGCGACCAGGCGGCCCTTCTGCGCCGAGAGCCGCGCGCCGCGCAAGGATGCTTTGGTTTCCATCTCGTCTCCTTACTTCTTCGCCGGCGCAGCGGGGGCCGCCGCAGCCGCGCTGGGCGCCGCGGCCGGTGCCGCCGCCTGCGCGGCGCCGCCCCCGGGCGAGGCCGCCGCCAGGGCAGCCTCGGCGGCGCGCTTGCCGACCGCGGAGTGGCCCTTGAAGATGCGCGTCATCGCGAATTCGCCGAGCTTGTGGCCGACCATGTTCTCGGTGACGTACACCGGGATGTGCTGCTTGCCGTTGTGCACCGCGATCGTGAGCCCGACGAACTCGGGCATGACGGTCGAGCGCCTCGACCAGGTCTTGATCGGGCGCTTGTCGTTGGCGTCGCGCGCCGTCGAGACCTTCTTCATCAGATGGTGGTCTACGAACGGCCCCTTCTTGATCGAACGTGACATTGATTTCCTCGCTTACGCCCTGCGCCGGTCGCGGACGATCATCACCTGCGTCCGCTTGTTGCGCCGCGTCTTGAATCCCTTGCTCTTCACGCCCCACGGCGACTGCGGAGGGCCGGCCGCCGCGGTGCGGCCTTCGCCGCCGCCGTGCGGGTGGTCGATCGGGTTCATCGCCACGCCGCGCACGGTCGGGCGGATGCCGCGCCAGCGCTTGCGTCCCGCCTTGCCGATCGACTCCAGGTTGTGCTCCTCGTTGCCCACCTCGCCGATGGTGGCGCGGCAGTCGACGTGCACCTTGCGTATCTCGCCGGAGCGCAGGCGCAGCTGGGCGTACGAGCCCTCGCGTGCGAGCAACTGGGCGGAAGATCCCGCCGAGCGCGCGAGTTGCGCGCCTTTGCCCGGCAGCATCTCGATGCAGTGCACCGTCGTGCCCACCGGCACGCTCCTCAGCGGCAGGGTATTGCCCGCCTTGATGGGCGCTTCGGCGCCCGACAACAACTGCGTGCCGACGGTCAGGCCCTTGGGCGCGATCACGTATCGGCGCTCGCCGTCCGCGTAGAGCAGCAGCGCCAGATGCGCGCTGCGGTTCGGGTCGTACTCGAGCCGCTCGACGCGCGCCGTGATGCCGTCCTTGTCCCGGCGGAAGTCGATGCTCCGGTAGTGCTGCTTGTGGCCGCCGCCCTTGTGCCGCATGGTGATGCGGCCAGCGTTGTTGCGGCCGGTGGTCTTCGCCTGTCGCTGCGTGAGCGGCCAGTGCGGCGTGCCCTTGTGCAGTTCCGGCGTCGCGGCGCGAACGAACGCGCGGCGTCCCGGCGAGGTTGGTTTGACTTTGATCAGCGGCATCGTCTATCGCCTCGTCATTCAGTGGCGGCGAAATTGATTTCCTGGCCCGCAGCAAGCCGGACGTAGGCCTTCTTCCAGTTGCGGCGGCGACCCATGAAGCGGCCGAAGCGCTTCGCCTTGCCCTTGACGCGCGACACGGTCACGGCGTCAACCTTGGTCTTGAACAGCATCTCCACCGCGGCCTTGATCTCGGGCTTGGTGGCGGCGTCGGCGACGCGGAACACGTATTGCCGGTTCTTGTCCGCCACGCGCGTGCTCTTTTCCGACACCACCGGGGCGATCACCACACCCATCAGCTGCTCGGGGTTGTACTTGATGGCGGCGGTCATTTGAGCATCTCCTCGAGCGTCGTCACCGCCTTCTTGGTGAGCAGCACGTTGGGGTAGCGCACCAGCGCGATCGGGTTGGCCTGCCGCGCCGCGATCACTTCCACGTTGGCGAGGTTGCGCGACGACAGCTTCAGGTTCTGGTCCACCTCGTCGGTGATCACCAGCAGGTTGTCGAAACCGAGCGCCTTCACCTTCTGTGCCAGCGCCTTCGTCTTGGGCTGCTCGACGCTGAAATTCTCGACCACGCGCAGCCGGTCCTCGCGCGCGAGCTTCGACAGGATCGAAGCCATGCCCGCGCGGTACATGCGGCGGTTCACCTTGTGCGAGAAGTTCTCGTCGGGCGTGTTGGGGAAGATCTTGCCGCCGCCGCGCCACAGCGGGCTCGAGGTCATGCCGGCGCGCGCGCGTCCGGTGCCCTTCTGCCTCCAGGGCTTGCGCGTCGAGTGGCGCACGTCGCCGCGGTCCTTCTGCATGCGCGTGCCCCGGCGCGCGTTCGCCTGGTAGGCGACCACCACCTGGTGCACCAGCGCCTCGTTGTAGTCGCGCCCGAAGACCTCGTCGGTGGCCTGCACCGTGCCCGCCGCGCCCTGGTCGTTGATCAGCTTCAGTTCCATGGCGCGCTCAGCCTTTCACCGCGGGACGCACGATCACGTCGCGACCGCTGGAGCCGGGGACCGAGCCCCGCACCAGCAGCAACTGGCGGTCGGCGTCTATGCGAACCACCGTCAGGTTCTGAACCGTGCGGCGCACGTTGCCAAGGTGCCCGGGCATGCGCTTTCCAGGGAACACGCGGCCCGGGTCCTGCCGCTGGCCGGTCGAGCCGGGCGTGTTGGTGGTCACCGAGTTGCCGTGCGTGGCGCGGTTCGAGGAGAAGTGATGGCGCTTGATCACGCCGGCGAAGCCCTTGCCGAGGGTGGTGCCGTGCACGTCCACCTTCTGCCCGACCTTGAAGATCTCGACGCCGATCTTGCCGCCGACCTTGAGCTTGGCCACCTCGTCCGCGTTGGCGCGGAACTCGTTCAGCGAGTGCGCGGCCTCGACCGCGGCCTTGGCGAGATGCCCGGCAAGCGGCTTGCGGACACGGCTCGCGCGGCGCTTGCCGAACGCGACCTGCACGGCGCTGTAGCCGTCACGCTCGGGCGTCTTGATCTGGGTGATGCGGTTGTCGGACACGTCGAGCACGGTCACCGGCAAGGCGTCGCCCTCGTCGGTGAAGATGCGCATCATGCCGACCTTGCGGCCGACCAATCCTATCGTCATGACTTCCTCTTCTGTCTTTTGATTGACCCCCGTCTGCGCGGGGGTGCCGGCTGCAATTGGCCGGCGGCAAATCCCGGCTGAAAACCCGCTACTGAACCTTGATCTCCACGTCCACGCCTGCAGGCAGGTCGAGCTTCATCAGCGCGTCCACCGTCTTGTCGGTCGGATCGATGATGTCCATCAGCCGCAGGTGGGTGCGGATCTCGAGCTGGTCGCGCGAGGTCTTGTCCACGTGCGGCGAACGCAGCAGGTCGAAACGCTGCTTGCGCGTCGGCAGTGGCACCGGGCCACGCACCACCGCGCCCGTGCGCTTCGCCGTGTCCACGATCTCGAGCGCCGACTGGTCGATCAGCCGGTAGTCGAACGCCTTGAGGCGAATGCGGATGCGTTGGCTTTGCATGTCCTTGTCCGTGGCCTGTCAGCAGCGCGCCGCTATTCGATGACCTTGGCGACCACGCCGGCGCCCACCGTGCGCCCGCCC
>CAZVHU010000215.1:0-4201 GCA_964627075.1 uncultured Enterobacteriaceae bacterium | reverse complement strand
AGCGCTTCTTGTCCTTCTCGCCGCCGAGCAGCGGCACGCCGCCCGCCTTCGCATCCCCGAGCAGCCCCGCCTCGCCGTAGACGCGCAGCTTCTCCCGCGTGTCGGCGATGTCGAGGTTGCGCATCGTCAGCTGCCCGATGCGGTCCGCGGGGGTGAAGAACGCCGCGCCCTTCTCCATCGTCAGGCGCTCGGGATGGTAGGTGAGGTTCGGGCTCGCGGTGTCGAGCACCGACCAGTCGTTGCCGCGGCGCAGCTCGAGCGCCACCTCGCCCGTCACCGCCTTCGCCACCCAGCGCTGGGCGGTCTCGCGCAGCATCATCGCCTGCGGGTCGAACCAGCGCCCTTGGTAGAGCAGCCGCCCGAGCCGCCTGCCGTTGGCGCGGTACTGCTCGATGGTGTCCTCGTTGTGGATGCCGGTGACCAGCCGCTCGTAGGCGATGTGCAGCAGCGCCATGCCCGGCGCCTCGTAGATGCCGCGGCTCTTCGCCTCGATGATGCGGTTCTCGATCTGGTCGCTCATGCCCAGGCCGTGCCGCCCGCCGATGGCGTTCGCCTCCGCGAGCAGCGCCACCGCGTCGGCGAAGCGCTGGCCGTTGAGCGCCACCGGCTGGCCTTCCTCGAAGCGCACCGAAACCGCCTCCGGCTTCACGGCCACGTCCTCGCGCCAGAAGGCGACGCCCATGATCGGCTGCACGATCGCGAGCCCCTTGTCCAGGCGCTCGAGGTCCTTCGCCTCGTGCGTCGCGCCAAGCAGGTTCGAGTCCGTCGAGTAGGCCTTCTCGGCGCTCATCTTGTAGTCGAAGCCGGCCTTCGCCATGTAGGCCGACATCTCCCTGCGCCCGCCCAGCTCCTCGATGAAGCGCGCATCCAGCCACGGCTTGTAGATGCGCAGCGCCGGGTTGGCGAGCAGCCCGTAGCGGTAGAAGCGCTCGATGTCGTTGCCCTTGTAGGTGCTGCCGTCGGACCAGATGCCGACCGCGTCCTCGCGCATGGCGACCACCAGCATGGTGCCGGTGACCGCGCGCCCCAGTGGCGTGGTGTTGAAGTAGATGGCGCCGCCGGTCGAGATGTGGAACGCGCCGCATTGGATGGCGGCGATGCCTTCGGCGGCGAGCTGCGGCCGGCACTCCACGAGGCGCGCCTTCTCGGCGCCGTAGGCGAGCGCCTTGCGCGGGATCTCGGCGTAGTCGGACTCGTCCGGCTGCCCGAGGTTCGCGGTGTAGGCGTAGGGGACGGCGCCGTTGGCGCGCATCCAGTGCACTGCGGCGCTCGTGTCCAGCCCGCCCGAGAACGCGATGCCGATCTTTTCGCCGCGGGGCAGCGCTCCGAGTATCGTCGCCAAGTTCCGGCTCTCCGAAAATCGCGATGATACGTGATCGGGCCGCGGGGCCGGGCCGCCGGCGGCCGCGCGCCGCCGGGGATAGAATGCCGGCCGTGCGAGTCCTGGCCTCTTTCCTCCGCGGCGCGCGCGCCGTCCTCGCGCCGGCGCTCCTTGCGCTGGCCGCGACGCCCGTCTTAGCCGTGCCCTTCGCCGTCCAGATCGGCCCCGAGCGCGTGGTGCTGGATACGCCGCCGGGCTTCTCGGACGCGATGGCGCACGGCTCGCCGCGGCTCAACGAGCTCGCGGAGATGCTCACCTCGCCGTCCAACAAGATCCTGGTGTTCGCGATCTCGGACGCCGACATGCGCCGCTTCAACACCGGCGAGCGGCTGAGCCTGCGCCGCTACATGCTGGTGGCCACGCCCAAGGGCATGGAGCGCACCGACGTCGCCAGCGAGGACTTCCAGCGCATCGTCACCGAGTCGCTGCGCGAGCTGGGCAAGCCGCCCGGGACCGCCGACTACATGAAGTTCCTCGAGGAGCAGCCGGTCGGGCGCGCGCACTTGCTGAAGGAGCTGCGCCGCGAGCCCGCGTTCGTCTCGATCCTGCAGGGCTCGAAGCTGCCGCCCGACCCGCGCATCTTCGACAAGCGCCTGGACGAGTACATGCTGCAGACGGTCACCGTGATGCTGGCGCGCGGCCGGGCGCTCAACCTTTCGGTCTACACCGGCTACGGCTCGCCCGCCGATCTCGACTGGCTCGCCGACACCACGCGCTGGTGGGTCGAGGAGCTGCGCAGGCTGAACCGCCGCTGAGCCATGCCCTCGTTCGACATCGTCTCGCAGGTGGACCGCCAGGAAGTGAAGAACGCGGTCGAGCAGGCGAACAAGGAGATCGCCAACCGCTTCGACTTCAAGGGCTCGGACGCGCGCATCGAGCAGGACGAGCTGCAGCTCACAGCCTTCGCCGACGACGAGTTCAAGCTCGGCCAGGTGCTCGACGTCCTGCGCGCGCGCATGGCCAAGCGCAACGTGGACGCGCGCTTCCTCGAGCCCGGCGCGGTTGAGAAGATCTCGGGCGACAAGGTGAAGCGCCCGGTCACGGTGCGCACCGGCATCGCGCAGGAAAAGGCAAAATCCATCGTCAAGCTCGTCAAGGACTCCAAGCTCAAGGTCGCCGCCTCGATCCAGGCCGACGCCGTGCGCGTCTCGGGCGCGAAGAAGGACGACCTGCAGGCCGCGATCCAGCTGGTGCGGAAGTCGGTCGCAGACATCCCGCTCCAGTTCATCAATTTCCGGGACTGAGCAGGGGGTTCGGGCCCCTTCCGGCAATCCCGATCGGAGCCTCCCGAACCCGCGCACCCCCCCGATCGCCTAGCTGCGCGCCAACCCATCAACCCACTTGTCGTAGATCCGGTCGGCGACCTTGTGCAGCGCCTCGACGCGCTGCGCGAGGCGCCGCTCGATCGCCCCGGGCCTCTGCACGCCGGGGCTCCTGGCCGCCTTCTCGATCTCGTTGCGCCCGCCGCGCACCCACAGCCGCACCAGGTCCTCGGTCATCTCTACGTGGCACTGCAGGCCGAGGTGCTTGCCGATCGCGAACGCCTGGTTGGCGCAGTGCGCGTTGCCGAGCACGCGCGTCGCGCCCGGCGGAATGCTGAAGGTCTCGCCGTGCCAGTGGAAGGCATCGAACGCCGCGAGGTCGCCAAACCAGGCGCGCGCGACGCCGTTGTCGGCGACCTGCACCTCGCCCCAGCCGATCTCCTTGACGCGCGCCGCCGTCACCTCGCCGCCGAGCGCCTTCGACATCAGCTGCCCGCCGAGGCAGTGCCCGAGCAGCGGCACGTCCTTGCGCACTGCGTCGCGCGCCAGCTCCAGCGCCGGCGCCACCCACGGCAGGTCGTCGTTGACGCTCATCGGGCCGCCCATGAAGGCAAGGCCGGAGAATTCGCGCGCGTCCTTCGGCACTTTTCCACCTTCGTCGATCGCGATCAGCGTCCAGGGGATCGAGCGCCGCTCGAGATAGGTGGCAAAATAGGCCGGACCCTCGGCGCGCACGTGGCGGAAGATGGCGACCGGCTTCATGGGCAGGCATTGTAGGGCGCTTTTCGCGGCGGCCGCGCTGCTCGCCGCGCCGTGCGCGCGCGCCACCGACCTGAACCTGGTGGGCGTGATCGGCGACAAGGCCGCGGTGATCGCGGTGGACGGCGGCGCGCCCCGGACCATCAAGGTCGGGCAGAAGCTCGGCAACGTCACCCTGATCGCGGTGGACAAGGAGCGCGCCACCGTCGAGGTGGACGGCAAGCGCCGCGTGCTGCTGCGCGGCCAGACCCACAGCACGCGAGGCGCCGGCCCGGACCGGCAGAGCGTGACGCTCGCCGCCGACCGCGCAGGGCACTTCGTGGCCGACGGCCAGGTGAACGGCGGCGCGGTGCGGTTCCTCGTAGACACCGGCGCCACCGCGGTCGCGCTGCCCGCGGCCGACGCCAGGCGCCTCGGCATCGATTACCGCAAGGGCAAGCCCGGCATGACGCAGACCGCCGCCGGCGCGGTGCCGATTTACGTGGTGCGCCTGGACACCGTGCGCGTAGGCGGCATCGAATTGCAGGCCGTGGACGCGATCGTGATCGAGCAGGGCTTGAACGTGGCGCTCCTTGGCATGACCTTCCTCAACCGGGTCGAGATGAAGCGCGACGGCCACACCATGACCCTGACGCGGCGCTTCTAACCGGGGACAGACCCCGATTCGCCTCGTTATCTCGTTGATCGAGCGGCCGGAATCGGGAGGTCTGTCCCCGCATTGCACGCGGCCGAGTGTAAAGTCATGCTATAAGGACTTCCCCGCGTAAGCAAGGCGGCGGCGCAAGCGGTAGAGGAACCA
>CAZVHU010000214.1:0-4254 GCA_964627075.1 uncultured Enterobacteriaceae bacterium | reverse complement strand
CCCGTCCCCGATTTTCTTCGCGGCCCTGGGGAAGGCGGCGGCGCCGGGCGGCGCGACCCATGGCCGAGCAGCAGAAGCGCAAGTGTAAAGTCAGACTTTACACTGTGCCGCGCTGCGGCCGGCTACCTCGCGAGGAACAGCGCCTTCAGCTCGTCGGTGATGACCTGGCCCTTGAGCGGCGAGCCGGGGCCGGCGGTGAAGCGCCCCCAGACGCGCGACTCGCTGCCGCTCGCGAGCAGCGTGCCGTCGGCGCGCACGATGTCGTGCGCGACGCTGAAGGACTTGCCGCCGAAGCGCGCGATGCGCGAGCGCACCTCGCAGCGGTCGCCGTGCTCGGCAGCTACCAGAAACTTGCAGTCGGCCGACAAGAGCGGCATCGCCATGTGCTCGGCGCGCATCCGCTTGATGGTGTAGCCCACCGCGGCGAAGAACTCCCAGGTCGCGGTGTCCATCCAGCGGAAGTAGGTCGGGTAGAAGATGATCCCCGCCGGGTCGCAGTCGCCCCAGTGCACCTGGGTGTGGAACACGCCCGTGATCGACCGGAACTCGGCGGCCTGCATGGCGCGCAATCCTATCAGGGCATCTGCCGCGCGCGGGTTTCGCGCGTGGCGAGCGCCGCCGCGAGCGAAAGGCCGAGCCACGCGAGCAGCAAGCTGAAGGCGATGCGGTAGGCCTCCGCGTCGTAGGCGCGCACGCCGCTCGCCGCGATTTCCCCGCGCCAGTGCAAGTCGAGCACCACGCCGATCAGCGGCTGCAGCAGCATCGGGCCGGTCATCGAGCCCATGTTGGCGACGCCGCCCGCGGTGCCGGCGAGCCGCGCCGGAACCGATTCCTTGGCGAACGCGAAGCCGACCACCATGCCGCCAGCGGAAAAGCCCGCCGCCACCAGCAGCGCGACGAGCACCGATTGCGGCAGCGGCCGCCCGGCGTAGACCAGCACCGACCACAGCACGAGCGAACACAGGATTGCGAGCACGTAGGGCGGCTTGCGCTCGCCGATGCGGTCGGAGAACGCTCCGAAGACCGGTCCGCCGAGCGCCCAGGAAAGCAGCAGCACCGTGCACAGGAACGCGGCGTGCTGCTGCGAGTAGCCGTAGACCGAGACGAAGTAGGGCACGCCCCAGAGCCCGGCGAAGGCGATGATCGATGCGCTCACGCCCTGCGGCGCGACGAAGATGAGCCAGGTGTTTCGGTAGCGCAGCACTTCGCCCAGCCCGCGCCAGATCGCCGGCTTGCGACCCGCCTGCAGTGCACCGGTGAAGTAGCTTCGGTAGCCGTGCTCGGCCGGGTCGTCGCGCACCACGAGCCAGATCACCGCGCTGATCGCCGCGATCGCCGCGGCGGCGAGCGTCATCACCGGGCGCCAGCCGAACTCGACCACCGCCCAGCGCAGCGGCACGCCGGCGAACGCGGCGCCGGTCATCCCCGAGGCGAGCGCGAGGCCGGTTGCGAGCGCGAAGCGGTTGGCGGGCAGCCAGTGCGCGGCGAGCTTGAGGGTGCCGACCCAGGCCACACCCACCGAGCCGCCGATCAGCATCCGGCCGAGGTTGGCGAGCAGCACGCTCGGCGCGGCGGCGAAGAGGAAGCTTCCCAGCGCAGCGATCGCCGCGCCCGCGGAGAGCACGCGCCGCGCGCCCCAGCGGTCCACCATGAGCCCCGTCGGGATCTGCATCGCCACGTAGCCGTAGAGATAGAACGCGGAGAGGTTGCCCAGGCCCGCGGCCGCGATGTCGAACTCGGCCATCAGCTCCTGCGTCAGCACCGCGGGCGCGACGCGCTGGAAGAACCCCGCGACGTAGAGCGAAGCCCCGAGTGCGCACACCGACCAGGCGAGCGCCGCGGGCGGAAATCTCATCCTAGGAATGCGGGGAGGCGGCCCCCCGCGCGCTCAGCACTGCTCCCACGGCAGGCCGTCGCGGCGCCAGCCGTTGAGCGAGTTCCTCCGGTGGCTGTCGTCGAGCTCGCCCTCGAAGCCATGCGTCACGTTGTAGACCTGCGTGAAGCCGGCGCGCTCGAGCGCCTCGCCCGCCTCCTGCGAGCGGTTGCCGCTGCGGCAGATGAGCACGATCGGGCGCGTGGTGTGGTTGGTGCCGGCGAGCTTTTTCACCTGCCCCACGAAATGCGGGTTGACGTCCCAGTCCGGGCCGTCGTTCCACGCCACGTGCAGCGCGCCGACCGCATGCCCCACGAACAGGTACTCCATCTCGCTGCGGCAATCGATGAACAGGGCGTTTGCGTGCGAGCGCAGGAATTCGAATGCCTGCTTCGGTTCCAGGTGGTCCATTGCGGCCGCCATTATACGCGCAAGGGTTTGACACTACAGGCTTTTCCGTGCACACTGCGCGCCTGCGCCGATTTGATGTTCAGCTTGCGGGCGCATAACAAATGCCGCTAAAGAGACGCGCTCGAGAGGCCCGTTTCTGCGCAATCGCTGAACGGGCCTTTTCTTTTACTGGTCGCCGATGAGCCACGCCGAGAACGCCGCGAAGCTTGAAGACCTGCTCGAGGAGCGGATCCTGCTGCTCGACGGCGCCATGGGCACGATGATCCAGCGCGAGCGCCTGACGGAAGCGCAGTTCCGCGGCGAGCGCTTCCGCGACTGGCCGCGCGACCTGCGCGGCAACAACGACCTGCTGACGCTCACGCGGCCGGAACTGATCCGCGGCATCCACCGCCAGTACCTCGAGGCCGGCTCCGACGTCATCGAGACCAACACCTTCAACTCGACGGCGGTATCGCTTGCCGATTACGGCATGGAGGCACTCGCCTACGAGCTCAACCTCTGTGCGGCTCGCCTCGCTGTGGAAGTGGCGCGCGAAGCCGAGGCGCGCGACCCGCGGCGGCCGCGCTTCGTCGCCGGGGTGCTCGGGCCGACCTCGAAGACCGCCTCGATCTCGCCCGACGTCAACGACCCGGGGTTGAGGAACGTCACCTTCGACCAGCTCGCGGCCGCCTACGGCGAGGCGCTGCGCGGGCTGCTCGACGGCGGCGTGGACATCGTGCTGGTGGAGACCATCTTCGACACGCTCAACGCCAAGGCGGCGCTGTTCGCGATCGAATCGATATTCGAGGCGCGCGGCGCGCGCCTGCCGCTCGTCGTCTCGGGCACCATCACCGACGCCTCGGGGCGCACGCTCTCCGGGCAGACCGCGGAAGCCTTCTACAACTCGGTGCGCCACGCGCGGCCGCTCGCCGTCGGCCTCAATTGCGCGCTCGGCGCAAGGGAGCTGCGCCAGCACGTCGAGGAGTTCTCCGCGATCGCGGAGAGCTTCACCTCGTGCTACCCCAACGCGGGGCTGCCCAACGCCTTCGGCGAGTACGACGACACGCCCGAGTCGATGGCGCGCCAGATCGGCGAGTGGGCGCGCGCCGGCTGGCTCAACCTCGCGGGCGGCTGTTGCGGCACGACACCGGAGCACATCCGCGCCATCGCCGGCGCGGTGAAGGGTGTGGCGCCGCGGCGGCGGCCGGCGCTGCCGCCGAAGCTGCGGCTGGCGGGCCTGGAACCGCTCAACATCGGCGAGGGGTCGCTGTTCGTCAACATCGGCGAGCGCACCAACGTCACCGGCTCGAAGGTGTTCGCGCGCCTCGTGCTCGCCGGCAACTACGCCGAGGCACTGTCGGTGGCACGCCAGCAGGTGGAAAACGGCGCGCAGGTGATCGACATCAACATGGACGAGGCGATGCTCGACTCGCAGAAGGCGATGACGACCTTCCTCAACCTCGTCGCCGCCGAGCCCGACATCGCGCGCGTGCCGGTCATGGTGGACTCCTCGCGCTGGAGCGTGATCGAGGCGGGCCTGAAATGCGTGCAGGGCAAGGCGGTGGTGAACTCGATCTCGATGAAGGAAGGCGAAGCGGAGTTCCTGCGCCAGGCGCGCCTCGCGCGCCGCTACGGCGCCGCGGTGGTGGTGATGGCCTTCGACGAGCAGGGGCAGGCCGATACGTTCGAGCGCCGCATCGGCATCTGCGGGCGCGCCTACCGCCTGCTCACCGAGCGCGCCGGCTTCGACCCGGCCGACATCATCTTCGACCCCAACATCTTCGCCGTCGCCACCGGGCTGGAAGAGCACGCGCGCTACGCCATCGACTACATCGAGGCGACGCGCTGGATCCGCGCCAACCTGCCGCAGGCGCAGGTCTCGGGAGGGCTCTCGAACCTGTCGTTCTCCTTCCGCGGCAACGAGCCGGTGCGGCAAGCGATGCACAGCGCGTTCCTGTATCACGCGATCCGCGCCGGCATGACGATGGGCA
>CAZVHU010000213.1:0-4268 GCA_964627075.1 uncultured Enterobacteriaceae bacterium | reverse complement strand
CGACTTCTACGAGTTCATGGGCGAGCACGTGTTCGACGCCGACCTCTCGGTGTCGGTGCCGATGCTCGATTCGCTGATGGAGCCCAAGGGCGTGATCGCGGAAGCGCAGGCGATGGCGGCCAAGGCCTTCGGCGCGCGCCGCACGTTCTTCGCCACCAACGGCACCTCGACCGCGAACAAGGTGATCTTCCAGACGCTTCTCGCCCCGGGCGAGAAGCTGCTGCTCGATCGCAACTGCCACAAGAGCGTGCATCACGGCGTGGTGCTCTCGGGCGCGCACCCGGTGTACCTCGAGAGCGCGCTCAACCGCAAGTACGGCCTCTACGGCCCGGTGCCGAAAAAGACCATCCTCGAGGCGATCGCGAGGAACCCCGACGCGCAGGCGCTCATCCTCACCTCGTGCACCTACGACGGGCTGCGCTACGACCTCGCGCCGATCGTGGCGGCCGCGCACGCCAGGGGCATCAAGGTGATCGTGGACGAGGCCTGGTACGGTTTCGCGCGCTTCCATCCCGCGTTCCGGCCCACGGCGCTCGAAGCCGGCGCCGACTACGCCACGCAGTCCACGCACAAGGTGCTGTCGGCGTTCTCGCAGGCCTCGATGATCCACGTCAACGACCCCAAGTTCAACGAGCACCTGTTCCGCGAGAACTTCAACATGCACACCTCCACCAGCCCGCAGTACGGGCTGATCGCGAGCCTGGACGTGGCGCGCAAGCAGGCGGTGATGGAAGGCTACAAGCTGCTCGCGAGGACGCTCGAGCTCGCCGCGGAGCTGCGCGGGCAGATCAACTCGACCGGCGCCTTCAGATGCCTGGAGCTCGAGGACCTGCTGCCGGCCGGGGTGCGCGAGGACGGCATCCGGCTCGACCCCACCAAGGTGACGATCGATGTCTCGGGCTGCGGCTACACCGTGGACGAGCTGCAAAGGGAACTCTTCGAGCGCTACAACATCCAGGTCGAGAAGAGCACCTTCAACACCATCACGCTGCTGCTCACCATCGGCACCACGCGCTCCAAGGTAAGCCGCCTCTACGACGCGCTGATGCGCATCGCGCGCGAAGGGCGCCCCGCGCGGCGCCTGGTGCAGACCGCCCACATCCCCGAGTTCACGCGGCTGCGGTTCCTGCCGCGCGACGCCTACTACTGCGGCGGGGAGCTGGTGCCCGTGTTCGACGACAAGGAGCGCGTCAACCGCGCGCTGAAAGGCCGCATCTGCGCCGACGGCATCGTGCCCTACCCGCCCGGCATCCCCGTGCTGGTGCCGGGGCAGCTGATCACCGGCGAGATCAGCGAGTTCCTCGCCAACCTGCTCAGGTCGCAAAAGCGCACCGAGCTGCACGGCATCGTCCACGAGGGCTACGCGCCCTGCGTGCGGGTCCTCAAGCCCGCCGAAGAAAAAGCCCTCCGGCGCCTGTAAAAGGGGGCAGGGCCCTTTTTGCCGGCACCGGCGGTATGCCAATCGCGCGGCTGGTGCGTTTAGGGGTGAGTTTCCTGCGAGCCAAGGAGCTGCGATGCCAAGGCCACACCGAAGGGCGCCAGGCGGGTTCGTGTACCACGTTCTCAATCGCGCGAACGCCCGTCGAAGGATCTTCGAGAAAGACGCGGACTATTCCGCCTTCGAGAACACCCTCGCCGAGGTCCAGGAGCGCATTCCAATGCGCATCCTGACGTGGTGCCTCATGCCGAACCATTGGCACCTGGTGCTATGGCCCATCCGCGACGGGGACCTTTCCGACTACATGCGGCTGGTCAGTCTCGCGCATACGCAGCGCTGGCATGCGCACCGCGCGACTGCGGGTAGCGGGCACCTCTATCCGAGGAATGGCCGTGGTGCAGCCTGTGGCGCGCCTGCCGTCAGAATTCCGACCACCAGCCGCCGCGCATCGACCAGTGGCCGGTCCCTCGGCCGCGCGAGTGGGTTTCCCGGGTAAACGAAGCAGCGGCCTCCGGCGAAATCGATTCCGTGCGCCGCTGCGCCCAACGCGGCACGCCTTTCGGCCACCCGGTCTGGGCGCAAAGCGTGGCGATCCGCCTCGGACTCGAATGCACCTTGCGGCCTCGCGGCCGGCCGAAAAAGGGTCCTGACCCCTTTTTTTCTTGATACCATGGTGCGAACGGCGGCCTGTGCCGCCGTTTTGCGTTTCGGACCGCCGCGGAGGCTGCGCCATGTCGCACCTGATGAACACCTACGCCAGGCAGCCGGTCGCATTCGTCAGGGGCCAGGGAGTCTGGCTCTGGGACGAGGCCGGCAGGAAATACCTCGACGCCCTCGCCGGCATCGCGGTGAACACGCTCGGGCACAACCACCCGCGCCTGGTGCGCGCGCTCACCGAGCAGATCGGCCGCATCATCCACAGCTCGAACCTGTTCCGCATCCCGCAGCAGGAGGAGGCCTCCGACCGCGTCGCCGGGATCACGGGCCTGGACGAGGTGTTCTTCTGCAATTCGGGGCTGGAAGCGAACGAGGCCGCGATCAAGGTGGCGCGCAAGTACGGCCACGACCGCGGCGTCGCCGAGCCCGCCATCGTGGTGATGGAGAAGGCGTTCCACGGGCGCTCGCTCGCGACGCTCTCGGCCACCAGCAGCCGCAAGGTGCAGGCGGGCTTCGAGCCGCTGGTGCAGGGTTTCGTGCGCGTGCCGCTCAACGACCTGGACGCGGTGCGCCAGGTCGCGGCCCACAACAAGAACGTGGTCGCGGTGTTCGTAGAGCCGATCCAGGGCGAGGGCGGAATCAACGTCGCGCGGCTGGAGTACCTGCGGGGCCTGAAGGAGATCTGCGACGCCCACGGCTGGCTGTTCATGTCCGACGAGGTGCAGTGCGGCCTGGGGCGCACCGGCAAGTGGTTCGTCTACCAGCACGCGGGCTTTCTCCCGGACGTGGTGCCGCTCGCCAAGGGGCTCGCCGGCGGCGTGCCGGTGGGCGCCTGCGTCGTGGGCGGCCGCGCCAGGGGCGTGTTCAAGCCCGGCAACCACGGCTCGACCTTCGGCGGCAACCCGCTCGCCATGACGGGCGTGGTGACCACCATAGACACCATGAAGGACGAGGGCCTGCTCGCCAACGCCGCGCGCGTGGGCGACGCGATCCGGGGCGGCCTCGCGGCGGCGTTGAAGGGTGTGGCCGGCGTGCGCGAGATCCGCGGCATGGGCCTGATGATTGGCGTCGAGCTCGACCGCCCCTGCGGCGACATCGTGCGCATGGCGCTCGATGCGGGGCTGGTGGTCAACGTCACGCACGATACCGTCATCCGCCTTCTGCCCGCGCTGGTCATGACCGAGGCGGAGGGCCGCGAGGTGGTCGAGCGCCTCGTGCCGCTCGTCAAGGCGTTCCTCGCCGCAAGCGCGAACCAGCCGAAAGCCGCTGCCGCGCGTTGAGGGTTCCATGGCGGCACGCAAGACGCCACTGCGCCATTTCCTCCAGTTCCGCGACCTGACGCGCGCCGAGCTGCGGCACGTGTTCGCGCGCACGCGCTGGATCAAGGCAAGATTCAAGCGCTACCAGCGCTACTGGCCGCTGGCGGACCGCACGCTGGTCATGATCTTCGAGAAGCAGAGCACGCGCACGCGCCTTTCGTTCGAGGCAGGCATGCGCCAGCTAGGCGGCAGCGCGATCTTCGTCAGCACGCGCGACTCGCAGCTCGGCCGCGGCGAGCCGATCGAGGACACGGCGAAGGTCGTCTCCCGCATGTGCGACCTGGTCATGATCCGCACCTTCGAGCAGGACACGGTGGAGCGCTTCGCGCAACACTCGCGCGTGCCGGTGATCAACGGCCTCACCAACGAGTACCACCCCTGCCAGATATTGGCAGACCTCTACACCTTCATCGAGCACCGCGGCGACATCCGCGGCAAGACGGTGGCCTGGATCGGCGACTCGAACAACGTCTGCAGCACCTGGCTGCAGGCGGCAGAGGTGCTCGACTTCAACGTGCGCGTCTCGACGCCGCCGGGGTACGCGATCGAGCCAAAGCGCGCCGGGCTGCGCGGCGACGACCACTACGAGGAGTTCGCCGATCCCATGGAGGCGGCGAAGGGCGCGGACCTCGTCACCACCGACGTCTGGACCTCGATGGGCTTCGAGGAGCAGAATGCCGAGCGGCTGAAGGCGTTCGCCGACTGGCAGGTGAATGCGGCGATGATGCGCCGGGCGAAGAAGGAGGCGCTGTTCATGCACTGCCTGCCGGCGCACCGCGGCGAGGAAGTCTCCGCCGAGGTGATCGACGGGCCGCAGAGCGTGGTCTGGGACGAGGCCGAGAACCGGCTGCACA
>CAZVHU010000212.1:0-4305 GCA_964627075.1 uncultured Enterobacteriaceae bacterium | reverse complement strand
TCTCGCCGAAGCGCTGGCCGCCGAACTGCGCCTTGCCGCCGAGCGGCTGCTGCGTGACGAGCGAGTACGGGCCGGTGGAGCGGGCGTGCATCTTGTCGTCCACCAGGTGATGCAGCTTCAGCACGTGCATGTAGCCCACCGTCACCTCGCGGTCGAACGCCTCGCCGGTGCGGCCGTCGTAGAGCGTCACCTGCCCGGACACCGGCAGCCCGGCGACTTCGAGCATGGCGTTGATCTCGGACTCGGACGCGCCGTCAAATACGGGCGTGGCGAACGGCACGCCGTCCTTCAGGTTGGCCGCAAGCGTCACCGCCTCCTCGTCCGAGAGGCGCGCCAGCTCCTCCTCGCGGCCGCTCGAGTTGTAGATGCGGCCGATGAACTTGCGAAGCTCGGCGGCCTTCGCCTGCGCCTTGAGCATCTCGCCGATCTTCAGGCCCAGGCCCTTCGCCGCCCAGCCCAGGTGCGTCTCGAGGATCTGGCCGACGTTCATGCGCGACGGCACCCCGAGCGGGTTGAGCACCAGGTCCACCGGCGTGCCGTCGGCCATGTGCGGCATGTCCTCCACCGGCACGATCTTGGAGATCACGCCCTTGTTGCCGTGGCGGCCGGCCATCTTGTCGCCCGGCTGTAGCCGCCTCTTGACCGCGACGTACACCTTCACCATCTTGAGCACGCCCGGCGGCAGCTCGTCGCCCTGGGTGAGCTTCTTCCTCTTCGCCTCGAACATGGCGTCGAACTGCTTGCGCTTCTGCGCCAGCGACTCCTTGAGGCCCTCGAGCTGCGCCGCGGTCTCCTCGCTCGCGAGGCGAATGTCGAACCACTCGTAGCGCTCGATCGAGTCGAGGTAGGCCTTGGTGACGACGGTCTTCTTGGGCGAGCGGCTCGTGCCGACGTTGGCGGTCTTGCCGGTGAGCAGTCGCTCCAGCCGCGCGAACGTGTCGCTCTCGACGATGCGCATCTGGTCGGCGAGGTCGGTCTTGTAGCGCTTGAGCTCCTCCTCGATGATCGACTGGCTGCGCTTGTCGCGCTCGATGCCTTCGCGCGTGAACACCTGCACATCGATGACGCAGCCCGAGATGCCCGAGGGCACCCGCAGGCTCGTGTCCTTCACGTCGGATGCCTTCTCGCCGAAGATCGCGCGCAGCAGCTTCTCCTCGGGCGTGAGCTGGGTCTCGCCCTTGGGCGTGACCTTGCCCACCAGCACGTCGCCCGCCTCGACTTCCGCCCCGATGTAGACGATGCCGGACTCGTCCAGGCGCGACAGCTGCGCCTCCGACAGGTTCGAGATGTCGCGCGTGATCTCCTCGGCGCCCAGCTTGGTGTCGCGCGCCACCACCGTCAGCTCCTCGATGTGGATCGAGGTGAAGCGGTCGTCGGATACCACGCGCTCGGAAATGAGGATCGAGTCCTCGAAGTTGTAGCCGTTCCACGGCATGAACGCGACCAGCATGTTCTGGCCGAGCGCGAGCTCGCCCAGGTCGGTCGAGGCGCCGTCGGCGATCACGTCGGCCTTGGCGATGCGCTCTCCGGGGATCACGATCGGGCGCTGGTTGATGTTGGTGTTCTGGTTGGAGCGCGTGTACTTGGTGAGCGGGTAGATGTCCACGCCGACGTCGCCCGGCACGGTCTCGTCGTCGTTCACCCGCACCACGATGCGGTTGGCGTCGACGTAGTCGACGACGCCGCCGCGCAGCGCGATGACGCAGGTGCCGGAGTCCACTGCCGCGGTGCGCTCGACGCCGGTGCCCACCAGCGGCTTCTCCGCCCGCAGGCACGGCACTGCCTGGCGCTGCATGTTGGAGCCCATCAGCGCGCGGTTGGCGTCGTCGTGCTCGAGGAACGGGATGAGCGAGGCCGCCACCGACACGATCTGCGACGGCGCCACGTCCATGTATTGCACTTCCTCCGGGGACTTGAGCTCGAACTCGTTCTTGAAGCGGCACGACACCAGCGTGTCGGTGAGGCGCCCGCTCTTGTCGATCGCGGCGTTCGCCTGCGCGATCACGTAGTGGCCTTCCTCGATCGCCGACAGGAACTCGATGTCGCTGGTGGCCTTGCCGTCCTTCACCTTGCGGTACGGGGTTTCGAGGAAGCCGTACTTGTTGGTGCGCGCATAGAGCGCGAGCGAGTTGATCAGGCCGATGTTCGGCCCCTCGGGCGTCTCGATCGGGCACACGCGCCCGTAGTGCGTCGGGTGCACGTCGCGCACCTCGAACCCCGCGCGCTCGCGGGTGAGGCCGCCGGGCCCGAGCGCCGAGACGCGGCGCTTGTGCGTGATCTCGGAAAGCGGGTTCGTCTGGTCCATGAACTGCGACAGCTGGCTCGAGCCGAAGAACTCCTTGATCGCGGCCGAGATCGGCTTGGCGTTGATCAGGTCGTGCGGCATCAGGTTCTCGCTCTCGGCCTGCGACAGGCGCTCCTTCACGGCGCGCTCGACGCGCACCAGCCCCGCCCTGAACTGGTTCTCGGCCAGCTCGCCCACCGAGCGCACGCGGCGGTTGCCGAGGTGGTCGATGTCGTCGATTTCGCCGCGGCCGTTGCGCAGCTCGACCAGGATCCGGATCACCTCGACGATGTCGCGCGGGCTGAGCGTGAAGCGCTGCTCGATCCTGGTCTCGAGCCTGGCGCGGTCGACGCCCTTCGACCTGAGGTCGTGGAACATCTTGTCCACCAGGGCCTGCGCCTCGGCCTGGGTGACCACGCCCTCGAGCGCCACCTTGCCAAGGTGCAGCTCGGGCGCGTGCCTGAAGTAGGCGCGCAGCTCGTCCTCGGCCTCGCGCGGCAGCGCGATGCTCTTCAGGCGCACCTGCCAGCTGGTCTCGCTCGCCACGCCGATGCGGCGGTTGAACTTCATCCGGCCCACGGCCGAAAGGTCGTAGCGCTCCTCGGCGAAGAACAGGCCGTTGAACAGCGCTTCGACGGCGTCCTCGGTCGGCGGCTCGCCGGGGCGCATCATGCGGTAGATCGCGACGCGCGCCGCGGTGCGGTCGGTGGTCTCGTCGGCGCGCAGCGTCTGCGAGACGTACGGCCCCTGGTCGAGATCGTTGGTGAACAGCGTCTGGAAGCGCCCGACCTTCGCCTCGCGCAGCTTGGCGAGCAGCGTCTCGGTGATCTCGTCGTTGGCGCTGGCGAGGATTTCGCCGGTGTCGCCCGAGATGACGTTGTGCGCGAGCGCGCGCCCGACGAGGAACTCGTCCGGCGCGCTGATGCGCTTGATGCCCGCCGCCTCCATGTCGCGGATGTGCTTGACGGTGATGCGCTTGTCCTTGGCGACGATCGTCTTGCCCGACCTGTCGTTGATGTCGAAGCGCGCGATCTCGCCGCGCAGCCGCTCGGGCACCACCTCGAACAGCGCGCCCTGCGCCTCGAGGTGGAAGGTGTCGAAGGAGAAGAACTCCTTCAGGATCTGCTCGGGCGTGAAGCCCAGCGCCTTGAGCAGGATGGTCACCGGCATCTTGCGGCGGCGGTCCACCCGGAAGAACACGATGTCCTTGGGGTCGAACTCGAAATCGAGCCACGAGCCGCGGTAAGGAATGATGCGCGCCGAGAACAGGAGCTTGCCGGAGCTGTGCGTCTTGCCGCGGTCGTGCTCGAAGAACACCCCCGGCGAGCGGTGCAGCTGGCTCACGATCACGCGCTCTGTGCCGTTGATGACGAAGGAGCCCGTGGTGGTCATGAGCGGGATTTCGCCCATGTAGACCTCCTGCTCCTTCACCTCCTTGGTGGTCGGCTTGGGCGCGTCCTTGTCCATGATCACCAGGCGCACCTTGGCGCGCAGGGGGCTGGCGTAGGTCAGGCCGCGCTGCTGGCATTCCTTGACGTCGAACGGCGGCTCGCCGAGCTGGTAGCTGACGAACTCCAGGCGTGCGTTGCCGGAGTGCGACGAGATCGGGAAGATCGAGGTGAACGCGGCCTGCAGGCCCTCGTTCTTGCGCGACTCGGGCGCGGTCTGCGCCTGCAGGAACGCGGTGTAGGACTCGAGCTGCGTCGCGATCAGGAACGGCACGTCCTGGACGATCGCGCGCTTGGCGAAGCTCTTGCGGATGCGTTTACGCTCGGTCAGCGAATAGCTCATGAACTCTCCCGGGCAGGCGGCTCAAAGGGCAAAGCGAAGGCTCGCGCCTTGGCTGTGCCCTCGGAATCCGGAGAGAGTGCTGACTCTCTCCGGCCCCCGAAGTTCCGTTACTTGATCTCGGCCTTGGCGCCGGCGTCGGTGAGCTTCTTCGCTACCGCCTCGGCGTCGGCCTTGGAGATGCCCTCCTTGACCGGCTTGGGCGCGCCGTCCACCAGGTCCTTGGCCTCCTT
>CAZVHU010000211.1:0-4359 GCA_964627075.1 uncultured Enterobacteriaceae bacterium | reverse complement strand
GCAGCCCGCGCTGGAACCGCTCCTCGACGTGCATCGCCATGTTGTCGCGCAGGTAATCGAAGCCGAACTCGTTGTTGGTGCCGTAGGTGATGTCGGCGGCGTAGGCCTTGCGCTTCTCCTCGGGCTCCATCTGCGGCACGTTGACCCCGACCGTGAGGCCGAGGAAGCCGTAGATCTTGCCCATCCACTCGGCGTCGCGCCGCGCGAGGTAGTCGTTCACCGTGACGATGTGCACGCCCTTGCCGGTGAGCGTGTTGAGATATGCCGGCAGCGTCGCCACCAGCGTCTTGCCCTCGCCGGTGCGCATCTCCGCGATCTTGCCGTTGTGCAGCACGATGCCGCCCACGAGCTGCACGTCGAAGTGGCGCATGCGCAGCGTCCTCTTGCCCGCCTCGCGCACCACGGCGAAGGCCTCCGGCAGCAGCTCCTCGAGCGCGCCCCGCTCGGCCTCGTCCTTCTGCTCCGCCGGAACGCCGGCGAGCTTCGCCTCCAGCCGTTGGCGGAATTCGTTGGTCTTGGCGCCGAGCGCGGCGTCGCTCAAGGCCGCCACGTCCTTCTCGAGGGCGTTGATGCGGTCGACGGTGCGCTGGTACTGCTTGAGCAGCCGCTCGTTGCGGCTGCCGAAGATCTTGGTGAGGACGTTGGCGATCATGGACTCGGGGGCCGCAGAACGACCGGCGGCGTCATAACCCCCGGAAAATTCGAAAGTTTATCACGCCAAGGCGGGCGCCTTGGCGGCGGGCGCTAGCGCGCGCGCGCGGTCTGCGTACGGGCGCTGGGCAGCTGCGGATTCGAGGCGTAGAGGAACCGCGCCGGGTTCTGCGCGGCGCCGCGGAAGCGCACCTCGAAGTGAAGGTGCGGGCCGGTCGAGCGCCCGGTGTTGCCGGACAGAGCGATCTTGCGGCCCCGCTGCAGCACTTCGCCCTCTTTCACCAGCATCTTCGACAGGTGCGCGTAGCGCGTCACGAGATCGTTGCCGTGGTCGATGTCGATGACGTTGCCGTACTGCGGGTGGAAGCCCGCGAATTGCACCACGCCGCCCGCGGCCGCGACCACCGCGGTGCCAGGCTCGGCGATGAAGTCGATGCCCTCGTGCATCGCGTTCTGGCCGCTGATCGGGTCGATGCGCATGCCGAAGCCCGAGGCGTTGAACGGGGCGTTGATCGGCATGATGGTCGGCATCAGCTTCTTTCGCACCGCCTGCTCGAACAGCTGTGCGTCGAGCACGCCGAGCATGTCGGTGCGGTGCTCCATCTGGCGCGACAGGCTGTCGAGGCGCGCCCTGAATTCGCCCAGCGACAGGTCCTGCCCCGGCTGCGACGAGGACTGCGCGCCGCCCAGCCCCGGCGCCTCGGTGAAGCGGAAATCCTGCGGGCGGATGCCGGCGAGCGTCGAGAGCCGCTCGCCGAGCGCGTCCAGGCGCGTGAGCTGCGCCTGCATCTCTCCGAGCTTCACCGCCATCGCATTCAGGTTCTGCTGCAGGAACTCGCGCGCCCGCTCGGCCTCGCTCTTCTGTGCCGCCAGCACCAGTTGCTGCAGGGCCGGCAGCTTGAGCTCGGTGGCGAAGCGCATCGTCGCCCAATAGAGCGCCGCTGTCATGCCGGCGAGCAGCGCGAGGACCGTGACCCCCGTGGCCACGACGTGGCGCAGCGAGAGCGTCACGCTCCTCGCCTTTGCCAGCCGGTCGGGGATCAAGATAATCTGCACGTCGTCCTCCCTAGAACCGCCACCGTGCACACCCCCAAGGTCGGCCCCCTCCTCAGCACTGATGCCGGCCTCGGGCCCGTCGTCGCGAAAGCGCTCGAAATCGAAGCGCTTTCAAAGCTTTGTGTCGACTACTTGGAACCCGAGCTGGGTCGCCAGGTCCGGACCGCGAACCTCAAGGACGGGCAGCTCGTCGTCCTTGCCGCAACGCCGGCCGCGGCGGCCAAGCTGAAGCTCGTTTCCGGAGGCCTTCTCAGGCACCTCGCGGAACAGGGGGCGAAGGTTAATTCAGTTTCGGTGAGGGTGCAACCGAGCCTCGCCGCGAACACCAACTTGTTGGCGCCGCGCGGGGGTAGGCGTTCACTGTCGCCCGCAGGCGTCGCGGCGCTGCAGGAACTGCATCACGCGATGCGCGATTCCCCGGCGCGCGACGCGTTGGGAATCCTTCTCGATCACTGCGCGCCCGCGGGCGCTACACCATCGGCACCAGGCGCTCGAAAAACACCACCAGAAGGAAAAGCACCGCGGCGACGAGCGCGACCTTGAACACGCGCCAGGCGATGCGCAGCCACTTGCGATCGCCGCTGACGATGTAGAGGATCACCAGCAGGCCCAGGGCAAGCGCGACCGCCAGCCCTGCGAAGCGCAGTACCAGCATTCAAGAACTCCCGTCGCGCCGGCGAATGGCCTGCCCCCGACAAGATCGGGGGCGGGGGTCCAGCGCCGACGCGAAGCTTGGGTTCCCGCCTGCGCGGGAACGACAGCTCACGCGGGCTGCCTGAGAAGGCCGGCGACGCCGGCAGGGGCCTCCTCGGCGCGCTCGAAGGAGACCGGCTCGAGGGCGCCCGCGTCGGCGAGCAGCGCGCGCAGCAGGCGGTTGTTGAGCGCGTGCCCGGACTTGTGCGCGCTGAAGGCGCCGAGCAGCGGCCGGCCGAGCAGGTACAGGTCGCCGATCGCGTCGAGCACCTTGTGGCGGATGAACTCGTCGGCGAACCTGAGGCCGTCGGCGTTCAGCACGCGGTATTCGTCGAGCACCACCGCGTTGTCCAGGCCGCCGCCGCGCGCGAGTCCCGCCTCGTGCAACTGCTCCACTTCCTGCATGAAGCCGTAGGTGCGCGCGCGCGCGACCTCTTTCAGGTACGAGGTCTCGGCGAAGTCCACGGTGAGCGAGGTGCTCGAGCGCTCGATCACGGGGTGGTCGTAGACGATCGAGAACGAGAGCTTGAAGCCGTCGTAGGGCTCGATCGCTGCGCGCTTGTCGCCGTCCGCCACTTCGATGCGGCGCATGACCCGCAGGAAGCGCTTGGGCGCGTTCTGCTCGGCGAGTCCCGCCTGCTGCAGCAGCAGCACGAAGGGCGCCGCACTGCCGTCCATGATCGGCACCTCGGGCCCGTCGAGGTCGACGTAGGCGTTGTCCACGCCCATCCCGGCGAGCGCCGACATCAGGTGCTCGACGGTGTGGATCTTGACCGCGCCCTGCACCAGGCACGAGCACAGCCGCGTCTCGCCCACCAGCTCGGGACGCGCCGGCACGTCCACCGGCCGCGCGAGGTCCACGCGCCGGAACACGATCCCGGTCTCGGGCTGCGCGGGCCGCAGCGCGATCGTGACCTTGGCGCCGGTGTGCAGGCCGACGCCGGTGGCGCGAATCAGCGACTTGAGGGTGCGTTGTCGTAGCACGGCGACGCGAATTCTACCAAGCGAACGAAGCGCGCCGCGCCCCGCCGGCAAGACCGGGGCGCGGCGCCCGCTTGCCGCGTCAGTCGGCCTGCTTGCGCAGGAACGCGGGAATGTCGTACTTCTCGACGCCGCTCGCCTGCAGCGCCTCGAGCTGCGCCGAGCGGTCGCGCTTGCGGAACACGGCCGGCGTGTCGAGGTTCGCCCCCGCCTCGGCCAGCGCGGCCACCATCACCGGCTGGTTGTCGGTGCCGGTGCGCTGCGAGTGCACGAGCTGGGGCTTGCCCTGCCGCATGGCCGCGGGGTTGCCCAGGCCGGTGGCGATCACGGTGACGCGCAGCTCATCGCCCAGCGTGTCGTCCCACACCCCGCCGTAGATGATGGTGGCGTCCTCGGCCGCGAAGGCGCGGATGGTGTTCATCACTTCCTTGGTCTCGCGCAGCTTCAGGGTGGTCTTCGAGGCGCAGATGTTGACCAGCACGCCGCGCGCGCCCGAGAGATTCACGCCCTCGAGCAGCGGGCAGGCGATCGCCTGCTCGGCGGCGATGCGCGCGCGGTCGATGCCGCTGGAGGCCGCGGCGCCCATCATCGCCATGCCCTGCTCCGACATCACGGTGCGAACGTCCTGGAAGTCCACGTTCACCACGCCGTCGCGGTGGATGATGTCGGCGATGCCGCCGACCGCGCTGCACAGCACGCTGTCGGCGGCGGAGAACGCCTCGGCCTGGGTCACGTCCTCGCCCAGCACCTCCTCGAGCTTGTCGTTGAGGATCACGATGAGCGAATCGACGTGCGGCGCGAGCTCCTCGATGCCGGCCTCCGCGATGCGCATGCGCTTGGAGCCCTCGAAGGTGAACGGCTTGGTGACCACCGCCACCGTGAGGATGCCGAGCGAGCGTGCCACCTCCGCGATCACCGGCCCGGCGCCGGTGCCGGTGCCGCCGCCCATGCCGGCGGTGATGAACACCATGTGCGCGC
>CAZVHU010000210.1:0-4370 GCA_964627075.1 uncultured Enterobacteriaceae bacterium | reverse complement strand
CGGCGGCGGCATGCACGGCAAGCGCGCGCTCGAAGGCACCTTCCTCGGCGGCTGCATCCTCGGCGGGCGCATCGCCGGCCGCGCAATCGGCGGCGAGGCAGTGCCGTGAGCGCGCATCGGAGATCGCGATGAAGAAAACCGCCGCCTGGCTCGCGGTGCACGCGCTGGAGCAAATGGGCGTGCGCTTCACCTTCGGCATCCCGGGCGTGCACAACACCGAGCTCTACGACGAGCTGAACAACTCGGAAAAGATCACGCCGATCCTCGTCACGCACGAGGGTTGCGCTGCGTTCATGGCGGATGCCGTGAGCCGCGTCTCGGGCACGGTCGGCGCGCTCGCGATCGTGCCCGCGGCGGGCGCCACGCACGCGGCGAGCGGCATCGGCGAGGCGCTGCTCGCCGGCATCCCGGTGATCGCGGTCTCGGGCGGCGTGCGCACCGATCTCGGCTTCAAGTACCAGCTGCACGACATCGACCAGCACGCGTTCCTCAAGCCGCTCACCAAGGCGACCTTCAAGGTGCTGCGCCACGAGGACGTGCTGCCCGCGATGTACGAGGCGGGCCGCATTGCCCTGAGCGGCGAGCCCGGCCCCGTGTTCATCGAGTTGCCGGTGAACCTGCAGCTCTTTCCCGGCGAGGCGGGAGCGCTGTCCGCGTGGACGCCGCCACCCGCGGCGCGCGCGCCGGATGCCGCGGCCGTCGCGCGTGCGGCCGACCTGCTCGCGGCCGCGCGCCGCCCGGGGATCTTCGCAGGCTGGGGCGCGGTGGATGCGACGAAACTGACCGCGGCGATCGCCGAGCACCTGCAGGCGCCGGTGGCTACGACGCTGCAGGGGCTCTCGGCGTTCCCGGCGAGCCATCCGCTGCACACCGGCTTCGGCTTCGGCCCCTCGGCGGTGCCCGCCGCGCGCAACGCGTTCAAGGACTGCGACGCGCTGCTCGCCGTGGGCACGCGCTTCGCCGAGATCGCCACCGGCAGCTTCGGCGTCACGGTGCCGGAGAACCTGGTGCACGTGGACATCAACCCGCAAGTCTTCGGCGCAAACTATCCGGCCAAGGTGGCGATCGAGGGCGACGCGCGAGCGGTGCTCGAAGCGCTGCTCGCTGCGCTGCGCGCCCGAGGCGCCGCACGTCCCGCCGACGCCGCGCTCGCCGCGCGCATCCGTGCCGACAAGGCCGCGTGGCACGCCGAGTGGCTCGCGCACGACACCGACGGCCGCGTGAGCCCGGCGCGGTTCCTCGCCGCGCTGCGAGCGCGGCTTCCCGCGGACGCGATCGTCTCGGTGGACGACGGCAACCACACCTACCTCGCCGCCGAGCACTTTCCGGTGCTCGCGCCGCGCACGCTCATCGTGCCGACCGACTTCAACTGCATGGGCTACGCGGTGCCGGCGGCGATCGGCGCCAAGCTCGCCTGCCCGGAGCGCGAGGTCGCGGCCATCGCCGGCGACGGCGCCTTCATGATGACCGGCCTGGAGATCGTCACCGCGGCGCTGCACCGGCTCGGGATCCTTTTCGTCGTGTTCCACGACGGCGCGCTCTCCCAGATCTCGCAGGCGCAGAATGTCACCTACGCGCGCGCGCCGTGCAGCACGCTCGGCGCGCTCGATCTGGAGGGCGCTGCGCGCGCGACCGGCGCCGCCTATGTGCGTGTGGAGAACGACGCCGCGATCGAAGGCGCGCTCGACGAGGCGAAGGGGCTGGCGCGCGCCAGCCAGCCGGTGATCGTGGACGTGAACGTGGACTACTCCAAGCCCACCGCCTTCACGCGGGGCGCGGTGAAGACCAACTTCAAGCGCTTCCCGCTCTCGCAGAAGCTGCGCATGGCGTTGCGCGTGCTCGCGCGCAAGGTCACCGGATGAACGCGCCCACTGCGGCGCCGGGAGCCGTCCTCGGCATGCGCGGGATTTTCGACCTGCAGCGCGCGGCGTTCGCGCGCGATTCGTGGCCCGACGCGGCGCGGCGCGCCGATCGCTTGCGGCGGCTGCTCGCGCTCACGCGCGAGAACGCAACCGAGTTCGGCGCCGCGATCAGCGCCGACTTCGGCCAGCGCCCGTTCGAAGTCTCCGATTTCGGCGACTTTCTCGTCGTGGAGGCTTCCGTGCGCCACGCGCTGCACAACCTCGGGCGCTGGATGCGCCCGCGGCGCGTGGCGACGCCGCTGCACCTCCTGCCCGCGCGCGCGAAGGTGCTGCGCCAGCCGCTCGGCGTGGTCGGCATCGTCGCGCCCTGGAACTACCCCTACAACCTCGCGCTCGACCCCGCGGTCGGCGCACTCGCCGCCGGCAACCGCGTGATGGTGAAGCCCGACGGGGAGCTGACGCGCCGCTTCGCGATGCTCCTCGCCGAGCGCGTGCCGCGCTACTTCGCCGCCGACGAGCTGGCGATCGTGCTGGGCGGCGCGGGGGTAGGCGCGGCTTTCGCCGCGCTCCCGTTCGATCACCTGCTCTTCACCGGCTCAGCGCGCGTCGGCAAGCTCGTCGCCGCGGCGGCGGCCGCGAACCTGACGCCGGTGACGCTGGAGCTCGGCGGCAAGTCGCCGTGCATCGTCGACCCGAGCTGCGATCTGGCGAGCGCGGTGCCGCGCATCGTGCACGGAAAGCTGTTCAACTCGGGGCAGACTTGCGTTGCTCCGGACTACGTGCTGGTGCCGCAGCCGATGGCCGGTGCGTTCGTGCAGGCTTGGGAGCGCGCAGCCGCCCGGATGTACCCGGCGATCGAGGACAACCCCGACTACGCGAGCATCGTGAGCGACCGCCACTACGCGCGCCTGAGCGAATTGGCAAGCGACGCCGCTGCGCAAGGCGCCGAGATCCGCAGGCTCAACCCCGCGTCCGAGGCGCTACCCGCCGCCAAGCGCAAGTTCCCGCCGACGCTCGCCCTCGGTGTCACCGAATCGATGCGCGTCATGCAGGAGGAAATCTTCGGGCCGATCCTGCCGGTCGTGACCTACCGCTCGCTGGAGGAGGCAATTGGGTTCGTCAACGCGCGGCCGCGGCCGTTGTCGCTTTACTGGTTCGGCTCGGACGCGGCGAGCCGCGAGCGCGTGCTCGCGGGCACCATCGCGGGCGGCGTTTGCGTCAACGACACCCTCATCCACCTCGCGCACGAAGGCCTGCCCTTCGGCGGCGTCGGCGCGAGCGGCTACGGCAGCTACCACGGCGAGGCCGGGTTCCTCGCCTTCACGAAGGAAAAACCGGTGCTCATCCAGAGCCGGCTCAACCTGCTCGCGGCGTTCTTCCCGCCCTACGGCGCGCGCTTCAAGCGCCTGATCGCGATCGCCCGACGGTTGCTCTGAGAGGTCCTAGCTGCACTCGAAGTGCCGCTGCTTCATGACGGCGAGCACCTCGTCGGGCTCGCGGCGCCACCAGTTCTGCGCCGAGAAGATCTCGACCTCGTGGCAGCCGGCGTAGCCCGTCGCCTCGACCCACGAACGGATGCGCGGCAGGTTGATGACGCCGTCGCCCATCATGCCGCGGTCGTTCAGGAGGTCGCGCGTCGGCACCAGCCAGTCGCAGATGTGGTACGCGAGGATCCTCGCGCGCCCGGCGCGCGCGATCTGCTGCTCGAGCTGAGGGTCCCACCAGGTGTGGTAGACGTCTACCGCGACGCCCAGAGCGCCCGAGCGCTGCGGGTCGAGCGCATCACACAGGTCGAGCGCCTGCGAAAGCGTGTTCACGCACGCGCGGTCGGCGGCGTACATCGGGTGCAGCGGCTCGATGGCGAGCGGCACGCGCGCCGCGCGCGCCGCTGGCAGCACCGCGGCAATGCCCTCCTGCACCTGCTGGCGCGCGCCTGCGAGGTCGCGCGAGCCCCGCGGCAGTCCGCCCACCACCAGCACCAGGCATTGCGCGCCCAGCTCGTGCGCTTCGTCGATCGCCCGCAAATTGTCGTCGATCGCCGCCTGGCGGCCGTCCGCGTCGGAGGCCGGGAACATGCCGCCGCGGCACACCCCGCTCACGGCGAGGCCGTGTGCCCGCACCGCGCGCGCCGCATCCTTGAGGCCCATCGCCGCGATCTGGTCGCGCCAGGGCGAGATGCCGCGGATGCCGTGGCGCACGCAGCCCTCGATCGCTTGCGCGAGGCCCCACTGCTCCCTGACGGTCGCGGTGTTGAGGGACAGCAGCGCGGGGTCGGGCGCGCTCACAGCGTTCCCGGCGGGAACAGCCTCGGCAGTAACAGCACCACCTGCGGCCACACGATCACCAGCGCGAGCACCGCGAACATCGGCAGCAGCATGATGAGGACGTCCTTGAGCGCATCCATGATGCGGATGCCGGCGATGTGCGCCGAGATCATGAGGCACAAGCCGTAGGGCGGCGTCACCAGGCCGAAGGCGAGCGACACGATGCCGATCATCGCGAAGTGGA
>CAZVHU010000209.1:0-4398 GCA_964627075.1 uncultured Enterobacteriaceae bacterium | reverse complement strand
CGGGATGATGAATTTCAGCGCAGGAAAGTCCTTGAACAGGTCCGAGGTGATGAACTGCATGAAGGCGGTGGTGTCGCCGTTGATGTAGTGCGCGCCGGTGGCGTGGAAGTTCGGGTTGCACGAGCCGCTGACGTGCACCATCGCGGGGACGTCCAGCTCGACCAGCTTCTCGTACAGCGGATACCACCACTTGTCCGTGAGCGGCGGGTCGGACCAGTGCCCGCCTGATGGATCGGGGTTGAGGTTGCAGCCGATGAAGCCGAGCTGCTTCACGCAGCGCTCCAACTCCGGGATGCTGCGCTCGGGCTTGACCCCTGGCGATTGCGGCAGCTGGCACACGCCTACGAAATTCTTCGGGTAGAGATTGCAGACGCGGTGGATCATGTCGTTGCAGTGCTCGGACCAGTAACGGCTGGTCGTCTCGTTGCCGAGATGATGGCCCATCGCCATGGCGCGCGGCGAGAAGAAGGTGAGGTCGGTCGCGCGCTCGCGCTGGATGCGCAGCTGCGCGCCCTCCACGCTCTCGCGGATCTGGTCGTCGCTGATCTTCAGCTCGCCCTTCACCGCCTTGTCGGGGTTCTCGAGCTGGCGCTTGCGGTACTCCTCCAGCTCCTTGGGCGCGGTGGTGTAGTGGCCGTGGCAGTCGACGATCATGTGAAAACGCCTCCGTAGAGCTCTTCCTGCGCAAAGCGCCGCGGGATCAGTCCCTGGCGGTGCACGAAATCGATCGCGATGTCGAGGTTGCGGCGGTTGGCTTCCACCCCGAACGGGTTCCAGGGCAGATCGCCCGCCGCTTTCCTGCTCTCGGCGAGCAGCCGGTAGACCTCTCGCACGGTCGCGGCGGGCAGCGTGTCGCGCGCCGCCACCATGTGGTTGATGTGGATCGCGCCGCCGTGCCGCCGCTGCCAGTCGCGCGCCGCGTTTTCGGGGTCGGGGATGAGGGGCCGGAGGCGCGGGTCCTTCGGCGTGCGGTCGCCCACGATCGCCGCGTCGATCTCGCCGGCGAGCAGCATCGCGACGAGTTCCTTGCCCTCGGGCGCGCGCACCACGTTGGGCGGGTCCACGAACTCGGCGACGTGCGCTTCCTCGAAGGTGACCCACGTGACGCGGCTCGCATCGAAGCCGTAGTCCCCAGCGAGGATGCCGCGCAGCCACATGCCGGTGGTCACCGAGTAGGAGCGCACGCCGATGCGCTTGCCAGCGAGGTCGCGAGGGCCGAGCGGCCCGCGCTCGGAGTTGTAGACGATGAGGGGATGCTGCAGCCGCCCCAGCACCACCGCGGGCATCAGGACGAGCGGCTTGCCGTGCGCCCTGGCAATGAGGAAAGTCGTGATCGCGAGCTCGGCGACGTCGAACTCCATGTTGCGCACCACGCGCTTGAAGGCGGTGGCCGGGGCCTTGACGTCGGCGAAATCGAAATCCACTTCGGGCGAGCGCACGGCGCCGCTTTTCAGCGCCGCGGTCACCGGGTAGTCGCCGAGCAGCGTCTTCAGGCGCATCACGCCGCTTCGGCCTTTTTCTGCAGCGCCTCGCGAATCGCGCGGATGAGCTCATCGCGGTCCTCGGTCTTGCGCCCGGCGAGCCGCTCCCTGACGCCCAGGTCCGCGAGCCACTGCTGGCGCGCGGCGGTCGCCGCCGCCATGATGGGCTCGAGGCCGATGCCTTCCAGCGTCTCGGCCACCTCGCGCATCTCGGCGGCGCGCCGCTTGCCGTGGCTCACCACGCGCTCGATCATGTAGCCGGAGAGCTTCTCCCAGTCCAGGCCCGGAAAGGTCTCCTTCAGCGACGCGAGCACGCGCTGCTCGACGCCGTACTCGCTCGAGGCGAGCATCGACTCGAGCATCAGCGCTTCGAACCCCTTCACCATGACCGAGCGGAACATCTTGATGGCGGAAGCCTGGCCGACTTGCGCCGAGACCAGCTCCACCTTCATTCCAAGCGCCTGTGCGCGCGGCAGGAACGCCGCAGCGCCCGGCCCTCCGGCAAGGCACGGCACCTTGTGGAGATACGGCGCGACCGGCGCCATCACCGCCAGGTCCACGTAGGCGGCGCCGCTCGGAGCGACGAGCGCCGCGGTCTCGATCTTGCGCTGCGGCGACACCGAGTTGATGTCGAGGAAGAGCTGTCCCTTCGAAAGACCGGGGAGGCAGCTGCGTGCGGCCTGCAAGCTCGAGCTTGCAGTCACGGCGAGGAACACGATCTCGGCGCCGCGCACCGCGTCGCCATGGTCCCTCGCGACGCCGACGCCAAGCTCGCCGGCAGTGCGCGCGAGCTTGCCGCCGTTCGCCGGGTCGTCGAACAGGATGTCGTAGGTCCGGATTTGCGGCTTCGACTCGCCGAGCAGCCCGCGGCTGATCGTCTGTCCCGCCTCGCCGAAGCCGATGAACGCGATCTTCATGCTCATTTCGCCCTCCAGCCGCCGTCCACCACCAGGCTGTGGCCGGTGATGTAGGCTGCTTCGTCAGAGACGAGGAACGCGACCGCCGCGGCGACGTCCTCGACCGTGCCGCGCTTGCCCGCCGGGACCACGGCGCGGACCTGCTCCTCGCTCACCGCGATGCCGCGCTGGCTCATGTCGGGAACCCCTGGCCCGAGGATCTGCTGCGAGTGCGCGCGCAAGCCGGTCGGAATTGCGCCCGGGCAGACGCAATTGACGGTGATGCCGCGCGCGGCGTAGGCCACCGCCATCTGGCGCGTCAGGCCCACCACGCCGTGCTTGGCGGCGATGTAGGCAGCCCCGCCCCCGGTGCCGTTCAGGCCGGCGACGGAGGACATGTTGACGATCCGCCCGCGGCCGCGCGGCAGCATCTCGGCGAGCGCCCGCTTGGAGCAGACGAACACGCTCGTCAGGTCGATGTCGAGCACCCGCCGCCAGACCGCCTCGTCCATCTCGTCGGCGTTGAAGTAGCCATCGAGCACGCCGGCATTGTTGACCAGGATCTCGATCGGCCCGAGCGCGCCGATGGCCGCGGTGATGGCGGCGTCCACTTCCCGGGCCTTGCTGGCGTCGGCGCGGTAGGGCAGGATGCGACCGCCGCGTGCGAGCCGCGCCGTCTCCTCGGCCGCCGCCTGGTCGAGGTCTATCGCAGCGACCGAGGCGCCGCGCGCCGCGAGCTCGAGCGCGATCGCGCGCCCGATGCCCGAGCCTGCGCCGGTGACCGCTGCCATGCGTTGCTGCAGGCTCATGAGCGAAACCGTTCCTGAAGGCGGGGAAGCTGTGATTCTATTGGAAGCCGCGCGCACAATTGAGGAAAGGGGAGGTCGCAATGGACCCGATTTCGCGCCGTGAACTGCTGAAGTCCCTCGGTGCGGCGCTCGCGCTGGGCCTTGCGCCGCGCGCCGCGCTCGCGGCGTATCCGGAGCGCCCGGTGAGGCTGATTGTGCCGTTCGCGCCCGGCGGCAACGCCGACATCGTGGCGCGCCTCGTAGGCGAGAGAATGGCCGAGGCGCTCGGCCAGCCGGTGGTGGTGGAGAACCGCGCCGGCGCCGGCGGCAGCGTCGGCGCGGGCGAGGTGGCGCGCGCCGCGCCCGACGGCTACACGCTGCTCACCGGCTCCAACGGCCCGTTGACGGTCAACCCGTTCGTCCAGGCGAAGCTCGGCTACGACCCGTTGAAGGACTTCGCGCCCGTGGGCCTGACGAGCTTCGTGCCGCACGCGATCATCGTCAATGCCGCCGTGCCGGCGAAGTCGCTCGCCGAGCTCGTCGCCCACTCCAGGCAGCAGCAGGTGGGCGTCGGCACGGCGGGCGTGGGCAGCGCGACGCACCTGACGCTCGAGCGCTTCAACGCGCAAACCGGCGCCAAGCTCGTGCACGTGCCCTACCGCGGCGGCGGCGCGCTGCTTCCCGACCTCGTCGCCGGCACCATCCAGGGCGCGATGACCGAATTTTCCAGTGCGCTGCCGCATCACCGCGGCGGCAAGGCGCGCTTCGTCGCGGTCGCGGCCGAGAAGCGCTCGCCGCTCGCGCCCGAGGTGCCGACGATGGACGAGGCCGGGGTCAAGGGCTTTACCGCCGCGAGCTACATCGGCATCCTCGCGCCCGCCGGCACGCCGCCCGAGGCGATGGCGAAGCTGCAAGGCGCGCTCGCCAGGGCGCTCGCCGCGCCCAAGGTGCTCGAGAGGATGGGCGAGCTGGGCGTGCAGGTCGCGCCGCCCGAGCTCACCACGCCGGCGGGCTTCGGCGCCTTCATCCGGCAGGAGTTCGAGCGCTCGCGCGAGGCGGCGCAGATCGCCGGGCTGAAGAAGGAGTGAGCGCCGCGCGATGAACGTCTCGGAGGTGATGGTCGCGTACCTCAAGGCCGCCGGCATCGGCCACATGTTCGGCTATCCCGGCGACCCGTCGGTCGAGGTGCTCGAGGCGGCGCGCCGCGCGGGGCTCGAGTTCGTGCTCGGCCGG
>CAZVHU010000208.1:0-4438 GCA_964627075.1 uncultured Enterobacteriaceae bacterium | reverse complement strand
CACGTTCGCGCCCACGCCGTGGTCCACCGCCACGCCCTCGCGCGCGAGCGCCGCCTCGAGCGCGGGCAGCTTCGCCGCAAGGTCGCCGAGCCGCGCCGCCGGCACCGGCGTGCCGAGGATCAGGCGCCCGTGCAGGCCGTTGTCCGCGGTGCAATCGGCGATGCGCACCTTCCACGCCGGGTGGTGGCACTGCACGATCTCCACCGAGTGCGCGATCCACTCGATCGCAGCGAGGAGCTTCTCCGGGTCGTCGGTGCGCGGCGGCGGGGCTTTCAGCATGCAGCAAAGCTCGGGCTCGATGCGCGGCTGCGCGAGGCCCATGAGCGGCACGCACGCCCGGTCGCCCTCTGCGCGGATGAGCGTGCGGTCGTAGACCGTGCCCCACATCGGCTCGTAGACGCCGTAGCGCTTCCAGAGGGTGCGGTTGGTGAAGCCGATCTTGCGCCCCACAGGCTTCCAGCCGCGCGCGAGGCGCGCTGCGTGCAGCTTCGCTGCGGCGCGGTAGCCGGCCTCAGGGTCGAGGCCCGGGTAGCGCTCGCTGAAAGGGAGCACCTCGCCCGCGCCGTCGTGCAGGGCCACGAGCTCCTTCGCGACCGCGTCCACCGTGGCGTCGTTCATCGCGCGCCGATTCTAGCGTCGCCGATTGCCAACCCGGGTTCGGCATGCCAAATTAGCCGGGCGAGGGGGCGACCATGACCGTCACGGCGATGAACCACTTCACCATCCTCACCGACAGGCTGGAGGAGACGGTGGCGTTCTACGGCGAGCACCTGAACCTGGCGCCGGGCGCGCGGCCGCCGTTCACCTTCCCCGGCGCGTGGCTCTACGCCGACGGCGGGCGCGGCAAGGAGGCGATCCTGCACATCATCGCCGGGGTAGACGGCAAGCGCCTCGTCAAGGGCGTGATCGACCACATGGCGTTCAGCGGCAAGGACCTCGCCGCGGCGGTGGCGAAGCTGAAGGCGCGCGGCATCGCCTACGAGCTGCGGCGCCTGCCCGCCTACGGTACCTGGCAGCTTTTTTTCTTCGACCCGAACGGCGCGCGGGTCGAGATCGACTTCGACCCGGCCGAGCCGGCGCCCGCCGGCTGATTCAGGCGCGCGCCTCGGTGCGCCCGCCGGCGAGCTGCACCGCGGCGACCAGCACGAGCAACCCCAGGCCGATGGCGTCGGTCACGAGCCCGGGCTTGATGAGGCAAAGCGCGGAGACGAAGAGCAATATCCGCTGCCACATCGTCGCCAGCGTGAAGAGCCACCCGAACAGGCTCGCGGCGAGGCAGATGACGCCGACCGAGGCCGAGATCACGGCCCAGGTCACATAGAGCCACTCGCTCGCCCAGTCCTTGACGATGAGCAGCAGCATCGGCTCGTAGACGAACATGAAGGGCACGATGTAGGCCGGCGCGCCCGCGCGCACCGCGGCGAAGCCGGAGGCCCACATGTCGGCCTTGGCGAGGCTCGCCGCCGCGTAGACCGCGAGCGCAACGGGCGGCGTGATCGCCGACAGGATCGCGAAGTAGAACGCGAACATGTGCGCCGCGGGCGTCACCGCGCCCAGCTTGATCACCGCCGGCACCAGCAGCGCCACCATCATGATGTAGGCGGGCGTGGTCGGCATGCCCATGCCGAGCACGATTCCGGCAAGCGCGGTGAGCAGCAGCGCGAGGGGAAGCCAGTCCTGCGCCAGCGCCACCACCAATTGCGTGAACACGATCCCCAGGCCGCTGATGGTGACGCAGCCGATCACGATGCCGGCGCACGCGCAGGCCATTGCCACGGAAAGCGTGTTCTTCGCGCCGTCCTCCAGCGCCTCGAGCACCGTTCGCCAGGTGATGCCGGCGCGCGTCGCCTTCCTGAGCAGCGCGAGGGGCAGGCAGGCGAGCGCGCCCCAGAGCGCGCACAGCGGCGCCGAGTAGCCGTTCATCAGCCCTGCGAGCACCACCAGGATCGGCACGAACAGGTGGCCGCGCTGCACCATCACCGAGCCGAACGCCGGCAACTCTGATTTCGGCACCCCGGCGAGCTTGTAGCGCTTGGCCTCGAAGTGCACGGCGAAGAACACCGCGAGGTAATACAGGAACGCGGGCACGATCGCCCACATCGCGATCTGCGCGTAGGGCACGGCGAGGAACTCGGCCATGACGAACGCCGCGGCGCCCATGATCGGCGGCATGAGCTGCCCGCCGGTGGAGGCGACCGACTCGACCGCGGCGGCGAACGGCGGCCGGAAGCCGGTGCGCTTCATGAGCGGGATGGTGATCGGGCCGTCGACCATCACGTTGGCCACCGCGCTGCCGGAGACCGTGCCGAACAGCGAGGAGCTCACCACCGCCACCTTGCCGGGGCCGCCCGCGGTGTGCCCGGTGAGCGACATGGCGAAGTCCATGAACAGCTGCCCGGTGCCGCTGCGCTCCATGAACGCGCCGAACAGCACGAACAGCATCACGTACGAGGCGGAAACGCCGAGCGTGGAGCCGAAGATGCCCTCGAGCGAGAGATACACCTGCTCCATCAGCGCCTGCATCGCGACGTTGGTGAAGCCGATGGTGTAGGCAAGGAACGCGATCGCGGTGAGCGGCAGCGCCCAGCCGATCACGCGCCGCGTCGCCTCCAGCACGATCACCACCGCGACCACGGCGTAGAACTGGTCCCACGGCGTGAGCGCGTCGATGTAGATGATGCGGTTCTGGTAGTACTCGAAGTTGACGAAGATGTGCAGCACGAAGCCCCAGCCGCCGACGAGCAGCAGCGCATCGAGCGCGCGCCATCCGGCGCCGCCCGCCGGACGCGAGGGGAACAGCAGGAAAACGAGGGTCAGGGCGAACAGCAGGTGCGTGCCGCGGAAGATCATCGCCTGGGGCGGGCCGAAGCCGGCGACGTACATGTGGTACAGCGACATCGCCACCGCTATGCCGAGCACCGCGAAGCGCAGCGCGGCGTGCGCCGGCGAGGTGGCGGCCTTTTCGTCCGAGATCATTCTCCCCCCAAGCGAAACGGGGCGGCCGCGCCGCCCCGTCCGCCCGCCTTTGCGAAGCCGGTTACAACGCTCCCGCTTCCTTGTAGAACTTCACCGCGCCCTTGTGGAAGGGCACGCCGATGTCGAGCGCCATGTCCTTGGGCGTGATGCCCTCGATCGCCTTGACCACCGCCGACATCGCGTCCACGTTGCTCGCCATGGTCTTCGCCATGCGGTAGACGGTGTCGTCGGGCAGGTCGCAGGCGACCACGACGTGCGTCGAGTAGCCGATCACCGGAACGTCCCTGTCCTGCTTCGGATAGGTGCCGGCCTTGATGACGAGCTTGTTGTAGCCGGGGTTCATCTTCTTCAGCTCGCCCATGGTCTTGTCGTCCACCGGCACGAGCTTGATGTCGCGCGCGCTGGCGAGGTCCATCACCGCCGAGGCGGGCGCCGTGGTGCCGAGCGTGAACACGTTGGCGTGGCCGTCCTTCATCAGCGCCACCGACTCGGTGTAGCTGTTGTAGTTGAGCTTCGAGAGCGACTCGTAGGACAGGCCGTTCATCTTCAGCACCAGCGCCGTGAGCAGCTCGCCGGTGTTGCCCTTCGCCTGCGTGGTGAGCGACTTGCCCTTCATGTCGGCCAACGAGTTGACGCCGGCGTTGGCGAGCGCGACCACCTGGAAGTACTGCGGGTACAGGTTGGCGAGCTGGCAGACCTTGGTCACCTTCTTGGGATACGGCGCCCGGCCCTCCAGGCCGTCCACGGTGGTGCTCGAGTTGCCGAAGCCGATCTGCGCCTTGCCCTCGTCGATGCCGCGCACGTTCGAGATGCCCGCGCCCGGCGTCTGCTGGATCTGCAGCCCGGGGACGTTCTTCTCCCACATGCCCTTCAACGCGCCGCCGAGCGGGATCCAGGAGCCGCCCTGCGGGCCGGTCATGAAGGTGACTTGTTGCGCCGCAACAGGCGCGGCCATCAGCGCGGCCACGCTGGCGGCCAGAACCCTTTTCGTGAGCATTGACTCCTCCTCGATTCGATTGGCTGGGATGGCTTGCGATCGCGATTCTACCTGTTGACCGAAGGCGAGAATGGCCGCTGACTGGCCGATAGGTTTGCCCGATCGACCTGCGAGAAACAAACGAATTTACAGCGCGCGGAACGCAGGCTTCTAATGGGGTCGAACTTCAAGCGGAGAGACCAATGGACATGAAGGTTGCAGACAAGACCGCGGGCAAGTGCCCGTTCACACACATCGCCGGCGTCGGCCGCACGAACCGCGACTGGTGGCCGAACCAGCTGCGCCTGGATCTGCTGCACCGGCATTCCCCGAAGTCCGACCCGATGGGCAAGGGCTTCGACTACGCGAAGGAATTCAAGAGCCTCGACTACAAGGCGCTCAAGAAGGACCTGGTCAGGCTGATGACCGATTCGCAGGACTGGTGGCCGGCGGACTTCGGCCACTACGGGCCGTTCTTCATCCGCA
>CAZVHU010000207.1:0-4542 GCA_964627075.1 uncultured Enterobacteriaceae bacterium | reverse complement strand
GCACTTGACGATGTTCTGCGCCGCCGACACCGCCCCGGTGACGATGTGCACCTTCACTTCCAGCCGCACGCCCGACATGCCGACCGGCTCGCGCACGTCCTCCTGGCCGTCGATGATGAACTCCTGGCGCAGCACGTGCAGGATCTGCTGGTCGAGCGGCACGTTCACCGCGCGCGCGGTGTCGAGCGCGCGCTCGACGTCGAGCGCGCTCACCTCGCGGTCCTTGATCGCCACCATGCCGTTGGAGTTGAAGCTGCGGATGTGGCTGCCGGCGATGCCGGTGAAGGCGCTGGCGATCTTGCAGTCGGCCATCAGCTCGGCTTCCTCCAGCGCGCGCTGGATCGCGGCCACGGTGGCCTCGATGTTGACCACCACGCCCTTCTTCAGGCCCCTGGACTCGTGGTTGCCCATGCCGCGCACTTCGAGCGTGCCGTCGGCGGTGAGCTCGGCGACCAGCGCCGCCACCTTGGAGGTTCCGATGTCCAGGCCCACGACCAGGTTCTTGGCGTCTCTCGGCATCTGTCAGCCCTTCCACTCCGGCACGCGCAGCGTGAAGCCGTTCGGGTAGCGCAGGTCCACGTGGCGCGTCTCGCCCGGGGCGAGCTGCGCCATCCGTCCCAGGGTGCGCGGATACGCGGCGACGAAGCGCGCCAGGCGCTGCTCGACGCCCTCGGCGCCGTCGCGCCCGAGCTCGAGCTGCAGCCCGCTCGCAAGGCGTAGCTGCCAGGCGTGGCGCGGCGTCAGGATCACGCGCTCGGGCGCGTCGCCGAGCGGCGCCAGCAGCTCGGCAAAGCGCCGGTAGCGGCGCGCCACCTCGGCTTCCGACCCCGCCGGCCCCGCAAAGAGCGGCAGCCGCGCCTCGGTCTCGGCGCGGTCGCGGCCGCGAAAGCGCTCGCCGTGCAGGTTCACCAGCCCCGCGTCGCCCCAGCGCGCGAGGGCCACGTGCTCCTCGAGCGCGACCTCGATGCGGTCGGGCCAGATGCGCCGCACCTGCACGCGCCGCACCCATGGCAGCTGCTCCAGCCCCGCGCGCACCTCGGCGAGGTCGGCGGCGAAGAAGTTCCCCGAGATGCGCCCGGATGTCGCGCGCTCGACCTCGCCGCGCGCGGTGTGCGCGAGCGCGCCGAGCACCGTCACCTCGCGCAGCGGGAACAGCGCCGAGCGCAGCAGCAGCTGCAGCGCAACGTACAGCAGCGCGATCGCCGTCAGCGCGACCAGCACGTTCGCCGCCGAGTTGAGCAGGCGCGGGTTATGCCACATGGCGCCCCCCGGCGGAGTCCAGCGCAGCGCCCTCGAGGATCCTCAGGCACAGGTCCTCGTAGGACATGCCCACGGCGCGCGCCGCCATCGGCACAAGCGAATGATCGGTCATTCCCGGGGCGGTGTTCACTTCCAGCAGGTAGGGCTTGCCAGCCGTGTCGAGCATCAGGTCGACGCGCCCCCAGCCGCGGCAGCCGAGCGCGCGGAAGGCTTGCACGCACAGCGCCTGCAGGTCGCGCTCCTCGCCGCGCGGCAGGCCGCAAGGCACGATGTAGCGCGTGTCGTCGGCGTGGTACTTCGCCTGGTAGTCGTAGAACTCGCGCGGCGTCTCCAGGCGAATGAGCGGCAGCGGCTCGGTGCCGAGGATCGCGCCGGTGAGCTCGGTGCCGTCGATGAACTTCTCCGCCATCACCGCGCGGTCGTAGTTCACCGCCAGCGCGTAGGCCTCCTCCAGCGCGCCCGCCTTGTGCACCTTGCTCATGCCGATGGAGGAGCCCTCGCGCACCGGCTTCACCATGAGCGGCGTGCCCAGGCGCCGCGCCACCGCCTTGAAGTCGGAGTCGGCGTGCAGCAGCTCGTGCGGCGGCGTCGGGAGTCCTTCGGCCTTCCAGAGGAGCTTCGCCCGCAGCTTGTCCATCGCGAGCGCAGAGCCGAGCACGCCGCTGCCGGTATAGGGCAGGCCGAGGAACTCGAGCGCGCCCTGCAGCGTGCCGTCCTCGCCGAAGCGCCCGTGCAGCACGATGAAGGCGCGCTCGAACTTCTCGTCGATCAGCGCCTCCAGCCCGCGCTCGGCCGGGTCGAAGGCGTGCGCGTCCACGTCGCGCGCGCGCAGCGCCGCGAGCACCATGGCACCGCTCCTGAGCGACACCTCGCGCTCGGCGGACTTGCCGCCCATCAGCACCGCCACCTTGCCGAAGTCCTGGCTCATCTTTCGCCTACGATCCTCACTTCGGGCACGAGCTCGACGCCGGTGCGCGCGCGCACGCGCTCGCGCACCGCGTCGATCAGCCATTCGATGTCCGAAGCGCGCGCCGCGCCCTTCGGGTTGACGATGAAATTTGCGTGCATCTCCGACACGCGCGCGCCGCCGCGCCCGAGGCCCTTCAATCCGCAGGCTTCGATCAGGCGCGCGGCGTGATCGCCCGGCGGGTTGCGGAACACGCTGCCCGCGTTGGGCAGCTGCAGCGGCTGGGAGCGCACGCGGCGCTCGAGGAACAGGCGGATCTTCTGCCGCGAGGTGTCGCCGTCTCCGGGCGCCAGCCTGAACCACGCCGCCGCGAACCACTCGTCCTCGCCAAGGCGCGCGCCGCCCCGCGTCGGGTCCCTCAATGCGCAGTGGCGGTAGGCGACCTCGAAATCGTCGCGCGGGCGCTCGCGCAGCCGGCCCTGGCGGTCGATCGTCAGCGCGCGCTCGCAGATCGCCCAGGTCTCGCCGCCGTAGCAGCCCGCGTTCATCGCCAGCGCGCCCCCCACCGTGCCGGGAATGCCGGCGAGAAACTCGGCGCCGATGTAGCCGTTCATCGCCGCGAAGCGCGCCACCTTGGGGCTGGCGACGCCCGCCTCGGCGTAGATGCGCCCTGCGTCGAGCCGCGGGTGCTTGCCCGCGCCGTGCAGCAGCACGACCGTGCCCGCGAAGCCGCCGTCGCGCACGAGCAGGTTCGATCCGAGGCCCACGAAGAGCAGCGGCTCGCCGGCGGGGAGCTGGCGCAGGAACGCGGCGAGGTCGTCGAGGTCCGCGGGCCGGTAGGCGCGGCGCGCGGCGCCGCCCGCGCGCCAGCTCACGTGCCGCGCCATCGGCTCGTCGCGCCGCAGCGTGCCGCGCAGGGCGCTGAGGTTCAGGGACTCGGCCATGTGCATCGTTCGCTCCGCGGCCTCATGCGCCCGCTTTCGCAAGCTCCGCGGGCACGTTGCCGATCGAGCCCGCCCCCATCGTCAGCACCACGTCGCCGTCGCGCGCGACGCGCCGGATCGCCTCCGCCATCTGCGCGACGTCCTCCACGAACACCGGCTCCACTTTTCCTGCCACGCGCACCGCGCGCGCGAGCGACCTGCCGTCGGCGGCGACGATCGGCGCCTCGCCCGCCGGATACACCTCGGCGAGCAGCACCGCGTCGGCGGTCGAGAGCACGGCGACGAAGTCCTCGAACAGGTCCCGGGTGCGCGTGTAGCGGTGCGGCTGGAAGGCGAGCACCACGCGCCTGCCGGGGAACGCGCCGCGCGCCGCGGCGAGCGTGGCCGCCATCTCGGCCGGGTGGTGGCCGTAGTCGTCCACCAGCGTGAAGCGGCCGCCGCCCTCGCAGGCAACCTCGCCGCAGAGCTGGAAGCGGCGCCCGACGCCGCGGAACTCCGCGAGCGCTTTCTGGATCGCGGCGTCCGCGACGCCCAGCTCGGTCGCCACCGCGATCGCGGCGAGCGCGTTGCGCACGTTGTGCTCGCCCGGGAGGTTGAGCGTCACCTCGAGCGGCGCGCGCCGCTCGGCCGGCGTGCCGCGCAGGGCGGTGAAGCGCATCGCCCCGGCGGCGTGGCGCACGTTCTCGGCGCGCACCATCGCTTCGGGCGCGAGGCCGTAGCTCAGCACCGGCTTGGAGACGAACGGCAGGATCTCGCGCACCTGCGGGTCGTCCGTGCACAGCACCGCGCTGCCGTAGAAGGGCAGGTTCTGCAGGAAGCTCACGAACGCCTGCTTCAGCCGGGCGAAGTCGTGCTGGTAGGTCTCCATGTGGTCGGCGTCGATGTTGGTCACCACCGCGATCACCGGCTGCAGGTGCAGGAACGAGGCGTCGGACTCGTCGGCCTCGACGACGATGAACTCGCCCGCGCCGAGGCGCGCGTTCGACCCCGCGGCGGTAAGCCGGCCCCCGATCACAAAGGTGGGATCGAGCCCGCCCTCGGCGAGCACGCTCGCCACGAGGCTGGTCGTCGTCGTCTTGCCGTGGGTGCCCGCGATCGCCACGCCCTGCTTGAGGCGCATCAGCTCGGCGAGCATCAGCGCGCGCGGCACGACGGGAATGCGCCTGGCGCGCGCCGCGATCACCTCGGGGTTGTCGGCGCGCACCGCGCTCGAGACCACGATGGCGTCGGCACCGTTCACGTTCTCCGGTGCGTGCGCGAGCTTCACCTTCGCCCCGAGCCCCTGCAGCCGGCGCGTGGCGGCATTCCCCGCCAGGTCGGAGCCGCTCACCTCGTAGCCCAGGTTCGCCAGCACCTCGGCGATGCCGCTCATCCCGGCGCCGCCGATGCCGACGAAGTGGATGTGCCTCACCTTATGCTTCACGTCCGAAC
>CAZVHU010000206.1:0-4554 GCA_964627075.1 uncultured Enterobacteriaceae bacterium | reverse complement strand
ATGCGGCCGATGCGCCCGTCCATCATGTCGGAGGGCGCGACGATGTCCACGCCGGCTTCGGCTTGCGCGAGCGCCTGCTTCTCCAGCACGTCGAGCGTCACGTCGTTCACGATGTAGCCGGTGCGGTCGATGACGCCGTCCTGGCCGTGCGAGGTGTAGGGGTCGAGCGCGACGTCGGTCATGAGGCCCAGTTCCGGCAGGCGCTTTTTCAACGCCGCCACCGCGCGCGGCACCAGCCCCTTCGGATTGAAGGCCTCTTTCCCGTCGAGGGTCTTGAGGCGCTGGTCGATCACGGGAAAGAGCGCCATCACGGGGATACGAAGCTTCAGGCACTGCTCGGCGAGCGGCAGCAGCCGGTCCACGGTCATCCTCTCCACCCCCGGCATCGAGGCCACTTTCTCGGTGCGGTTTTTGCCGTCGAGGACGAACACCGGGTAGATCAGGTCGTCGGCCGAAAGCCGGTGCTCGCGCATCAGGCGCCGGGAGAAATCGTTGCGGCGCATGCGGCGCATCCGCACCGCGGGGAAGCTGCCGTAGATGTTCATAACGCCCTGATTGGCAAAAAAGATGTGGCGCGGGAACTTTCCGCAGACAGGCGGATCATATCGTCAGACGATGTTGATCGTCTCCCGCTTCTCCTCCCTGAGCGGGTTGCCTTAATCCAATTAAGGCGTTTTCCCCCCGGCAGGCTTCCCCTTCGCCGGGGGTCTTTTATTCCCGGCTCCGGGACCCCAGTCCCGGAGCCAGCCCTCGAGCCGCGCGCGCGCCTCCTCCACCCCGTCGCGGCTCGCGCTCGAGAAAAGCATCGCCACCGCGGCAACTCCCGCCCCCGACAGCTCGCGCCGTACCTGGGCGAGGGTTCGCCGCGCTTCGGCGCGCGAGAGCTTGTCCGACTTGGTGAGTAGCACCAGGCACGGCAACCCGCGCGGCCGCAGCCACTCGAGAAGCTGCCGGTCGTGCGGCCTGAGCGGATGGCGCGCATCCATGAGCGCCACCACGCCGGCAAGCGACTGCCGCGAAGACAGGTAGCCGCCCACCAGCGCCTCCCAGCCTGCCCGCAGCGCCTGGGGCACCTTGGCGTAACCGTAGCCGGGCAGGTCCACCAGCCAGCCCGCGCCGCCGAGGTCGAAGAAATTGATCATCTGCGTCCTGCCGGGGGTCTTGCTGACGAACGCGAGGCGCCGGCGCCCCGCGAGCGCGTTGATCGCGCTCGACTTGCCGACGTTGGAGCGCCCGGCGAAGGCGATCTCGGGCCGGCCCTCCGGCGGCAGGTCGGCAGGCTTCGCGGCGGAGGCGAAGAAGCTCGCCTGCTGGAACGGGCTCAAGGGCTGGCGGCGTGGCGGGGGCGGGAAATTCTAATAAAATCGCGGCTTTCGAACGCACCGCCCGGGAGTCCCCGCATGAATCGCCTGTTGGCGCTCGCCGCCAGCGCCGCCCTGTTCTGGTCCGCCGCCGCCGGCGCGCAGGCTCCCGCCAAGCCCGATGCCGCCAAGGGCCAGGCGATCGCCACCCAGGTTTGCGCGGCATGCCACGCCAACGACGGCAACAGCCCGCTCGCGGCCAATCCCAAGCTCGCCGGCCAGATTCCCGAGTACCTCGCGAAGCAACTGGCCAACTTCAAGCCGCAGGGCGCGAAGAAGCCCGAGCGCGACAACGCGATCATGGCCGGGATGGTGGCAAGCCTTTCGGACGCCGACATGAAGAACGTCGCCGCCTACTACGCCTCGCAGAAGCTCAAGCCTTCGGCCGCGACCGACAAGGAGCTCGCCTCGCTCGGCCAGAAGCTGTATCGCGGCGGCAACTCGGCCTCGGGCGTCGCCGCCTGCTCCGGTTGCCACGGCCCCACCGGCACGGGCATGCCCTCGCAGTACCCGCGCATCGCGGGCCAGTTCCCGGAGTACATCGAGGCGCAGTTGAAGGCATTCCGCGCCGGCAGCCGCGCCAACGATCCCAACGGCATGATGCGCGGCGTCGCCGCGCGCCTCACCGACCGCGAGATCCGGGCGGTTTCCGAGTACATCGCCGGGCTGCGCTAAGCAGCCTGCGCAGGCTCGCGCGCGCTAGGCCGCCTGCGCCGGGCGGATGAGGTAGCCGCCCGACTTCTCGTCGCGCTCGAGCGTGACGAGCTTGCGCTTCTCGGCCTCCTCCAGCAGGTCGGAAAACGCGCGAAAGCCGTAGTACGACTCGTTGAAGCCGGGCTTCCTGCGCTTCAACGCCTGCTTCACCATCGAGCCCCAGATGCGCTCGCCCTCGCCGCGCTCGCCGATCAGGGCCTGCAGCGTCTCGATGACGAGATCGAACGCTTCCTCCTTGCGCTCCTCGCCCGCGGGCGCCTCTTTCGCCGCGCCGCCGCCCTTCTGGCCCTCGCGGCGCTTGCGCTGCGCGCGGCGCTTCGCCTCGTCCTCGCGCACCAGGTCGTCGTAGTAGATGAACTCGTCGCAGTTGGCGATCAGCAGGTCGCTGGAGGAGTTCTTGACGCCCACGCCGATCACGTCCTTCGCGTTCTCGCGCAGCTTGGACACGAGCGGCGAGAAGTCCGAGTCGCCGCTGATGATGACGAAGGTGTCGACGTGCGACTTGGTGTAGCAAAGATCCAGCGCGTCCACCACCATGCGGATGTCGGCCGAGTTCTTGCCCGACTGCCGCAGGTGCGGGATCTCGATCAGCTCGAATGCCGCGGCGTGCATCGTCGGCTTGAACTCCTTGTAGCGGTCCCAGTCGCAGTAGGCCTTCTTCACCACGATCGAGCCCTTCAGGAGCAGACGCTCGAGCACCTTGCCGATGTCGAACTGCGCGTACTTCGCCTCGCGCACGCCGAGCGCGATGTTCTCGAAATCGCAGAACAGCGCGAGGTTCCTCGCGTCCTGGTTCGCAGCCATGGGGATTTCCTTTCCGGCGCGCATGCTAGCATCGCCGCGCCATGAACGGCGCAGAAAGCCTCGCGCGCACGCTCGTCGCATCGGGCGTCGACACCTGCTTCGCCAACCCCGGCACCTCGGAAATGCACTTCGTCGCGGCGCTCGACCGCGTCGCGGGCCTGCGCTGCGTGCTCGGGCTCGCGGAAACCGTGGTCGCGGGCTGCGCCGACGGCTACGGCCGCATGGCCGGAAAGCCCGCCGCCGCGCTTTTCCATTGCGGGCCGGGCCTCGCCAACGGCATCGCCAACCTGCACAACGCGCGCCGCGGCCACACGCCGGTGGTCGCAATCGCGGGCGACCAGGCGACTTACCACCGGCCGCTCGATGCGCCGCTCACCGCCGACACCGAGGGCCTCGCGAGGAGCGTCTCGCACTGGGTGCGCACGACGAGTTCGGCGCGCAACGTCGGCGCGGATGCCGCCACCGCGGTGCAGGCGGCGCGCACGCCGCCGGGCGGCGTGGCGACGCTGGTGCTGCCCGCCGACTGCGCGTGGGACGAAGGCGCCGAACCCGCAGCGGCGCTCGCGGTGCCGCCGCGCCAGGGCGTCGCGCCGGAAGGGGTGCGCGACGTTGCGCGCGCGCTGCGCTCGGGCGGGCCCTCGATGATCATGCTTTCCGGCGCGGCGCTCTCCGAGCCGGGCTTGCGCGCGGCGCAGCGCGTGGCGCACGCAAGCGGCGCGAAGCTTCGCACGCCGACGCAGGTGCCGCGCATGGCGCGCGGCCGGGGCCGCGTGCCGGTGGACCGCATTCCCTACGTGGTGGATCTCGCGTTGAAGGTGCTCGCCGGAACGAGGCATCTCGTGCTCGCGGGCGCGAGGGCGCCGGTGGGATTCTTCGCCTATCCCGGCAAGCCGAGCACGCTCTGGCCGGAGGATTGCCAAGTCCACATGCTCGCGCGCGTGGAGCAGGACATCGTGGGCGCGCTCGAGGCGCTCGCCGACGAGCTCGGCGCGCCGCGCCAGGTGCCGCTGCCGGATGCGGGCCCGAAACCGGAAGCGCAGCGCGGGCCGTTCAAGCCCGAGGCGTTCGGCCACACGCTCGCCGCGCTCCTGCCCGAGAACGCGATCGTGTCGGAGGACGCCGTCACCTCCGGGCGCGCGCTCTTTCCCCTCACCTGGAACGCGGCGCCGAACGACTGGATGCAGGTGACGGGCGGCGCGATCGGCCACGCCTTCCCCTGCGCCACAGGAGCCGCAGTCGCGTGCCCGGACCGCAAGGTGATTTGCCTGCAGGCCGACGGAGCGGGGATGTATTCGCTGCAGTCGCTCTGGACCCAGGCGCGCGAGAGGCTGGACGTCATCAACATCGTGTTCGCCAACCGCCGCTACGCCATCCTCCAGGGCGAGCTCGCCGCGGTGGGCGCAAAGCCCGGGCCCGCCTCGAACGAGCTCTTCGACCTCGCGCGCCCCGAGATCCGCTGGACGAAGCTCGCCGAAGGCATGGGCGTCGAAGCCGTGCGCGTAGAGACGCTCGAAGCGTTCGCCGACGCTTTCCGCAGCGCGGTCGCGCGCCGCGGGCCATTCCTCATCGAATTCTCGATATAGGTCGGCAGCGCGGCGTGGCAGGCCGCCCGGCGCCGCTGCCTTCCCCAGGGCCGCGAAGAAAATCGGGGACGGGGGACAGACCCCGATGGGGA
>CAZVHU010000205.1:0-4764 GCA_964627075.1 uncultured Enterobacteriaceae bacterium | reverse complement strand
GCGCCCTCGGCTTTCCCGAAGTAGCCCTCCGGAGGGGAAAATTGGGGTCAGAGCCCAATTTCGGGCAAATCGCCTAGAACGATTTGCATGGAAGAAATTGGGCTCTGACCCCAATTTTCCTGATGGGAGGCAGTCATGAAGCACGCAATCACCGCATTGACGCTCGCGCTGGCGTTGGCGCTGGCGCCGGACGCCTGGGCGCAGGCCTATCCCTCGAAGCCGGTGCGCATCGTGGTCAACTTCCCGCCGGGGGGCGCAGCCGACCAGCTCGGGCGCGCGCTCGGCGCTCGACTGCAGGAGACGCTCGGCCAGCCGTTCGTCGTGGAGAACCGCCCCGGCGCCAACGGCGCGATCGGCACGGCCGACGTCGTAAAGGCCGCACCCGACGGCCACACGCTGCTCATGTCCTCGGGCGGCGCGATCACCACCAACCCGCACCTCAACCCGAAGCTCGGCCACGACCCGATGAAGGACTTGGCGCCCGTGGCACCGGTCGCGGTGGTGAGCGTGTTCCTGGAGATCAAGCCCACGCTGCCGGCGAACACGCTCGCCGAGTTCATCGCCCATGCGCGCGCCAACCCCGGCAAGCTCAACTACGGCTCGCCGGGCAACGGCAGCTCGCCGCACCTCGCGGGCGAGATGTTCAACCGCACCGCCAGGGTGAAGACCACGCACGTGCCCTACAAGGGCGCGGGCCCGGCGATGACCGACCTGCTCGGCGGCCAGCTCGACTTCATGTTCGACCCGGGCATCGGCCTCTCGCACGTCAAGGCGGGCAAGCTGAAGCTGCTCGCCGTCGGCAGCCCGAGGCGCCACCCTGCCTATCCCGACGTGCCGACGGTCGCGGAAGGGGTGGGCGAGGCGTTCGACGCCGACACGGTGTTCGGTCTCTTCGTGCCAGCGGGCACGGCGGCTGACGTGATCGCCAGGCTCAACCAGGAGGTGTCCCGCCTGATGCAGGCGCCGCCGCTCACCGAGCGCGTGAGCGCGATCGGCGCCCAGGGCCTGGTGCTCGCGCCCGACGCCTTCGCTGCGCGCCTGCGCAGCGAGTACGAGCGCATGGGGATGCTGGTGAAGGAAACGGGCCTGAAAGCGGACTAAGGAAAAAGGGTCCTGACCCCTTTTCAGGCCGGGGCGCGGCACCAGAAGTGGAACATCCCGAGGAACAGCTCGGGATACGCCGCCTCGACCGCGTCCCAGTTGCGCGCGCTTTGCATGTTCGCCTCGCCGGGAAACAGCTTGCGCCAGGCGAGCACCGCGTTGCGCGGCAGCTGCTTCGCGAGCCCGAGCGGCGCGAGGCCCGCGGCGCGCACCAGCTCCTCCACCTGCGGCAGGCTATACTGGTGCTCCTCGACGTGAAACAGCAGGTCGCGGCACTCGCTCAGCGAATAGAAGTCGCGCGCGCGCAGAAGCTTCCGGAGCGGGGAGTCTGGCGCTGAGGCGAGCACCTGCTGGCGAAAAGCCTTGATCGCGTGCGCCGAGGGCGCGAGGCCCTGCCTGCGGATCAGCTCGCGCGCGGCGTTGACGCCCGCGCGTGCGCGGGCGCTGTAGAGGCCGAGCTTCACGAAGCCGCCCGCTCGCGCGAGGCGCGCCAGCACCTTCAGGCCCGCGAGCGGCTCGCGCAGATGGTGCAGCACGCCGCTCGAATACACGATGTCGAAGCGCTCCCTGAGCGAACCGAGCTCAAGGATGTCCGCTTGGCAGAACTCAGCGTTGCGGACTCCGAGCTCGTCGGCCTTCCTGCGCGCGCAGGCGAGGCTCGCGAGGCTCAGGTCCACCGCGAGCACCTGCGCGCCCGCGATCTCGGTCGCGAGCGCCAGCGCCTCGGCGCCGGTGCCGCAGCCCGCGACCAGCACGCGCGGCGGCTGGCCGAGCGCGAACGGCGGCTGCACGCCCGGCACCTCGGCCGCGATCCAGTCGGCCGCCGGCAGCGCCGGCGCGCGCTCCAGCGCAAACGATCGCGGATAGGGATTTGCCTCGTACTGCGCGCGCACGCGCACCGAGGTCGCGTCGCGGACCGCGGTGAGCGCGCGGATCTCCGGCTGCAGCGCGCGCTCGGCGAGCACGTCGCGCACCGAGCGCTTGAGCAGCCGATCGAAGGCCGCGTCCGCAGGCGCGAGCGCGAGCAGGTCGCCGACACGCGCGAAGCCGTGCAGCGGCCGGTACATGGCCACCGCGGCGAGCGCGCGCATCGAGCGTTCGTCCGCACCGCCTGCGCCGCCCAGGCGCGACCCAGCCTCGCGCGCGAGCCGCTCGACCGCCGCGCCGTCGGCCGCGGCCGCGGGCCACACGAACACGTTGTGGAAGCACAGCAGCGCGAGGTCGCACAGGAATTGATGCGGCGCTGCGTCGCGAAGCGCGTCCTCCATCAGCAGCGCACGGCGCAGCCGCACGAGGATCGCCTCGAACGCCGAGCTGGCGGCGAGCGTGTCGCGCAGCAAAGTCCCGAAAAGCTCGTCGCGCATCGCCTCCGCGAGCGCGTGCGCATCGGGCGCGAAGGGCGGTGGCGCCTCTGCCGCAGCGCGCAGCAGCCGGAACGCGGGCCGCGCGAGCAGCACGTTGAAACCCGCCGCCGCGTAGCGCGACTTGTCGATGTCCTCGCGGCGGAAGAAGCGGGTCACCTCCGCGTGCCATTCGTCCGGCAGCTCCTCGAACTGCAGCGTCCGGAACCAGTCCATGCACTCGCGCCGGTCGAGCGCCGCATCCGGATCGAGGCGGAACGCCTGGCCGAACGCCTCCATCGCCTCCTGCCAGCGACTCGACCACAGCAGGGCGCGCGCGAGCTGGTAGTGGATCTCGGCCGACTGCGGGGCGCCGCGCAGCGCGTTGCGGTAGGCCGCGATCGCCTCGTCGAGCCGTCCCAGGCGGTGCAGGCTGCGCGCAAGACCGTAGTGCGCCTCGCCCTGCCGCGGCGCGAGCTTGCCCGCCTCGCGGAACGCGGCTTGCGCAGCCGTCTCGCGCCCGCGGTCCTCCTCGATCGCCGCGAGCGTCAGCCAGTACTGGGCGATCTTCGGGCGCAGCGCGGTCGCGCGCCCGGCCGCCTCGGCGGCGTCATCCAGCTTGTCCTGCCCGGCGAGCGCGATCGCAAGCAGGTTCCAGGCGTCGGGCGACTCGGCGTCGGCCGCGAGCACTTCGCGGCAGATGCTCTCGGCCTGAACGGGTGCGCCGATCTGCTGCAGCCGAACGGCTTCCTGCAGGCGGGCGGCCGTCGCCGGGGCCGGCGTCAATGAACCGGCTTCAGCCACGTCACGGGCCGCCCCAGCGCGCCGCCGAGCGCCTTGCCCTCGGGATCGGCGAGCGCCGCCTCGCGCGCCTTGCGGATCGCCGCGGCCTGCGCGGCGGCGTCCGCGGTGGCCGGGTTCTCCACCAGCGCATCGAGGATGGCGAGGAAATTCGCCTTGCCGCGGCGGTGGGTCTCGCCGTAGCCCTTGATCAGCCGCGCGCACTCGGCGATCTCGAGCGCGAGCGGCACGTTTTTCTTCGCCGCCTCGCGCACGTGCGCGAGCCAGCGCTCGATCAGCTTCTGCTCCTCGGCGTAGCGAAAGCTCCGCGGGCGCCAGGGCTTCAACCAGGCGAGCGCGCGCACCATGAGGTAGCCGAGCACGCCCGAGGTCTTGACGTGCATGCCGACGTTGTACGCATCGAGCTTGCCGCGCTTTTCGGCCCAGGCGACCAGCGCGCGCCCGAGCGAGGGCGGCAAGAGCGAAGCGAACTCCTCCAGGCCCGGCTTGAGATAGTCGACCACCGCCACCGGCTCGTCGTCCTTGGCGCCGACTTCCCTGCGCACGCGCGCAAAGCGCGAGGCGCGCGTCTTCAGGTCCGCGACGCGGATGATGTCCTCGTAGCTCATCCAGGTGGCGAGGTACCTGCCGACCGCGACCGCGAGCTGCGGGTCGGCGCCGCCAAGCGACGCCATGCGCTCGCGGTAGAGCGCGGCATAGCGCTCGCCCTGGTAGTCCCTCAGGCGCTCGGCGCCGAGCTCGGCGACCCTGGAAGGCGAAAGTGTAAAGTCTGACTTTACACTTGGCGGCGCTGGCGCCGCCTCTGCGCCCTTCGCAGCGGCCTCGAAGCCGGCGGCGAAGCCGCGCAGGCTCGCCTCCGCGCCGCGCCCGCCCTTGCGGATCGCCGCCTCGCACGCGGCGCGCTCGAGCGGCAGCGCGCCCGAGCCGGCGATCGCGCCGAACAGCACCGCGTTGATCACCGTGCCAGCGGCCTGCGCCGCCGCGCGCATGTCGAACAGCACCGCCTTCTTCGCCAGCGCGCGCGCCGCCTCGAGCGCCCGCGCGCTGTCGAAGCGGCCGTCGCCCATCTGCATCTTCTCCGCGGTGGCGTAGATGCGGTGCGTCGAGGCGATGAGCGTGGTGCGCTCCGGGCTGACGTAGCCGTTCTGCATCGCGCGCGCGGCCTCGACCAGTTCGGACGCGACCATCAGGTCCACGTTGCCGGGGCTGGGCGTGAGCGACATCACCGGCTCGCGGCCGGCGAGCTCGCCGCGCCTCACCGGGTAGATCTCGAGGTAGTAGGTGGTGGCGCCGGTGCGCTGCGCGACGCCCGGGATCGAAGTCGCCTGCGCCGGGAAGCCGGACTGCGTCGCGGCCTCCATCAGCCAGTCGGCCATCACGCCGCCGCCTTCGCCGCCAAGCGCCGCCACCAGGATCGTTATGGTTCTGTCAGGGAGCATGGCTTAAGGCAGGTTCACCACGAGAGGCACAGAGGGCACGGAGAAAGGCAAGAGCGAGATGCTTTTCTCTGTGCCTCTGTGCT
>CAZVHU010000204.1:0-4845 GCA_964627075.1 uncultured Enterobacteriaceae bacterium | reverse complement strand
TGCGGGCGCGCTGCGCGCCGCGGACGAAGGCGCCGCGGTCACGATGATCGAGCAGGGCACGATCGGCGGCACCTGCGTGAACGTGGGCTGCATCCCGTCCAAGATCATGATCCGCGCCGCGCACGTAGCACATCTCGCTGCGGAGCATCCGTTCGCGGGCATCGGACGCCAGCTGCCGGCGGTGGACCGGCGTGCGCTCCTCGCCCAGCAGCAGGCCAGGGTCAAGGATCTGCGGCATGCCAAGTACGAATCGCTGCTCGAAGCCCGCGCCGAGAGCATTCGCTTCCTGCGCGGAAGCGCGCGCTTCGAAAACGCGCGCACGCTCGCCGTCGCGGTCGCGGGCGGTGGAACCGAGAAGGTGCGCGCCGACCGCATCCTGATCGCAACCGGCGCGTCGCCTGCGATTCCGGATGTGCCGGGACTGAAAGAGACGCCCTGCTGGACCTCCACCGAAGCGCTCGCAGCCGAAGAGCTTCCGGAGCGCCTGATCGTCTACGGCGGCTCGGCGGTCGCGCTCGAACTGGCGCAGGCGTTCATGCGGCTGGGATCAGGGGTAACGCTGGTGGCGCGCTCCACGCTGCTCTCGCGCGACGATCCTGCGATCGGGGCGGGACTCGCGCGCGTGCTCGAAGACGAGGGCATGCGCGTGCTCATGCACACGACCCTGAAGAGCGTGCGTTTCGAGGGTGGTCGTTTTCTCGCTGAAACCGGTACCGAAACGCTCGCGGGCGAGCGCCTCCTCGTCGCCACCGGCCGCAGCGCGAACACCCGCGCGCTCGACCTCGGAAAAGCTGGCGTGCGCACCGATGCCAAGGGCGCAATCGTGGTGGACGAGCGCATGCAGACCAGCGCCGAGGGCATCTACGCTGCGGGCGACTGCACGCAGCTTCCCGAGTACGTGTACGTCGCCGCGGCGGGCGGCACGCGCGCGGCGATCAACATGACCGGCGGCGAGGCGCGGCTCGACCTCTCGGTGATGCCTGCGGTGGCGTTCACCGATCCGCAGGTCGCCACGGTGGGTCTGAACGAATCGCAGGCGAAGCAGCGCGGTATCGACACCGAGAGCCGCACGCTCGGGCTCGAAAACGTGCCGCGCGCGCTCGCGAACTTCGACACGCGCGGCTTCATAAAGCTCGTCGCCGAAAAGGCATCCGGGCGCCTCCTCGGCGCGCAGCTGCTTGCGGCCGAAGCCGGCGAGATCGTGCAGAGCGCGGCGCTCGCGATCCGCGCGCGCATGACCGTCGCCGATCTCGCGAACGAGCTTTTCCCTTACCTTACGATGGCCGAAGGGCTGAAGCTCTGCGCGCAGACCTTCACCAAGGACGTGAAGCAGCTTTCCTGCTGCGCGGGGTGACAAGCAGGTGAACGGTCTTCTCAAGCAGCTCGGCAGCATCCTGGGGACATCGTTCGCTGCCATTTGCTGCCTGGGAGTCAGCTGGGCGCTAGCAGCGCTTTCGGCTGTTGGCGCCGGGTTCCTGATCAACGACGCAATTCTGATTCCGCTCTTCCTCGCGTTCATCGCGCTCAGCCTGTGGCTGCTGTGGCGTTCGCTGCGGCCCCGCGGCGAGCTGCGTCCGCTGTACCTCGCCGGGGCCGGCGCCATCGCCGCGGCCGGCGGGCTGTTCATCGCCTCGGTGGTCGTCTACGCGGGACTTGCCGCCATGATCGGCGGCAGCCTGTGGGATTTCGCGCTGCTGCGCGCCGCCCGGATTCAATCGGCCGAATGAGCTCGGCGAACCTCGCTGACGACCTGCGAACGGCCGGGGCCAGGAGGCGCATGCGAAACGTGGCGGTGCTCTTCGCCGACATCAAAGGCTGCACGCGGCTGTGCGAAGACCGTCCGCCCCGCGAGATGGCACGCGTCGTCGAGCGCTATTTCTCGCTCTTTTTCGACGCCGTCCGCGGGGCGGGCGGCGAGGTCACGGAGATCCTCGGTGACGGGCTGCTCGCGCTCTTTCTCGCCCGAAGCCCCGGTGCCAATGCGGCCAGGGCGCTGTCAGCCGCACTGAAGAGCTTGGCGTGGTGCAGCACCTCCGGCGCGAGCGGCTGGGCGCGGTATTGCACCGCCCAGTCGGCAAAGCGCTCGACGACGTGCATGGTCAGCCGAGCCTGCGCGCGGCGGCGTCGATGCGGCGGCAGGCCTCGCCGAGGTTGTCGAGCGAGCTCGCGAACGAGACGCGGAAGTAGGGCGACAGGCCGTAGCCGGCGCCGTTGGGCACCGCGACGCCGTTCTCCAGCAGCCACGCCGTGACGTCGGTGTCGTTCTCCAGCACCCTGCCCTGCGGCGTGCGCTTGCCGATCCAGCCGGCGCACGAGACGTAGACGTAGAACGCGCCGTGGGGCTTTTCGCAGGCAAGCCCCGGGACGGCCGCAAGGCGCGGCACGATGAAGTCGCGCCGCTTCTGGAATTCGGCGCAGCGCTCGTGCACGATTTCCATCGGGCCGTTGAGCGCGGCGACCGCCGCGGCCTGGCTCACCGACGAGGGGTTGAGCGAGCTCTGCCCCTGCATGCGCGCCATGGCGCGAATCAGCTCCACCGGCCCGCAGGCGTAGCCGAGCCGCCAGCCCGTCATGGCGAAGGTCTTGGAGCAGCCGTTGACGGTGAGCGTTCGCGCGGCGAGCTGCGGCGCGACCGCTGCGAGCGTGGCGAAGGGCCGGCCGTCGAACAGCACGTGCTCGTACATGTCGTCGGCCATCACCCACAGCCGCGGGTGGCGCTCGATCGCCGCGGCGAGCGCGCGCAATTCGTCCGCCGTGTAGACCGCGCCGCTCGGGTTGGAGGGCGAGTTGAGCATCAGCCACTTGCTGCGCGGCGTGATTGCGCGCTCCAATTCCTCGGGGCGCAGCTTGAAGCCGTTTTCCGGGCGCGTCTTCAGCCAAACCGGCACGCCCTCGGCGAAGTGCGTGATGTCGGCATACGCGACCCACGACGGCGCCGGGATCAGCACCTCGTCGCCCGGGTCGAGCGTCGCCATGAGCGCGTTGTAGAGCACCTGCTTGCCGCCGGCGCCCGCGGAGATGTTCTCCGGCTTGCACTCCAGGCCGTTCTCGCGCTTGAACTTGGCGACGATCGCCGCTTTCAGCTCCGGCGTGCCGTCCACCGGCGTGTAGTGCGTCTGCCCGGCGCGCATCGCGCGGTGCGCCGCCTCGATCACATGGTCCGGCGTGTTGAAGTCGGGCTCGCCCTGCGCCAGCTCGATGATGCTCACGCCCGCGGCGCGCAGCTCTCTCGCGCGTTGCGCCGCGGCGGCCGAAGCGGAGATGCGGGCGCGCGCCACGCGCGACGAAAGCAGCGCCATGCTCAACGCGCCCCGCGCGCGTGGCCTGCCGCACCGGCGCCGGCGATGCGCCCGAAAACCGACCCGTTGGTGAGCCCCGTGCCGCCCGGGTAGTTGAAGTAAAAGATGCCGCCCACCAGCTCGCCCGCGGCATACAGCCCCGGGATCGGCTCGCCGTCGGTCGAGATCACCTGCGCGTCGGTGTTGATGCGCAGGCCCCCGAAGGTGAAGGTGATGCCGCAGGTGACCGCGTAGGCCTCGAAGGGCGGCGTGTCGAGCGTGTTCGCCCAGTTCGACTTGTTGATCGCGAGGCCCACGGTGCAGCGGCCGTCCTTGACGTTCGGATTGAACGGGATGTCGGTGCGCACCGCGGCATTGTAGGCGCGCAGTTCCGCGAGCGCGGCCTCGGCGTCCACATCGTCCAACTGTTTCACGAGATCCTCGAGCGTGCCGGCGACGCGCTTTGTGACCTGCTTGATCTTGTATTCGTCGCGCAATTGCGCCTTTACCTTGGCATCGAACACCTGCCAGGCGAACTGCCCGGGCTGCGCCAGGATCACGCGGCCATACTTGGCGTAGGTGTAGTTGCGAAAGTCGGCCCCCTCGTCGAGGAAACGCTTCCCGAGCGCGTTGATGTAGACCCCCCACGGGTACGAGTGCTTCTGGAACTGGTCGCCCACGGCGAGGTCGCCGAACTCGGGCGCGTTTCTTTCCCAGGCCACGGCGTGGCAGCCGGACCAGTTGCCCACGGGCGCGGCGCCGATGTCCAGCGCCATGCGGATCACGTCGCCGGTGTTGAAGCGCGTGCCGCGCACCTTGGCGAGCTCCCAGCCGGGGCCGAGGTACCTCGCGCGCCACTCGGGGTTCGCCTGGAAGCCGCCGCCGGCGAGCACCACGCTCTTCGCCCGCACTTCGGTGCTCTTGCCTGCGCGCTTGAGGCGCACGCCGCGCACGCCGTCGTCGTCGGCGACGAGGGCCGTCGCGCGCGCCGAATACCAGATCTCGATTCCCTGCCTGCGGGCGATCTGTGTGAGCGAGTCGACGAGCCCCGGGCCGCCGCCCACCGCTTCGACCGTCAACCCGCCCCAGAACTTGAACTTGCCGCCGATGTTGAACGCCTGGCGCCCCCATGCGGCGGTGAAGCGCACGCCCTTCGAGCGCATCCACGCGATCGTCGGCAGGCTTTGCTTCACCAGGATCTCGGTGAGGTCCGGGTCGCAGCGGTACTCGGTGACGCGCGCCATGTCGTCGAGGAACTGCTCCTCGGTGTAGGTGCCGAAGTCGGTGCGCGCGATCTCCTCGGGCGAAAGGTCCGGCATCACCTTCTTCAGGTCCTCGACGCCCGCGTAGGCCATGCGCATCAGCCCGGCGGTGAAGCGCGAGTTGCCGCCCGACTCGTCCTCGTGCGCGCGCTCGAGCACCAGCACGCGCTCGGCCTGCTCGCGCGCGGAGAGCGCCGCGCAAAGCGCGGCGTTGCCGCCCCCGACTACGACGACGTCCCAGTCCATCGCCCTAGTTCGCCTTGATGCCGGCCTTGCGCACCACTTCGCTCCAGCGCGCCTGCTCG
>CAZVHU010000203.1:0-4851 GCA_964627075.1 uncultured Enterobacteriaceae bacterium | reverse complement strand
CGCCGATCGGGATCGGGCGCAGCAGGTTCGCCGTGATCCGCGCGACGTGCGTCAGCTTGTGCTCTGCCGCGGTGCGCTCGATCGCGCGCACCGCGAGCGCGATCGGCGGGCCGGCGTGCTGGTGCGCGGGGTCCCACGGCCCGCGCGTCAGGTCGGTGGCGCGAAAGCCGCCGCCCTCGAGCGGTACGAATGCGCTTGCAGGCTGCTGCGCGGGTTTGTGGTGATCGCTCATGCGGGGATTTCCGTCGCCTTGAAACCTGCCCCGATCTTAGCGCGCCCGCCGCAGTGGAGATTCCCGGTTTCGAACCGGCTGAGGGTAGTATGTGTCGCCGAGCAACCTTTGCGGGAGGCGGCACTTGAGGGACGTGGGCGTGCGACAGCGGCTGGCGGCGATTCTCGCTGCCGACGCCGTCGGCTACTCCAGGCTGATGGCCGCTGACGAGCGCGCGACCATTGCCGCGCTGGACGCGGCGCGCAGCGTATTCCGGAGAAATGTGGAGGCCGGCGCCGGCCGCGTCGTGGACATGGCGGGCGATTCGGTGCTCGCGGTGTTCGAATCCGCGGCCGGGGCGCTGGCTGCCGCAATGTCGGTGCAGGAGGCCCTCACCCGCGACGCCGTCGCGCTGCCCGAGAGCCGGCGCATGTGGTTCCGGATCGGCGTGCACCTCGGCGACGTGACGGAAAAAACCGACGGCACGGTCTACGGAGACGGCGTCAACATTGCCGCACGCCTGCAGGCGATCGCCGCGCCCGGAGGCGTCGCGGTGTCGGATGCCGTGCGCGGCGCCGTGCGCGGCCGGGTCGACGCAGCGTTCGAAGACCTGGGAGAGCAGCGGATGAAGAACCTCGCGCACGCCGTGCGCGCGTATGCGGCGAGCGCTGCCCGCACGCCCGCGTCGCCGGCAAGCGATGGGGCCTCTGCGCCGCAGCGCGGCGACGGCATCTCGATCGCCGTGCTGTGCTTCGACAACATGAGCGCCGACGCGGAGCAGGATTTCTTCTGCGAGGGCATCTCCGAGGACATCATCACCGACCTGTCCAAGATCAATGGTGTCACCGTCATCGGCCGGCAGTCGGCCTTCACCTACAAGGGCAAGGCCAATGACCTGCGGCGGGTGGCGCGCGAGCTTGGCGTGCGCTACGTGCTGGAAGGCAGCGCGCGCAAGTCGGGCAACCGCGTACGCGTCAACGCCCAGCTGATCGAGGCGGAATCCGGCACCCACGTCTGGGCCAACCGCTATGACCGCGAGCTCGACGACGTGTTCCTGGTCGGCGACGAGATCGCCGAGGACATCGTCGAGTCGCTCGACGTGAAGCTCGCACGCGGCGAGGACGCGCGCATCTGGCGCAAGGCGCTCAAGACCGCGCGCGCCCGCGAGATCTTCAATCACGGCATGTCGCTGTACTTCAATTCGAACCCTCTCGACAACAGCAGGGCGCGCGAGCTGTTCCAGGAGGTCGCCCGGCTCGAGCCCGAGGCGGCGCAGGGCCACGCGAGCGTCGCGGTAACGCACTGCGTGGACCTGATCCAGGGTTGGAGCCGCGACCCGGCTGCGTCGCTCGCCGAGGCAAGGGCGTATTGCGAGAAGGCCGCGCAGCTCGACGACAACAACCCGGCCGCGCACTACAGCAAGGGCATCGTCGCGCTGATGGAAGGGCGGCACGATGAAGCGCTCGTGGAGGGCGGCCGCGCCACCTCGCTCCGGCCCATGTGCGCGAGCCCGCGCGCCGGGCTTGCCTACGCCCAGCTCTACAACGGGCAATGGGAAAAGGCCCTGCGGAACGCGCGCGACGCCGTCGAGTTCAACCCGGTCTACCCGAGCTGGTATCTGTACTTGATGGCGGCGGCGCAATATTTCGGCGGCCAGGCCGGGCAGGCGCTGGTGACGCTCGGAAGGGTCAGCCCGGCGCTCGTCGCGGCGCGCGTCCTGAAGGTGGCGGCGTTGCGCCGCCTCGGGCGCGGCGACGAGGCGGCCGAAGCGGCGAAGGCGATCGCGCGCGACCATCCCGAGTTCTCGGTCGAGCGCTATGCCGCGACCCAGCCCTTCCGCGACGCTGCCCAGCGCGCGGCGTACCTGGAGACGCTGCGCAGCGCCGGCCTGCCCGGCTGACCGTCGTCGCGCAGGTGCCAGGGCAGGCTTACGCCGTGCCCCAGACCTCGCGCGCGGTATCGATGACGAGCTTCAGCTTCGCGGCCTGCGAGTCGCGCATGATCTGGTTGCCGTGCACGGTGCTGGAGAAGCCGCACTGCGGCGACAGGCACAGCTGCTCCATCGGCACGAACTTCGCCGCCTCGTCGATGCGGCGCTTGAGCATGTCCTTCGATTCGAGCTCGCCCACCTTGGTGGTGACGAGGCCCAGCACCACGATCTTGCCCGGGGGCACGAACCTGAGCGGCGAGAAGTCGCCCGAGCGCGCGTCGTCGTACTCGAGGAAGTAGCCGTCCACCGCCAGCTCGCGGAACAGCGCCTCCGCCACCGGCTCGTAGCCGCCCTCGGCCGCCCACGCGCTCTGGAAGTTGCCGCGGCACAGGTGGATGCACACCGTCATCCCGGCCGGGCGGCCGGCGATCGAGGCGTTGATCAGGCTCGCGTAGCGGTGTGGCAGCCAGTCGGGGTCGTCGCCGCGGCCGCGCGCGCCCTCGCGCATCTTCGGGTCGCAGAGGTAGGCGAGGTTGGTGTCGTCCAGCTGCACGTAGTTGCAGCCCGCCTTGCCGAGCTGCTGCAATTCCTCACGGTAGGCCGCGGCGACGTCGGCGTAGAAGCCTTCGAGGTCCGGATACGCCTCCTTGCTGATCGCGCCGCGCCCGCCGCGGAAGTGCAGCATGGTGGGCGAGGGGATCGTCACCTTGGGCGTCTTCTTCGTCACCGACTTGAGGTAGTCGAAGTCCGCGAGCTGGATGGGCTTCGCATGGCGCAGCTTCTTCACCACGTGCATCACGGGCGGGGCGAAATCCACGTCGCCCTTCGCGCCGTGGAACTTGCCCATCGCCCCTTGCCGCACTTCCACGCCCTCGATCTGCTCGAGGAAGTCGATGTGGAAGTAGGTGCGCCGGAACTCGCCGTCGGTGATGCCTTCCAGCCCCAGGTCCTCTTGGAACCTGACGATGTCGCGGATGGCGCGATCCTCGACCTCGCGCAATTGCGCGGCGCCGATCGCGCCTTTCTGCTTTTTCTCGCGCGCCTCGAGCAGCTCGGCGGGGCGGAGGAAGCTGCCGACGTGGTCGGCGCGGAAAGGAGGCTTCTTGCGTGGGCTCATGGCGCAATCCTGAACGGGAAAGGAGGCTATTCTAGAACTCGAAGCCGGCGCGGCGGCGCGCCTCGCGCGTCGTTTCGCTCGAAAGGAGCGCCACGAACTCCTTCGCCGCGCGCGGTTCGGCTGTGCGCGCCCCGACCGCAGCCGAGTAGACCGTCGCAAGCTCGAACTCGCGGGGAAGCGGCCCAACCAGCGCCGCGCCCGGCGTATTGAGAATCTCTGTGACCTGGGTGCAGCCGATCGGATGCTCGGCGCGCGAGGCCGCCAGCTCGCGCATCGCGGTGGCGCCGTTGGGGTGCGCGCGCAGCCTGCCTGCCACCTGTTGCCGGATGCCCAGGCCCTCGAGCGCCTTGGCGAAGTGGATCCCCGCGGTCGCCTTCTCCGGGTCGGCGCAGTAGATCTCGTCCGCGGCGAGGAGCGCCTCGCGCAAGGCCTCGCGCGTCCCCACCCTTGGCGCCACGTCGCCTGCGCGGACCGCAACGCCGGTTCGCACGGTGCCGAGGTCGGCGCGCGAGCCGGCGAGAACGTTGCCGCTCGCGGCAAGCCCGTCGATCATCGCCCGGGTGAGGATGACGAGGTCGGCGGGCTCCCCGGCGAGCAGCTTGTCGCGCATGGCTCCCACGGCACCGAAGCTGCCGGCGATCTCGAATTCCGCCTGCTTCGCGAGCGCGCCTACAACCCCCTGCGCGGCGCCGGCGCTCAGGACCCGCAGCTTCGTCAATCGACCTTCGCCCCCGAAACTTCCACCACCTTGGCCCACTTCACGATCTCCTCGCGCAGGAACTTGTCGAACTGGTCGATGCCCATCCCCATCGGGATGGCACCCTGCTTCTCCCAGGCCTCCTTCACCTCGGGCGCGTTGATCACCTTGTTCACCTCGGCGTTGAGCCGCTCGAGCACCGGCCGGGGCGTGCCCGCGGGCGCCATCAGGCCGAGCCAGATGCCGGTCTCGTAGCCCGGCACGCCGGCTTCCGCGATGGTCGGCACTTCCGGCATCACGTTCGAGCGCGTCCTGCCGGTGGTGCCGAGCGCCTTGATCTTCCCGGCGCGCGCGTTCTGCGCCATCGTGGTGATGGCGTCGAACATCATGTGCACCCGCCCGCCGAGGATGCCGATCCCGGAGGTGCGCTCTGAGCGCGGCACGATTGTACGCGTAACATAGCGACCCGCATGGCGCGCCGCAAGACGATTCCGATCCTGCCCTCGCGCGTCACCGTCGAGGGGCTCGACCGCGCGCCGCACCGCGCGTTCCTGCGCGGCCTTGGGTTGTCTGACGCCGACATCGGCAGGCCCTTCATCGGCGTCGCCTCGACCGACGGGCGCGTGACGCCCTGCAATGCGCTGCTCGGCGGCTTCGCGCGCGCGGCCTGCGAGGGCGTGCGCGAGGCGGGCGGCGTCGCGTTCGACTTCGCCTCGATCTCGGTCGCCGACTCGATGTCGATGAACCACGGCGGCATGCGCTATTCGCTGGTGTCGCGCGAGCTGATCGCGGACGGCGTCGAGGCGGTGGCGCGCGGCCACGCCTACGACGGCCTGGTCACCTTCGCCGGCTGCGACAAGACGCTGCCCGGGATGATGATGGCGATGGTGCGCCTG
>CAZVHU010000202.1:0-4894 GCA_964627075.1 uncultured Enterobacteriaceae bacterium | reverse complement strand
CGTTCTTGCGCAGGTTGAAGCGCCAGTGCGTGTCAGAGAGCTGCTTCCAGCTCACCGCGAGGGCCGGCTCGATCTTGTAGTCCTTGCTGTAGCGGGCCAGGCCCTCGTAGGTATGCTGCAGGATCGCGATCGTGGTGGCGTGGTTCTGCGAGTGCGGGTCGAGCGTCAGGATGTCGTTCTGCGCAGCCCATCTCAGCGTGGTCGCGTGCAGTGGCGCAGCGGCGAGCGCGGCCGCGGCGAGCATGGCCAGAATCAGGCGTCTTGGCAGCATGGCTTTCCCCCCTCAAGGGATGCTTGGATGCGGTCCGCAGTCTAGCGACTAAGCAAGCCGCTGGGAAGGCGTGGCGCCCGGGCGATGCGCTTGAAATGCCTTTCCCGGGCGCCCGCAGTACGAATAAACTCGCCGCATGCCCCGCGTCGCCGCCTCCAGCGCCTTGGCGCGCTTTCGCGTGCTCGACCTGACGCGGGTGCGCGCGGGCCCGACCTGCGTGCGGCAGCTGGCCGACTTCGGCGCCGACGTGGTGAAGATCGAGGCGGTCGAACCCGAGGACATGGGCGGGCCGCGCGACGGGCCGGACTTCCAGAACCTGCACCGCAACAAGCGCTCGCTCGCGCTCGACCTCAAGTCGGCCGCGGGCAAGGAGATCTTCGCGCGCCTGGCGAAGGGCGCCGACGTCGTGGTCGAGAATTACCGCCCGGACGTCAAGTTCCGGCTGGGCATCGACTACGAGTCGTTGAAGAGAATCAACCCCCGCATCATCCTCGCGAGCATCTCGGGATTCGGGCAGGACGGCCCGTACCGCGACCGGCCGGGCTTCGACCAGATCGCGCAGGGACTCTCGGGGATCATGTCGGTGACCGGGCAGCCGGGCGGCGGGCCGATGCGCGTGGGCTGCGCGGTCGCCGACGTCGGCGCAGGGTTGCTTGCCGCGCTCGGCATCATGACCGCGCTGCTCGAGCGTGAAGCCTCGGGCGAGGGCCAGTGGGTGCAGTCGAACCTGCTGCAGGCGGGGATCCAGCTGCTCGACTTCCAGGCCGCGCGCTACACCATGTCGGGCGAGGTGCCGCAGCAGGTCGGCAACGACCACCCGACCAGCATGCCGACCTCGGCTTATCGCACCGCCGACGGCCACATCAACGTCGCCGCGACCGGCACGCGCATGTGGCAGCGCGTGTGCGAGTCGGTCGACCGCCTGGACCTGTTCGAGCACCCGGACTACCGCGACGCGGAGGGGCGGTCCAGGAATCGCGCCGGGCTGAACGCCGAGCTCAACAAGGCATTCGCGGCGAAGACGAGCGACGAGTGGGTCGCGATCCTCAACCGCGCGGGCGTGCCGAGCGGCCCGATCTACACCATGGACAAGGTGTTCGCGGACCCGCAGGTGCGCCACCTGCAGGCCGCGGCCGAGGTGCCGCACGCGAGGCTGGGCAAGCTCAATCTCATCAACCAGCCGGTGAAGCTGTCGCGCACGCCGGCGCGACTGGCGACCGCCTCGCCGGAGCACGGCGAGCACAGCGACGAGATCCTGCGCGAGATCGGCTACGACGACACGGCGATCGCGCAGTTCAGGAAGGACAGGGTCATATAGGAACATCGATGGCGGAACTGATCACGAAGAAGGAGGGCGCGGTGGCGACGCTGCTGTTCTCCAACCCGAGGAAGCTCAATGCGATGAGCTACGACATGTGGCGCGCGGTGCCGGCGCGCATGGCGGAGCTCGACGCCGACCCGGAGGTGCGCGTGATCGTGGTCGCGGGCGACGGCGACAAGGCGTTCATCTCGGGCGCCGACATCTCGCAGTTCGAGTCGCTGCGCGGCACGGCGCACGCGCAGGCCGAGTACAACAAGGCGGTCGAGAAGGGCTACAGTGCTCCCATGGTGTGCTCCAAGCCCGTGATCGCGCGCATCCGCGTGATCTGCATGGGCGGGGGGCTGGGCTTCGCCGCCGCGTGCGACCTGCGCATCTGCTCGGAGGACGCGGTGTTCCGCATGCCGGCGGCGCGCCTCGGCCTGGGCTACAGCCCGACGGGGGTGCGGCGCTTCGTCAACGTGATCGGCGCGGCCAACACCGTGGACATCTTCGTCTCGGCGCGCAAGTTCGACGCCGCCGACGCGCTGCGCATGGGGTTCGTGAGCCGCGTGGTGCCCGCGGCGCAGCTCGAGAAGACAGTTGCCGATTACTGCGCGATGATCGCGGAAAACGCGCCGCTCACGGTCAAGGCGGCGAAGTTCGCGGTGCAGCAGTGGATGAAGGACGAGGACGACCGCGACCTCGCCGCCGCGCGCAAGATGGTCGAGGCCTGCTTCGCGAGCGACGACCACAAGGAAGGCCGCCGCGCCTTCATGGAGAAGCGCGCGCCCCAGTTCAAAGGCAAGTGAACAGTTTGCAACAAGAGGAAGGAACGCAAAGGCGCAAAGGAAAAGAGAGAGCGCAAAGAAAGGCAAAGGCGAGAAGGGCTGAAAGAGATGCCAGGCGAACGTCAATGAAAGGGACGGGAGAGGGCGCAAAGAGAAGCGGGGCCATGAGTAACGTGCTCGGATCATCCCCCGCGGTTATCTTTGCGGCCTTTCCTTCTCCTGCTTTTCTTCGCTTTTCTCTGCGCCCTTTCTTTTCCTCTGCGCCTTTGTGTTCCTTCTTTTTGTAGCTCCGGAGGTGATTCATGAAGCTCACCAAGGAACAGCTGAATCAGTTCGACGGGGAGGGGTACCTGTTCTTCCCGGGTTTGTTTTCGCGCGAGGAGGTGGCAGTGCTCGCGGCCGAGGTGCCGAAGATCTACGCCGAGCATCGCCCGGAGGTCGTGCGCGAGAAGGATGGCGTCACGCCACGCACCAGCTTCGCGGCGCACACCTACAACCCGGCGTTCGGCAAGCTCGCGCGCCATCCGCGCCTCGTGGAGCCGGTCGAGCAGGTGTTCGGCGAGAAGCTCTACATGCACCAGTTCAAGATCAACGGCAAGATGGCGTTCGACGGCGATGTCTGGCAGTGGCACCAGGATTTCGGCACCTGGCACCGCGACGACGGGATGCCCGAGCCGCGCGCCATGAACATCGCGCTGTTCCTGGACGAGGTGAACGAGTTCAACGGGCCGCTGATGTTCATCCCGGGCTCGCACAAGGGCGGCGTGATCGACGCCGGCCACGACACCATGACCACGAGCTACCCGCTGTGGACGATCGACAACGGCACCATCGCGCGGCTGGTCGCGCGCGGCGGCATCGTGTGTCCCAAGGGCGCGCCGGGCGCGGTCATCATGTTCCACTCGAACCTGGTGCACGGCTCGGGCAGCAACATGAGCCCCTGGAACCGCAACATCGTGTACCTGTCGCTGTGCGCGGTGTCGAACCACATCCGCGCCTTCAAGCGCCCGGAGTACATCGCGCACCGCGACTTCACCCCGATCGAATGGCTGCCCGACGACTGCCTGCTCGAGAAGGAGCACGCCTGACATGAACCTGCATCGAATGCTTAGCGAGCGCGAGGCGCAGGGCAAGCCCCTGCGCGTCGCCCTGATCGGCGCCGGCAAGTTCGGCACCATGTACCTCGCGCAGGTGCCGAGCACGCCCGGCGTGCACCTCGCCGCGATCGCGGACCTGTCGCCTGCCAACGCGCGTGCCAACCTCGAGCGCGTGGGCTGGCCGCCGGAGCGCTGGGACGCGGCGAGCCTCGACGCCGCGCTCAAGACGCGGCGCACGCACCTCACCCAGGACTGGCAGGCGGTGAGCTCGCACCCGGAGATCGACATCGTCATCGAGGCCACCGGCAACCCGATGGCGGGCGTGGAGCATGCGCTCGCCGCGTTCCGCCACGGCAAGCACGTCATCATGGTGACGGTCGAGGCCGACGCCTTCTGCGGTCCACTGCTCGCGCGCAAGGCGAAGGAGGCGGGCGTGGTCTACAGCCTCGCCTACGGCGACCAGCCGGCGATCGTGTGCGACCTCGTGGACTGGGCGCGCGCCTGCGGATTCCCGGTCGTGGCGGCGGGGCGCGGCCACATGTGGCTGCCGAAGTTCGCCCAGTCCACGCCCGAGACCGTGTGGGACCACTGGGGCCTCACGGCCGAGCAGGCGAAGCTCGGCGGCCTCAATCCCAAGATGTTCAATTCGTTCCTCGACGGATCGAAGCCCGCGATCGAGCTGACCGCGGTGTGCAACGTCACGGGCCTGACGCCCGCGCCCGAGGGGCTGGATTTCCCGCCCGTGTCGGTGGACGACCTGCCGAGCGTCATGCGGCCGCGCGAGGCGGGCGGGGTGCTGCACCACAAGGGGCAGGTCGAGTGCGTGTCGTCGCTTTACCGCGACGGCAGGGCGGTGCCCTACGACATCCGCAACGGAATGTGGGTGGTGTTCGAGGGAGCGACCGAATACATCCGGCGCTGCTTCAGCGAGTACAAGTTCCTCACCGACCCGTCTGGCCGCTACTCGGTGATGTACAAGCGCTGGCACCTGATCGGCTTCGAGCTCGGCATCTCGGTTGCCTCAGCGGGCCTGCGCCGCGAGCCGACCGGCTGCGCGAGCGGCTGGCACGCCGACGTGGTCGCCACGGCCAAGCGCGACCTGAAGGCCGGCGAGGTGCTCGACGGCGAAGGTGGCTACACGGTCTACGGCAAGCTGATGCCGGCGGCGCGCGCCCACGCGCTCGGCGGCGTGCCGCTGGGGCTCGCGCACGGCTGGAAGCTGGTGAAGCCCGTGCCCGCGGGCCAGCCGGTGAAGTGGAGCGACATCGCCTGTGACGCGAACTCGACCGCGGTCAGGCTGCGGCGCGAGATGGAGTCGCTGTTCGCCGAGCGCGCGCGCTCGGCCGCGTGAGCGGCCGCAGGGCGGCGACATGTAAAGTCACGCTTTACACTTGGCAGCCTACACCCCGCGCTCCTTGAACACCTCGCGCGCGACGCG
>CAZVHU010000201.1:0-4962 GCA_964627075.1 uncultured Enterobacteriaceae bacterium | reverse complement strand
GGAAGTAGGTGCCGCCCTTGACGGTGGCGTCGTTGCACACGATCACGCACTCGCGCCCGGAGACGCGGCCCACTCCCGTGATGATGCCCGCGCCCGGCGCCTCGTCGCCGTACATGCCGAAAGCCGCCAGCTGGCCGATCTCGAGGAAAGGCGAGCCCGGGTCGAGCAGCCGGCGCACGCGCTCGCGCGGCAGGAGTTTCCCGCGCTCCACGTGCTTGCGGCGCGCATCCTCGTCGCCGCCGAGCGCGATGCGCCCGACCTTCTCGCGCAGGTCGGCCACCAGGCCGCGCATGCGCTCGCTGTTCGCCCGGAATTCTTCCGAGCGCGCGTTTAGCTGGCTGCGGATGACCGGCATCTCAGGCCTGCTCCAGGTTGCGGCCGATGAGCATGCGCTGGATGTCGTTCGCACCCTCGTAGATCTTGCACACGCGCACGTCGCGCCAGATGCGCTCGACCGGGAAGTCCGAGACGTAGCCGTAGCCGCCGTGGACCTGGATCGCGTCCGAGCACACCTTCTCGGCCATCTCGGAGGCGAACAGCTTCGCCATCGAGGCCTCGGTGAGGCAGGGCCGGCTTGCGTCGCGCAGCTGCGCCGCGTGCAGGTAGAGCTGGCGCGCCGCCTCGATGCCGGTCGCCATGTCGGCAAGCCGGAAGTTCACCGCCTGGTGCGAGATCAGCGGCTGGCCGAAGCTCTTGCGCTCCTTTGCGTAGGCGAGCGCGGCTTGCAGCGCGGCGCGCGCCATGCCGGTCGCCTGCGCGGCGACGTTGATGCGCCCGGTCTCGAGGTTGGCGAGCGCGATGCGGTAGCCCGTTCCCTCTTCGGCAAGGCGGTTGGCGACCGGCACCCTGCAGTTCTCGAGCACGATCTGCGCGGTGTCGGAGGCGTGCTGGCCGGCTTTTTCCTCGATGCGCGCCACCTTGTAGCCGGGATTCGAGGTCGGCACGACAAACGCGCTGATGCCTTTCTTGCCGGCGCCCTTGCCGGTGACCGCGAACACGATGGCGAGGTGCGCGTTCTTGCCCGAGGTGATGAACTGCTTGACGCCGTTCAGCACGTAATGGCCGCCCGACTTCTCCGCGCGCGTGGTGATCGCCGAGGCGTCCGACCCGGCGTGCGGCTCGGTGAGGCAGAAGGCGCCGAGCATCGCGCCGCTCGCGACCGGCTTGAGGAACTCCTCCTTCTGCGCGTCGTCGCCGTAGCCGAGCAGGATGTTGGCCACGAGGTTGTTCACCATCACGATGGTGCAGGTGGCGCCGTCGCCCGCGGCGATCTCCTCGCAGGCGATGGCGAGCGCGGTGCAATCCATTCCGGCGCCGTGCCACTTCTCGGGAATCGCGACGCCCGCGAGGCCGAGCTGCGCCGCGGCCGCGACCTCCTCGCGCGGGAAATGGCTCTCGCGGTCCCAGCGCGCGGCGTTGGGCGCGAGGCGCTCGCGCGCGAAGCGGCGCACGGCTTCGCGCAGGCTGTGGTGGTGCTCCGCGAGCGGCATGGTCAGTCGGGCCGGACGTAGGTGACGGTATGGTGGCTGAAAAGCCGCCCGCCGCCGCCGTGGCACTCGGCCACCCCGTAGATGCGGCGCCGCCCGAGCTTGAGGATCTTCGCGGTGCAATAGACGTGCTCGCTCTTCGCCGGGGCGAGGAACGAGGTGTTGAGCTCGGAAGTGAGCGCGTCGTGCTTCAGGCCGAGGCGCGACTTGATCGCGAGCCACATGGCGACGTCGGCCGCCGCCATGAGCGCGGGCCCGTTGATGATGCCGCCCGGACGCTCGAGCGCGCGCTGGTGCGGCAATTCGACGGTGCAGGCCGATTCGCTCGCGCGCACCACGCGAAAGCCCCAGGGGCGCAGGAACCGCTCCCTGTCGAGCAGCGCCTGCAGCGAGCGCTTGGTCGCCTTCACGCTCAGAGCATCTCGATCGCCATCGCGGTCGCCTCGCCGCCGCCGATGCAGAGCGACGCGACGCCTCTCTTGCCGCCGTACTTGCGCAGCGCACCGATGAGCGTGACGAGGATCCGCGCCCCCGAGGCGCCGATCGGGTGGCCGAGCGCGCAGGCGCCGCCGTGCACGTTCACCTTGTCGTGCGGCAGGCCGTGCTCCTTCATCGCCGCCATCGTCACCACCGCGAAGGCCTCGTTGATCTCGTAGAGGTCGACGTTCCCCGGGCTCCAGCCGGTGCGCTCGAACAGCTTCGCGATCGCGCCCACCGGGGCTGTCGTGAACCAGCCGGGCTCCTGCGCGTGGGTCGAGTGCCCGACGACCGCCGCAATAGGGGTCAGAGCCCTTTTTTCGGCAGTGGAGCGCCGCATCATGACCAGCGCCGCGGCGCCGTCGGAGATCGAGCTGGAGTTCGCCGCCGTCACCGTGCCGTCCTTGCGAAACGCGGGCCTGAGCGCCGGGATCTTCTCCAAATTCGCCTTGAAGGGCTGCTCGTCAATTTCCACGAAGCGCTCCTCCTTGCCCGCCTTGATCGCGAGCGGCGTGATCTCCCAGGCGAAGTGGCCTTCCCTGTTCGCCTTCTGCGCGCGCGTGAGCGAGGCGATCGCGAACTCGTCCTGCGACTCGCGGCTGAAGGCGTATTTCTGCGCGCAGTCCTCGGCAAACGTCCCCATGAGCCGCCCCTTGTCGTAGGCGTCCTCCAGGCCATCGTAGAACATGTGATCCAGCACCTGGCCGTGGCCCATGCGAAGCCCGGCGCGCGCCTTGGGCAGCAGGTAGGGCGCGTTGCTCATCGATTCCATGCCGCCGGCGACGATCACCTCGGCGCTGCCCGCGGCGAGCAGATCGTGCGCGAACATCGCCGCCTTCATGCCCGAGCCGCACATCTTGTTGACGGTGGTGCAGCCCGCGGCGAGCGGCAGCCCGGCGCCGAGGGAGGCCTGGCGCGCAGGCGCCTGGCCCTGGCCTGCCGGCAGCACGCAACCCAGGATGACATCCTCCACCACCTCGGGCTCGATCTTCGCGCGCTCGACCGCGGCGCGGATCGCGGCGGCGCCGAGTTCCGGTGCGGCAAAGCCTTTCAGTTCGCCCTGGAAACCGCCCATCGGGGTGCGGGCGCAGGAGACGATGACGATCGGGTCGGCTTGCATGGCTTACTCCTTCACGAGAGTGGAGAGGCGCTCGAGCGCCTCGAGGGTTTCGGCTTCGAGTCTTGCGATCAATTCCGCGGCGGGCAGCGCGCGCGCAAGCGCCACCGCCTGTCCGGCCCACAGGGCGTAGAAATCGGGCTTGCCCGCCCTGGCCGAGGCCTGGCGCAGCGGCACGGTGAGCTTGTTCTGCGCCGGGAACGCGATCTTCGGCAGGTGCTTCGCTTCCGCCTCGCGCAGGAACCGGTTGGCGAGGCCGCGCGCGGCGCGTCCCGAGAAGCGCTCGGTGATGCGCGTGTCGTCTTCGCGCGCCGCGAGGACGGCCTGCTTGTGCACTTCGGGCGCGCCGCTCTCGGGGCAGGGGATGAAGGCGGTGCCGGGCTGCGCGGCCTGCGCGCCGAGCGCGAGCACCGCGGCGATGCCGGCCCCGTCCATGATGCCGCCCGAGGCGACCACCGGAATCTTCACCGCGCGCACGACAAGCCGCGTGAGCGCGAGCGTTCCGGTGAGCGCCTCGTGCGCCTCGCGCAGGTAGGTCCCGCGGTGACCTCCGGCCTCGCCGCCCTGGGCGATGACGAAATCGAAGCCGAGCGCCTCGATGCGCTTCGCTTCGGCGACGCAGGTGGCGCTTGCGCCGAGCTTGATGCCGAGCGCCTTGAGCTTCGCGACCCATTTCGATTCCAGCTCGCCCAGGTGCGCGGTGAAAACCGCGGGACCGATCTCTGCGACCGCGGCGAGCTGCGCTTCCAGCTCCGGCACGTAGGGCGGCGCCACCGGCTGCGGCGCCGGCAGCTGCATCTCGGCATACCACGGCGCGAGCGCTGCGATCGCCGCGCTCTGGTGCACGGCATCGATGGCGGGAGGCTGCGGTGACACGAACAGGTTGATGCCGAATGGCCTGTCGGTCCTTGCGCGCACCCACGCGGATTGCTTTCTCATCTCCTCGGGCTGCGTGTAGGCGAAGCCGAAAGAGCCGAGCACGCCCGCCGCAGAGCACGCCGCGACCAGCTCCGGCGAAGACGGGCCGCCGGCCATCGGCGCCTGGATGATCGGCAGGCGCAGCCCAAGGCTCTCCGAAAAGGGTGTCGTCATCCGGGACACGTGCCCGACACTCATTCAGCGCGACGCGCCATTGTCCGGGCGTAGCAGCTCGCGCCCGCGTTGCAGGATGCTGTCCGGAAACGGGCACGCCTTGCGCTTCACGGTGTCGATGTGCACTCCAGTGAGCTCGCACACCGCAACGATCTCGCCCGATTCCGTATTGCGCATCTCGTGCACGAAACGCAGGACTTTCTCGCGCATCTCGCGCACCGACGAGTGGACCGACAGGGTGTCGCCGGCGGTGCATTCGCGCCGGTAACTGATGTTCTGCTGCACCGCCGACATCCCGCGGCGGTTGCCGCGCAGGAACGCGGCCGTCATGCCTATCGCCGCGAACAGGTTCCAGGTCGCCTCGTCGAACTTGCCCACGTACCACATCACGTTCATGTGCCCCATGTGGTCGCACTGCCAGGGGTACACCACCCCGCGATAGGTTTCGAGCGGCCCGTCCATCTCACGCGGTCTCGGCGAACAGCTCGCGCCCGATCAGCCAGCGCCGGATCTCGGAGGTGCCGGCGCCGATCTCGTAGAGCTTGGCGTCGCGCCACAGGCGCCCGGCGGGGGTCTCGTTGATGTAGCCCATGCCGCCGAGCGCCTGGATGGCCTCGCCCGCCATCCAGGTCGCTTTTTCCGCTGCGTAGAGGATCGCGCCGGCGGCGTCCTTGCGCGTGGTCTCGCCGCGGTCGAGTGCCTGGCCCACCGCGTAGACGTAGGCGCGGCAGGCGGAGAACGTGGTGTACATGTCGGCGAGCTTGCCCTGCATCAGCTGGAACTCGCCGA
>CAZVHU010000200.1:0-4974 GCA_964627075.1 uncultured Enterobacteriaceae bacterium | reverse complement strand
AACGCGCTGGTCAAGCGCTCCGGCGGCGGCTCGGGCGCCATCCGGCGCGAGGTCGACCGCCTGCTCGCCGCGGGCATCGTGCGCGAGCGGCGCGTCGGCAGGCAAAGGCTGATCGCGGCCGAGCCGGCAAGCCCCTGCTATGCCCCGTTGAAGGCGCTCGCGTCGCCTGCGGCCGCCCGGCCGGTGGCGGGGCGGGGATCAACGGCCCCGGCTCGTCCGAACGTTCGCCCGTCGGCCGCGCTCATCGGCCGGCGCGGCGCGATCCTGAGGGTGCTTGCACGCCACGGCCTGAGCCGGCCACGCGTATTCGGCTCCGCCGCGCGCGGCACCGATACCGTGAGAAGCGACCTCGACCTGCTGGTGCAGGCGCGCCGCGGCGTGTCGCTGCTCGACCTCTCTCGCGCGCAGCGGGAGCTCGAAGACCTGCTTGGCGTGCGCGTGGACCTCGTCACCGAGCAGGACTTGCCGGATGCCTGGCGCGAGGCGGCGCTGGGCGAGGCGGTGTCGTTATGAGCGATACAGGTCCTCGCGACACCGCTTATCTCCTGCACGTGCTCGGCGCGATCGAGCGCGTCCGGGGCTACATCCGACGCAAGAGCCGCGCCGCATTCTTGCGTTCGCCGCTGCTGCAGGATGCGGTGATTCGCAACCTCGAAATCCTCGGCGAGGCCGCCGGCCGCGTCTCGCCGGATCTTGCGGCGCGCAACCCGGCCGTCCCGTGGCGCGACATCGTCGGCATGCGCCACCGCCTGATCCACGGCTACCTGAGGGTCAATCTCGATACCGTGTGGCAGGTGGCGAAGCGCGACCTGCCGGCGCTCGATCGCAGCCTGCGCGCGCTGCTGAAGGGCGAAGCGCCGCCAAGGCAAACGGCCCGCAGGAAGCGGCACCCGGCCGCCAGGGGCAGAAGTGTAAAGTGAGACTTTACACTCCGGCCGCTGCAGCCGGCTCGCCGAGGAGCGTTTCGCCGGGGCGCACGCGGCTGAAGGCGACCGGCTTCATCTCGATCGCCAGGCGCCCGCCGCGCAGCCGCGCGCTCGAGTAGGCCGAGCGCTCGAGCGGGCCCGCCTCGGGGAAATCCTCGCGGAAGTGCGCCCCGCGCGAGTCCTCGCGCGCGGCCGCCGCCTGCGCGATCACCTTGCTCACCTGCGCAAGGCTCCTGAGGTTGAGCCAGTCGTGCCAGCTCAGGTTGAAGGCTCGGTTCGTGTCCGCGATGCCGCCCGCCTCGAGCTCCGCTTCGATCGCCTCGAGCTCCGAGATCGCGGCTTGCAGGTCGCGGCCGTTGCGGATGATGCCGACCTTGTGCCACATCAGGTCGAGCAGCCGCTCGCGCACGGGCTCCAGCGAGCCGTGCTTCGCGCCCCGGCGCGGCGTGGCGCGCGCGATGGCGGCCTCGAGCGCACCGCGGTCGGGTTCGCGCAGCGCGCCCTCTCGCCTTACCCACGCCGCCATCGTTTCGCCCGCCACGCCGCCGAACACGGTGGAATTCGCGACGCCATTGCCGCCGAGGCGGTTGGCGCCGTGCACGCCGCCCGAATCCTCGCCCGCAACGAAAAGCCCCGGCAGCTCGGTCGAGCAGTCGCCGCGGAATTCGACGCCGCCCATCATGTAGTGCGCCGTGGGGACGACCTCCACGAGCCCTCCGGCGAGGTCGAAGCCGCAATCGGCGCAGCGCTCGACCATCCCCTTGAACTGCCGCCGCACGTTCTCCGGCCCGAGGTGCGCCATCGAGATCCACAGGCCGCCGTTGGGCGTGACGCGGCCGGCGCGAATCTCGCCATACATCGCGCGCGAGACGAAGTCGCGCGTCGCGCGCTCGGCGAGCGGGTCGTAGTCCGGCATGAACCGACGTTTTTCTCCATTCAATAGATGCCCGCCCGCGCCGCGCAGGCCCTCTTCCAGCACGGTGCCCGTCATGCGCGTGTGCGTGCCGGCCAAGAGGCCCGTCGGGTGGAACTGCACCATCTCCATGTCGCGCAAGGGCAGCCCCGCGCGCAGCGCCATCGCCAGGCCGTCGCAGCTCTTGTCGCCGGAGGGCGTGTGGTAGCGGTACATCGTCGGCCCGCCGCCGGTGGCGAGCAGCACCGCCTTGGCGCGCGCGAGCAGGATTTCGCCCGTGCGCATGTCCACGAGCAGCACGCCGGCGATCGCGGCGCCGTCCCGGGTCCTGATCAGCTCGAGCGCGCGGTGCTCCTCGAGCCTCCCGATGTCGCGCGCCCAGACCTGCTCGGCGAGCCGGTTCATGATCTCGATGCCGGTGAGGTCGCCCTTGTGCACCGTGCGGTCGAACGTCTGCCCGGCGAAGGCCTTCTGGTGGATGGTGCCGTCCGGGTTGCGGTCGAAGAAGCACCCCAGCTCGTTCTCCAGCTCCCGGATGCGCTCCACCGCCAGCGTCACCAGCTTCCAGGCGAGCTCCTGGTCGGGCAGCCACTTGCCGCCCTCGATGGTGTCCATGAAGTGCCGCTCGACGGAATCGCGCGGATCGAGCGCCACGTTGTAGCCGCCCTGCACCATGCGCGTGCAGCCGCTTTTCCCCAGCAGTCCTTTCACCGCGACGGTGATCGAGAGCGACGGGTCCGCGGCTTGCGCGTGCAGCGCGGCGAACAGTCCGGCGCCGCCCGAGCCGAGGATCAGGATGTCGGTATCCAGGGACTTCAGCTGCGGGGACCTCATCGGCGCGCGATTATCGCACCGCGACCGCGAGTCACCTTCCTAGATCGCGGCTTCGCTCTGCGTGTCGAAGAAGTGCATGCGCCCGGGGTCGAGCGCGAGGCGGATGTTGTCGTGCATCTTGACGCGCACGCTGGGATCGACGCGCGCCACCATCTGAACGCCGCCGCTGCGGAAGTTGAGCAGGATCTCGTTGCCCAGCGGCTCGACCACGTCCACCGAGGTGGCGAAAGAGTAGTCGGCCGCATCCGCGCCGCTGGCGAGGTGCAGCGCCTCGGGGCGCACGCCGAGCGTCACGCGCTTGCCGTTGTGCGCCCGCACGCGCTCGACCAATGCCGGCGTCACCCTGACGCGCAGGCTTTCGGCCTCGGCCCAGAGGGCGCCGCCGGTCTCGCTGATGCGCACGTCCACGAAGTTCATCGCCGGCGAGCCGATGAACCCGGCGACGAACTTGTTCGCCGGCTTGCCGTAGAGCTCGAGCGGCTCGCCCACCTGCTGCACCCAGCCGTCCTTCATCACCACCACGCGGTCGCCGAGCGTCATCGCCTCGACCTGGTCGTGGGTGACGTAGATGGCGGTGGTTTCCAGCCGCTCGTGCAGGCGCTTCAGCTCGACGCGCATCTGCACCCGGAGCTTGGCGTCGAGGTTGGAAAGCGGCTCGTCGAACAGGAACACCTCGGGGTGGCGCACGATGGCGCGGCCCACGGCGACGCGCTGGCGCTGGCCGCCGGAGAGCTGGCGCGGCTTGCGATCGAGCAGCGACTCGATGCCGAGGATCTCGGCCGCCTCCTTGACGCGCTTCTCGATCTCGACTTTCGGGTACTTGCGCATCTGCAGGCCGAAGGCCATGTTGTCGAACACGCTCTTGTGCGGGTAGAGGGCGTAGTTCTGGAACACCATGGCGATGTCGCGGTCCATCGGCGGCAGGTCGTTCACCACGCGCTCGCCGATGCGGATCTCGCCCGCGGTGACTTCTTCCAGCCCTGCCACCATGCGCAGCGTGGTGGTCTTGCCGCAGCCCGAGGGGCCCACGAGCACCATGAACTCCTTGTCGCGGATCTCGAGGTCCACGTCCTTCACGGCATGGAAGCCGTTGTCGTACTTCTTGTTCAGCTTGCGGATGGAGACGTTCGCCACTTGCCCGTGCCCTTGTATGTCTGCCTCTAGCCCTTCACCGAGCCGGTGAGGCCGGTGACGTAATACTCGACGAAGAACGAGTACACCAGCGCCACCGGGATCGAGCCGAGCAGCGCGCCGGCCATCAGCTGGCCCCAGAAGAAGATGTCGCCGCGGATCAGCTCGGAGACCACCCCCACCGGCACCGTCTTCAGCTCGGCCGACGACATGAAGACGAGCGCGTAGATGAACTCGTTCCACGACAGCGTGAAGGCGAAGATGCCCGCGGACAGGATGCCGGGCACCGCCACCGGGAAGATGATGCGCACCATGGCGCCGAAGCGCGTCGCGCCGTCGATGCGCGCGCATTCCTCCAGCTCCTTGGGGATGGTCTTGAAGTAGCCCATCAGGAGCCACGTGCAGAACGGGATCAGGAACGTCGGGTAGGTGAGCATCAGCGCCCAGGGCGAGTTGCCGAGCTGCATGCCGCGGATGATGTCGGCGAGCGGGATGAACAGCAGCGTCTGCGGCACGAGATAAGTGATGAAGATCGCGGTGCCGAGGAACTCGGAGCCGCGGAACTTCAGGCGCGCGAGCGCGTAGCCGGCGAACATGCCGCAGATGAGCGAGATGATCGTCGACACGATCGCGATCAGCATCGTGTTCCAGAGCCACTGCGGGAAGGCGGTGGTCTGCATCAACCCCTTCATGTGCTCGAGGGTCGGCTGCAGCGTCCAGAACGGCGTCGCGTTCGCCTGCCGCCAGGTGCGGTACAGCTCCTCGTCGGGGCGGAACGCCGTCACCGCCATCCAGTAGAACGGGAACAGCGTGAAGACGATGAACGCCGCCATCGGGACGTAGAAGTAGACCCACTTCTTCCACTTGCGCTCGATCAGCATCTCAGGCCCCGCATCTCAAGCGCCGCGCCTCAAGCCCCTTCCGTGCGCTTCAGGAAGCGCAGCTGGAACCACACCACCAGGAACAGCACCGGGAACATGAAGAGCGAAATCGCCGCCCCTTCGCCCAGCAGCCCGGAGGCGACGCCGATCTGGTAGGCGTAGGTCGCCACCAGGTGCGTCGAGTTCGCCGGGCCGCCGCCGGTGAGCACGTAGATGAGCTGGAAGTCGGAAAACGTCTGGATCACCGAGAACACCACCACCACCAGCGTCACCGGCAGCAGCAGCGGCC